>NZ_LADY01000057.1:0-36058 GCF_000961715.1 Roseovarius sp. BRH_c41 | reverse complement strand
CCGCGCCCGAGCCAGCGGCGCGGCGTTGACCCGAGCGGCTGGCCAGACTGTCCAGCAGCGCGGGGGGTAACAGGGCCGCCACCGCCTCGAGCAGCACCTCATCGGGAATGTCGGGCGTTTCCGCGCTGGATTGGTCCTCGGGGTCGGGTGTCTCGTCGGGCCTCTCGTCTTCGGGCTCTTGTGGCAGCTGCGTGGCCCGCGACGGATACACCAGCTCTGCGGCTTCGCGCAGATCGTCCTGCGTGACCGTGCCGCGATCCGCCAGTGCCGCCAGAGCGCGGGCGGCCCACAGCGCGAGAAGCGGCGCGCGCAGGCTGTCAATGCCGAAACTGGCAGCCAGCGCCGTGAGCCTGGCGATATCTTCGGGGCTGTGCGTTACGCCCGCAAGCCTGTCGCGCGCCTCCCTCAGATCGGCGGGGGCCGGCATCAGGGCGGGGGCAGCATCGTGGCGAATATCGTCCAGTGTGACATGCAGCGCGAGCCGCTCTGTCAGGGTTGCCGGTGCCGCCTCCTCGCCGTCGATCCCCTCGTCCAAGAGCACCAGCGCATGCGCGCCGCTCTGGTCCAGCAGTTGCGCCAGCCGTGCGGCAAGCGACGGCAGTGTGCGCTCGGCCATGGTCAGGATCAGCCGGGACGGGCTCTGCGCCAGTCCCGCACTCTGAATGAGACGTCCGGCGGTCAGTGTCGCGGCAATATCAGCCCCGCCAAACAGCTGTGTATCCGTCAGGTCGGGATGGATGCGGCGGGCGGGGCCGGGCAGGCGGGCGAGGGCCATTTCAAACGCCTGTCGCACCGGCCCGGCGCGGGCCCGCAGCGTCAGACCACGCAGCCTTTCGGGATCAATCGCCAGCAAGGTGAGCGCCCGCAGCGCGCGCCCCCATGCCGGGCTCGGCGTCATCCCCAGACCTCGGACATGGCGCGCGCGATGCGCGTGGCGCTGCCCGCCTCGTCCAAGGGATCGCGGCGCAGCCTGTGGCTGAGCGCCAGAGGCGCCACTTGGGCAAGATGATCGCGGGTCACGGCGGCATCCCCCTCATAGGCCGCCAATGCACGGGCGGCACGCAGCAAGGTCAATTCGCCGCGCAGCCCGTCTGCGCCGATGGCGATGCAGAGCGTCGCGCAATCGCGCAAGGCCTCCTCGGGCGTGCCCACGCGGCGCAGGGTCTCGCGCGCGGCGAGGATGGCGGCGCGAATGTGACCATCTTCGGCCTGCCATTTCTCCATGAACGCGGCCGTGTCGCGCTCATAGGCGTCGCGGCGGCGGATTACTTCGATGCGCTCTTCGATGTCCTTGGGCGAGCGCACCTCGACCGAGAGACCGAAGCGGTCCAAGAGTTGCGGGCGCAATTCGCCCTCTTCGGGGTTGCCAGAGCCCACCAGCACAAAGCGCGCCGCATGGCGGATCGAGAGACCCTCGCGCTCGACCACGTTCTCGCCGGATTGGGCCACATCGAGCAAAAGATCGACGATGTGATCCTCCAGAAGATTGACCTCGTCGATATAGAGATAGCCGCGGTTGGCCCGTGCCAAGAGTCCCGGTTGAAACGCCTTTTCGCCCAAGGTCAGCGCCCGTTCGATATCAAGCGCGCCGGTCACGCGGTCCTCGGTCACACCCAAGGGCAGATCAACCACCGGGGTTGGCCGCTCGACCATGTCGCCCAGAGGCGCGGTGGACCAGTCGGGCGTGTCTTCGGGACGCTCTGCATTGATCGGACTGCCGTCGATCATGCGAATGGGCGGCAACAGAGCGGCCAGCGCCCGGACGGCTGTGGATTTGCCAGTGCCCCGGTCGCCAAACACCAACACGCCACCAAGCCCCGGCTCGATCGCCGTGAGGATCATGGCACGTTTCATGTCGTCCTGACCGACAATGGCGGAAAACGGAAAAGCTGCGGTCATATCTGTCCTTTGATGTGAGTGAGCGGGCTCGTGCCCCCCCATGTGCCATGATCGCCGATGACACGAAAGCGGGCGTAGAGTTCTTCGCGAAACCAATCGCCATCGCGCACGGCGGCGATGGCGCGGGCATGCGGGCCGTCATGGCGGGCAAACGCTGTCATGCTCTGTGCATCGGGCCAGATCGAGAATGTGACCTGATGCAAGAACGGCACCTCGCCCACCCCGATCTTGAACGCAACGTTGGGGTCCGCTCCGATCACCGCGCTGATATCCGGCACGCGACGCCAGAATTGCAGCGCCTTGCGTGGGCGCACGGTGGCACGCGTGAGCGCCGCAAGCGGGCCGGTGCTCGCGGGGCTGGTGATCTGGAACGGGGCTTCGCCCGACCAATGCCCCCGCGCCGAGGTGGGCGATAGGAATAGCGTCCAACTTTCGGTGGCGCGCGTCCGGTAGCGGCCAAAAATCGGCGCGGTCTCTGTCTGTTTGCGGGCCGTGGCCGCGTCCGGCCAGACGGCAAGAATGGCATAGACGCCAGTGTTCGGAATGGGGGTAAAGCCTTCACCTGTTCCGGACCCCAACAGCTTCCAGAACCCGATGTCCGGCACCTTTGGCAGGGCCAGACGCGCCGCGCCCATCATGGTCAGCGCCCAGAGCCGGTCGATACCGCGCGAAAAGCGGAAAAAACTGAGGCTGACGGTTTGAATGGCACCGCTCCTTTCCGGGCTGTCAGATAAGTCTGACACGGTTTGACGCACAAGAAAAGAGGCGCGAGAAATGATTGTCAATTAAACTAGACACATGTAGGGTCATCTTATGTTGACAAGAGTCGATCCGCGCCTGATGGAACAGGCCACACGCGCCGATGCCCCGCATGCAGTGGTCATTGGGGCCGGGCTCGGGGGGTTGGCCTCTGCGATGCGACTGGGGGCCAAAGGATACCGCGTGACAGTTCTGGACCGCCTTGACAGCCCCGGCGGTCGCGGCTCCAGCATCACCAAGGACGGTCACCGCTTTGATCTGGGGCCGACAATTGTCACCGTGCCGCAGCTCTTTCGCGAGTTGTGGGCGGCCTGCGGGCGCGATTTCGATACCGATGTCGATCTGCGCGCGCTCGATCCTTTCTACGAAATCCGCTGGCCGGATGGCAGCACCTTTACGGCGCGTCAGGACCGGGAGGCGATGCGCGCTGAGGTCTCGCGCCTGTCGCCCGGCGACTTGGCGGGCTATGATCGCTTCGTCAAGGACAGCGAGACGCGCTATTGGTTCGGCTTCGAGGATCTGGGGCGCAGGTCCATGCACCGTCTGGTAGACCTGATCAAGGTCTTGCCGAAATTCGCGTGGCTGCGGGCCGACCGCTCGGTCTATGCCCATGCGGCGGGGCGGATGAAGGATGAACGCCTGCGCATGGCGCTGTCGTTCCATCCGCTCTTTATCGGCGGTGATCCCTTCAACGTGACGTCCATGTATGCGCTCGTCAGCCATCTGGAGGCGGCCTTTGGCGTGCATTACGCCATCGGCGGTGTCGATGCCATCGCCCGCGCCATGGTCCGGGTGATCGAGGGGCAGGGCGGTCTGATCCGGCAGGGGGCCGAGGTCGATGAGATCGTCATCACCAAGAGCCATGCAACGGGCGTCAAGCTGTTGGGTGGTGAGGCGATCAACGCCGATATCGTCGTCTCCAATGCCGATGCCGGGCACACCTATGACCACCTGTTGCGCAATCACACGAAACGGCGCTGGACACCGGCACGGCTCAAACGCTCGCGCTGGTCGATGAGCCTCTTTGTTTGGTATTTCGGCACCCAAGGCACGCGCGAGATGTGGCCGGATGCGGGCCATCACACCATTCTCAACGGCCCCCGTTACAAAGGGCTGGTGCGCGACATCTTCCGGCGTGGCATTCTGTCCGAGGACATGAGCCTCTATGTGCATCGCCCCTCCGTCACCGATCCGGGTGTTGCTCCTGCGGGGGGGGACACGTTTTACGCGCTCAGCCCGGTGCCTCATCTGGGCCATGCCGATCCGGTAGATTGGGCCGCCGAGGCCGAACCCTATCGCCAAAAGGTGCAAAAGGTGCTCGAAGATCAATTGCTTCCGGGGTTGGGCGCGCATCTGACCGCGTCAGAGGTCTTCACACCCGAAACCTTTCGCGACCGCTATCTCAGCCCCTATGGCACCGGCTTTTCGATTGAGCCGCGCATTCTGCAAAGCGCGTGGTTCCGCCCCCATAACGTCAGTGAAGAGGCGCATGGCCTCTATCTGGTCGGGGCAGGCACCCATCCGGGCGCCGGCTTGCCGGGGGTGATTTCCAGCGCCGAAGTGCTGGCGCAATTGGTGCCCGATGCGGTGCCCGTGGGGGTAGAGCGATGATTGCCCCGCGTGATCTGGCGCATTGCACAGAGGCGATCCGCCATGGGTCACGCTCTTTTCACGCCGCCTCCAAACTCTTGCCGCGCCGGGTCCGCGATCCGGCCTTGGCGCTCTATGCCTTTTGCCGTCTGGCCGATGACGCCGTGGACGAGAACCGCGAAAAGGCGGCGGCGGTCCTGTCGCTGCACGAACGCCTGGACCTCGCCTATGCGGGGCGACCCCGCAATGCCCCCGCCGACCGCGCCTTTGCCGCCATCATCGAGGGGTTCGACATGCCGCGCGCCCTGCCGGATGCGCTGCTCGAGGGCTTGGCCTGGGATGCCGAAGGGCGGCGCTATGCAACCCTGTCCGAGCTGCGGGCCTATGCGGCGCGCGTGGCCTCTGCCGTGGGTGCAATGATGTGCGTTCTGATGCGGGTGCGCGACCGTGATGCACTGGCACGCGCCTGCGATCTGGGCGTTGCCATGCAACTCACCAATATTGCCCGCGATGTCGGCGAAGATGCGCGCGAGGGGCGGCTTTATCTGCCGCTCGATTGGCTCTCCGAGGCAGGCATGACGCCCGACGACTTCCTGCACAGCACAACGGCAACCCCCGAGAACCGTCGCATGGTGCGCAAACTCCTGCACGAGGCCGAAGCGCTCTATCACCGCTCTGAATCCGGGATTGCTGCGCTTCCGCTCGCGGCACGGCCGGGCATCTTTGCCGCCCGCTTCATCTACGCCGGAATTGGCGGGCGGGTGCGGGCCGGTGGCTATGACAGCATCACCCGGCGCGCCCGCACCAATGGTCGGCAGAAACTGGGCTGGCTCATGCTGGCCATGCTGCGGGCGGGCGGCACGGTGATCCTGCCCCACTCCCCCATGATCTACGCCAAATCCCTGCCTGAAACCGAGTTTCTGGTGCGCGCCGCCGCTCAGGACGCCCCCCGTGCCGCCGACTGGAGCGATACGCTCTACGAGGCGCTGGCCCGCCTCAAGGCGCAGGATATCGAGCGCGAGACAGGGTTGAGCCGCGATGTCGGGCAGGTTAGAGAGACTGCATGATATGGATCACCTTCGGAATTTTTCTGGCAGCCTGCTTTGCGGCAGGTTCGACCGGCGGGTTGTTTCCGCCGGGTGACTGGTATGCGCGCCTGAAAAAGCCGTGGTGGACGCCGCCCAACTGGCTCTTTCCCGTGGCGTGGACCACCCTCTATGTCTGCATGGCGGCGGCGGGCGCACGCGTGGCGGTCAGCCCCGGCAACGGGATTGCGATGGCGCTCTGGTCCTTGCAAATCGCCCTGAACGGGCTGTGGACGCCGGTCTTCTTTGGCCTGCGGCGGATGCGGTTGGGGCTGATCGTGCTCTGCGCGCTTTGGGTCTCGGTGGCGATAACGCTGGTGGCGCTCTGGTCCGTAGATTGGATCGCGGGGCTGCTCTTTGTGCCCTATCTCATATGGGTCAGCGTGGCGGGGCTGCTCAACCTCTCGGTGCTGCGGCTCAACCCGGATGCGGTGCGCTAGGCGGCGGCGATTGGTCTTGAGCGGACCTTGATTGCGGTTTAACCACGCGGCCCTTCTGACCTCGAGGAATGTCATCTTGGCTCAGTTTCCCGTCTCTACTCAAACCGCCACCGTGATCGGCGCGGCACGCGCACGGCGAGCATCGGCTTGAGCACACCGGCACGAAACCGCGTCAGGTCCAAGGCTTCATGCACCCCCACGGTTTCCTCACCGTCCAACTGCGTGCGCACCGCTGAGCGGCTGTAGAACGGTGCATCAAGCATCGGCTTGACCTGCTTGGGCTGATAGCCAGCGTCGGCACGGGTGTCGCGCGCCACCATCCAGAGACTCCGGCGCATCGCCACCTTGGGTGGCAGAGCAATGGTTTCCGCGTTGCCTGCTGCATCAAAATGCACCGCCATCGCCAGTTCTGATCCATCCATCCGAACCGCATCGTAGAAACAGGTCGATCCACCCCGCGCCGGATACCGCCCCCAGGTCCAATAGCGAAAATCCTGTTCCAGCGCGCGCGTGCCAAAGTTGGCGTCGAAATAGCCGTGCCCCTGCCACTGCCATCCGGGCGCGTCGAGATCGACCTCGATGGTCGAGGTGGGGCCAAAGGGCCGCCAGATATGTGTACCTTCGGGGGTCAGCGGTAACTCTACCCCCGTCAACGCCGTCGGCGTCACGGTAATACGTCCGCGCACGCGGCTGATGACGGGCGGCGATGAAATCTCGTTGATCTCAATGATCAACTGCCCGTCCTGCCAACGCATCGAGGATGGCCCCACCGTCAGGCAATCCTCTGTCTGGCGCAAAGCAGACGTGCCTCGGTCGGTCATCGTGAACCGCCCCCCTTGCCCATAGGTGGCCACGTTGAAGCAGACATGGTTGGCCGGGTTCTTGCGGCCTGACCACGCATACCATGGCGAGAATACCGATCCGATGAAGGCAATGACGCTGACCGCACGGCGGCCATCGTCGCTCAGGCCGTCGATATACCACCAGGCGTAGCCATTGCTGGGGACGTCGAGGTTGAAATTCGGTCGCTCAATATCGCCTCGGCCGCGTGCCGGGCGGAGAGCGTGGCCATGGGCACGCCCGCCCCCGGATGCGCCCCACCCCCCACCAGATAGAGGCCCGTCACCTGCGTCCGCGCCACCGGGCGCTGAAAGGCCGCCATCATCCCCTGCGGGCTCTGCCCGTAGAGCGATCCGAGCGAGGCTGGGAACATCCGGTCGAACCGCGCCGGCGTCGTCAGCGCCCCCTCGCCCGGCAAGGGATTGAGGCGCAGACCAAAACCCGCGAGGGTCTGAAAGGTTCGGGTGTGACATGAGGCAAAATCCTCGGCTGCTTGGGTGAGGCCGTCGAGCGGCGGAGCATTCAGAATGATCTCGAACCGCTCCCGCGTTGGGGGCGGCTCGAGCAGTCCACGATCCTGCGCACAGATATAGACCGTGGGATCACGCGGGCAGCGCCCGGTGCGCAGGTCGTCAAATTCGGACCTAGGATCGGCGGCAAAGAACACATTGTGATGCGCCAGATCAACGCCCGAGGGCGTGGCGGCAAAGGCCCAGACCTGAGCCGAGAGGCTGCGCGCGGTCCTGAGTGTTTGCGGGGCAATATGAGACAGGTCGGGCCCAAGCGCCCCCGAGGCCAAAGCGCGCGGATCGCCGTTGAACACCACATGCGCCGCAGGAATATGCGTGCCATCGGCAAGGGTGACGCCGGTCGCGCCCCCCGCGTGCGTATCAATCCGCGCCACATGCGCCTGAAAGCGGAACTCGGCCCCGCGCGCGCGCGCCAAATCCATCAGACTTTGCGCCAGCCGGTGCATGCCGCCCCGCACCACCCAGACCCCCGCCGCCTCGGCTTGCCAGATCAATGCCAGAAGGGCTGGGGAGTGATAGGGCGACCCGCCGACATAGGTCGCATAGCGCCCAAAGAGCTGTGCCAGACGTGGGTCGTCAAAGTGCCGCGCAAGGCTCTGCGCCAGAGTGGAGAGCGGCGCCATGGCGCGGATCAGCGTCGGTTGTCGCGCAACAACGGCGCTCAGGGCAAGCGGAGAGGGCGCGGCCGCCTGCATCATCGGCCCGTCAAAGGCCGTGAATAGGCGGCGGGCGCGCTTGGAGAATTCGGTAAACTGCCGCGCGGCCCGCGCTCCGGCAAAGGCATGGATTGCTGCGCAACTTCGCGTCTCATCGGCAAAGAGGTCAAGCATGCTGCCATCCGGCCAGAAATGCCGCGCAAGGATCTCTTGCGGAACAAGGTCAAGGTGATCCTCAAGGCGCTCGCCGATACTGGCAAAGAGCGCGTCAAAGACGCCGCGCAGGGTCAAAACAGTTGGCCCCGCATCGACCGGCCCGGCCGCCGAGGGCAGGGCGCGCATCTTGCCGCCCGGACCGGCGTGGCGTTCCAGCACCGTGACCGGCAGGCCGGCATGCGCCAACCGCACAGCAGCAGCCAGCCCCGCGATCCCGGCACCGACGACTACGACTCGGGTGCGCGCGTCTGAAAGAGGGGTGTCTGACTTCATAACGCGATTGTTGACTCATGCGCGCAATGTGTCCAGTATGATTTACACATGATGTGTCAGATTTGTGATACAATCAGCAAAAAGGAGTGGCCATGCCCATCGAGACCCGCATTGAGGCGGCCATTGCGCAGGCGATTGCGCGAGGGCAGGCGGGGCAGACCCCGGCACGGCTGGCTGACGCCCTTGATTACGCGACAAGCCCCGGTGGCGCGCGCATCCGCCCGACGATTCTCATGTCTGTGGCAATGGCCTGTGGCGATGACCGGCCCGACCTCAGCGATGCCGCCGCCGCAGCACTGGAGATCATGCATTGCGCAAGCCTTGTGCATGATGATCTGCCCTGTTTCGACGATGCCGATCTGCGACGTGGCAAGGCTTCGGTGCATCGCGCCTATTCCGAACCGCTGGCCGTGCTGACCGGCGATGCGCTGATCATCATGTCCTTTGAAATTCTCGCCCGCGTGGCCCATCACGATGCCGGCCGCGCCACGGCGTTGATCCTTGCCCTTGCCCGACGCAGCGGCATGCCCAATGGCATCTGTGCTGGTCAGGGCTGGGAGAGCGAACCAAAGGTCGATCTCGAGGCCTATCACCGCTCCAAAACCGGTGCGCTCTTTATCGCCGCGACCCAGATGGGGGCCATCGCGGCGGGGCATGAGCCCGAACCGTGGTATGAGCTTGGCGCGCGCATCGGTGCCGCGTTTCAGGTGGCCGACGACTTGCGCGATGCACTCTTGGATGCCGAGACCTTGGGCAAGCCGGTGGGGCAGGACGATCTGCACGGGCGTCCCAATGCGGTGGCCGAACTCGGCGTGCCCGGGGCCGTAACGCGGCTCAAGGATATTCTGGCGGGGGCGATTTCCTCGATCCCGTCCTGCCCCGGCGAGGCGCGTCTGGCCAAGATGGTGCAGATGCAGGCCGAGCGGATCATTTCTGTTCTGCCCGCGCGCATGCGGGCCTGACCGCATGACCGTGGCAGGCGACCTGACAGAGCGTCGCCCGCAGAGGCGTGGCGGCTGGCTCACGCGCCTGATCTCAAATCCACGCTTTCAGCATTGGGCCAGCGGCTTTCCCCTGACACGCGGCATTGCGCGGCGCGACGGGGCCGAGATTTTCGATATCGTCCAAGGGTTTGTGCAGTCGCAGGTGCTATCGGCGCTGGTCGAGCTGGAGCTTTTGCATCGTCTCGCCGATGGACCGCAGGGCCCCGCCGGTCTGGCGCGACGCACGGGTGTGCCCGAAGATCGCATGACGATTCTGCTCCAGGCGGGCGCGGCTCTTCATCTCCTCACACGTCGCCGTGACGGGCGCTATGCTCTGGCCCGCAAAGGTGCGGCCATTCTCGGGGTGCCGGGGCTTGAAGCGATGATTCGCCATCATCACGCCTTCTACGCTGACATGGCAGATCCCGTCGCCCTCTTGCGCGGGCAGGGCGAGACGGAATTGGCCCGTTTCTGGCCCTATGTCTTTGGCGCGGCCGCAGAGATGGAGCCGGAGGTCGCCCATCGCTATTCGGACCTCATGGCGCAATCTCAGGGACTTGTGGCGCAGGATGTGCTGCGGATGATCCCGTTCAAGGACACGCGTCACCTGCTGGATATCGGCGGCGGCAGCGGCGCGTTTCTGGGCGCGGTCGCCGCGCGTTACCCCAGGCTGAGCCTCACGCTCTTCGATCTCCCCGAGGTGATCCCCTCCGCGCGCGCCCGTTTGGCACAGGCTGGGTTGAGCGCGCGGTTGACACTCGTTCCCGGCTCGTTTCGCACAGAGTCCCTGCCCATGGGCGCGGATACAATCTCACTCATTCGGGTGCTTTACGATCACGACGACGCGACCGTGACGGCGCTCTTGGCCAAGATCCATGCCGCCTTGCCCCCCGGCGGACGGCTGATTGTGGCTGAACCAATGGCCGGTGGCGCACGGCCAGAGCGTGCGGGTGACGTGTATTTTGCCTTTTATACCATGGCGATGGGCACCGGACGCGCACGCTCGGCCGCGCGCATCGCCGCGCTTTGCCGGGCCGCTGGATTTGACCAGATCCACACACCGCGCAGCCTGCGCCCTTTCGTTGCCAGCGCCGTGTCGTGTGTCAAGTCAGCCTGACGGAAATGTGAATATACATGTAAAGAAAGATTGACACATTGGCCTGTCCGGTTACACTTACAAGGAAGAGGAATCCAAAATCTGACAGTGTCAGGCAACGGATAGGAGGCTACCATCGAAACCCGCGCCGTCCATCTCAGAGGTCCCGAAGACCTCTCGGTTGACACCCTGATGCTCAAGGCGCCGGGCGCGGGCGATCTGGTGGTCGATGTCACCCATTCAGGCATTTCCACCGGCACCGAAAAACTCTTTTGGTCCGGCCAGATGCCGCCGTTTCCCGGCATGGGCTATCCGCTGGTGCCCGGCTACGAGGCCGCAGGCGAAGTGGTCGAGGCGGCCCCCGGCACAGGCTACAAACCCGGCGATCATGTGTTCGTGCCCGGTGCCGATTGTTTTGAAGGGGCGTTCGGTCTCTTTGGTGGCGCCTCTGCGCGCCTCGTGACCAAGGCCTCGCGGGTTTGTCGAATCGATGCGGGTTTCGGGGCCGAGGGCGCGCTTCTGGCGCTCGCAGCAACAGCGCGGCATGCGATGGCGGGGCTCGATAAGGCAGTGCCGGATCTCATCGTCGGTCACGGCGTTCTGGGCCGTTTGCTCGCACGGTTGACGATTGCCGCCGGTGCGCCTGCGCCCACGGTCTGGGAAACCCAAGCGGACCGTTGCAAGGGCGAGCAGGGCTATCCGGTGATCCATCCCGATACGGACACGCGCCGCGATTACCGCGCCATTTACGACGCCTCTGGCGATCCCACGATCCTCAATACCCTGATTGGCCGTCTGGCCAAGGGCGGCGAGGTGGTGCTCGCGGGGTTTTATCCGCAGGCGCTCAGCTTTGCCTTTCCGATGGCCTTCATGAAAGAGGCGCGCCTGCGCGTTGCCGCCGAATGGGCGCATGACGACCTGACCGCCACCCGCGCTTTGGTTGAATCGGGTGTGCTTAGCCTCGCTGGGCTGATCACGCATCAGGCCACATCTCGCGACGCAACGCAGGCTTATCGGACCGCCTTCAGCGATCCAGATTGCCTCAAAATGATACTCAACTGGAAGGACGCAGCATGAAAGACGACGTGCCGAACCTAAAAGAGTTCGACCAACGGCTGCGTGATGAAGCGCATGAAGACCTGGCGGACATCATCACAGCCGAGCCGAAGTCCAAGACGCAGATCATTGCGATCTACGGCAAGGGTGGCATCGGCAAGAGTTTCACGCTCGCCAACCTCAGCCATATGATGGCCGAAATGGGCAAGCGCGTGCTGCTGATCGGCTGCGATCCAAAATCCGACACCACCAGCCTGCTGTTTGGCGGCAAGGCCTGTCCCACGATCATCGAAACCTCAGCCAAGAAGAACCTGGCTGGTGAGCCGGTCAAGATCGGCGATGTCTGTTTCAAACGCGGCGGCGTCTTTGCGATGGAGCTGGGCGGGCCAGAAGTGGGCCGGGGCTGTGGCGGGCGCGGGATCATCCACGGCTTTGAGCTGCTGGAGAAACTCGGCTTTCACGATTGGGATTTCGATTACGTCCTTCTGGACTTTCTGGGCGATGTGGTCTGCGGCGGCTTTGGCCTGCCCATCGCGCGGGACATGGCGCAAAAGGTCATTCTTGTCGCCTCGAACGACTTGCAATCGCTCTATGTCGCCAACAACGTCTGCTCTGCGGTCGAGTATTTCCGCAAGCTGGGCGGCAATGTCGGTGTCGCGGGTCTGGTGATCAACAAGGATGACCATTCCGGCGAGGCGCAGGCCTTTGCCAAATCCGTCAATATCCCAGTGCTGGCCGCGATCCCGCAGGATGACGACCTGCGCAAGAAATCCGCCAATTATCAGATCGTTGGCACAGCAGAGAGCCAATGGGGCAGTCTCTTTGCCGAACTGGCTCAGGCGGTCTCGGTCGCCCCGCCGGTGCGCCCCAATCCGCTCGATCAGGATGGGCTTCTGGCGCTCTTCGACAGCAAGGACACAGGCGGAGATTACGTTCTGGTGCCTGCAACAGACGAGGACATGCGCGGCAAATACGCAGCGCCCAAAGCATCGCTGGAGGTGGTCTATGACGACGCCTGATCACCCCCGCCGCGAGACATTGACCGAGGTGCAGCGCCTGTTGGCGCACGCCCGCCCCGAGCAACTGCGCCGCCTTTTGGCCGATATTGCCGCGTCCTCTACGACCGCAGACCGGGATGAGCAAGCATCCCCCCAAAGGCGGGCGTCATGAGCGATGAAGTCACATATGACGGGGCTGCCGAGGCCCATGTGATCTCCGGCACCGCCGTAGAGTCTTCGCCCGAGGTGTCGGACGGGGCAGGGGGCTGCCATTCCGGTGCAGAGATGGACAAGGCCGCGCGCATGGCGGGGCAATCCGAATTGCTCGACCGATATGCCCGCGACTATCCCAAGGGACCGCATGACCAACCCCAGAGCATGTGCCCGGCCTTTGGCTCGCTCCGCGTCGGCCTGCGCATGAAGCGCGTGGCGACCGTGCTGAGCGGGTCCGCCTGCTGCGTCTATGGCCTGACCTTCGTGTCGCATTTCTACGGGGCGCGCCGCTCGGTGGGTTACGTTCCGTTCAATTCCGAAACGCTCGTCACCGGCAAGCTCTTCGAGGATATCCGCGAGAGCGTGCATGAAATGGCCGACCCGGATCGGTTCGACGCCATTGTCGTGACCAACCTCTGTGTTCCGACTGCGAGCGGCGTGCCGCTGCGTCTGCTCCCCAGCGAAATCAACGGCGTGCGGATCGTGGGCATCGACGTGCCGGGCTTTGGTATCCCCACCCATGCCGAGGCCAAGGATGTGTTGGCCGGTGCGATGCTGAATTACGCCCGCAAAGAAGTGATGGCAGGCCCGGTTGCGGCCCCTCAGGGCGGCAAATCCGACCGCCCGACTGTGACCCTGCTGGGCGAGATGTTCCCGGCGGACCCGATGATGATCGGCGCGATGTTGGCCCCCTTGGGGCTGGCTGCCGGGCCGGTGGTGCCTGCCCGTGAGTGGCGCGAACTCTATGCCGCGCTTGACTGTGGCGCGGTGGCGGCGATCCATCCGTTCTACACCGCCGCGATCCGCGAATTCGAGGCCGCAGGCCGCCCCATCGTGGGCTCTGCGCCGGTGGGTCATGACGGCACCGCCGCATGGCTGGCGGGTATTGGCGACGCCTTTGGCCTCGCGTCGGATAAGGTTGCAGCGGCGCAAAACGCCTTCCTGCCCGCCATCCAAGGCGCGCTCGCCAATGCGCCCATCACCGGCACGATCACGCTCTCGGGCTATGAGGGCAGCGAATTGCTGGTGGCGCGTCTCTTGATCGAAAGCGGGGCCAATGTGCCCTATGTCGGCACCGCCTGCCCGAAAACCCCTTGGTCGGCGGCGGATGCAGACTGGCTGGCCGCCAAGGGCGTCAAGGTCAAGTTCCGCGCCTCGCTCGAGGATGATTGCGCCGCGATGGAAGCGATCAAGCCCGATCTTGCCATCGGCACGACGCCCGTCGTGCAAAAGGCCAAGGAAAAGGGCATCCCGGCGCTCTATTTCACCAATCTCATCTCCGCTCGTCCCCTCATGGGTCCGGCCGGTGCGGGCAGCTTGGCCGAGGTGGTCAATGCCGCCATGGGCAACAAGGCCCGGATGGATCACATGCGCGCCTTCTTTGCCGGTGTGGGCGACGGCGATACCGCCGGTATCTGGGAGGGCGCTCCGAACCTGCGCCCCGATTTCCGCGCGCAGCATCAGAAGAAACTCGACAAGCAGGCCCGCGCGGCGGCCGCGCAGGAGATGATCTGATGCTCATTCAGGATCATGATCGCGCAGGCGGATATTGGGGGGCGGTCTATGCCTTCTGCGCCGTCAAGGGCTTGCAGGTGGTGATCGACGGCCCCGTGGGCTGTGAAAACCTGCCTGTCACATCGGTCCTGCATTACACCGACGCGCTGCCGCCGCATGAATTGCCCATCGTCGTCACGGGTCTGGGCGAGAGCGAAATGGGATCAGGCACAGAAGAGGCGATGAAACGCGCCTGGGGCACGCTTGATCCCGCCCTGCCAGCCGTCGTTGTCACCGGCTCCATTGCCGAGATGATCGGCGGCGGTGTGACGCCGCAAGGCACCAATATTCAACGCTTCCTGCCGCGCACCATTGATGAGGATCAATGGCAGTCGGCGGATCGCGCAATGACCTGGATCTTCAGCGAATTCGGCATGACCAAGGGGCGCATGCCCCCCGAGAAAAAGCGCGAAGAGGGCAGCGCCCCGCGCGTCAATATCCTTGGGCCGATGTATGGCACCTTCAACATGCCCTCGGACCTGCACGAAATCCGGCGTCTGGTCGAAGGGATCGGGGCAGAGGTCAATATGGTGATGCCGCTTGGTGCCCATCTGGCCGAGATGCGCAATCTGGTCAACGCCGACGTCAATATCGTCATGTACCGAGAGTTTGGCCGCGGTCTGGCCGAGGTTCTGGGCAAGCCCTATCTTCAGGCCCCCATCGGGGTCGAATCGACCACGCTGTTCCTGCGGACACTGGGCGAGATGCTCGGACTTGACCCGGAACCCTTCATCGCGCGCGAAAAGCACTCGACGCTGAAACCCGTCTGGGATCTCTGGCGCTCGGTGACGCAGGATTTCTTTGCCACGGCGAACTTTGGCATTGTGGCCAATGAAACCTACGCGCGCGGGGTGCGCAATTTCCTCGAAACTGACATGGGCCTGCCCTGCGCCTTTGCGGTGGCCCGGACAGCCGGGAAAAAGACCAACAACGAGGAGGTGCGCAGCCTTGTGCACACCAAACGACCCCTTATCCTGATGGGGTCGATCAACGAGAAGATGTATCTGGCTGAGATGAAGGCCGGGTTTGGCCCGCAGCCGTCTTTCATCCCAATGAGCTTTCCGGGCGCTGCCATCCGGCGCGCCACCGGCACTCCGGTGATGGGCTATGCGGGGGCCACATGGCTGGTTCAGGAAGTGTGCAACAGCCTCTTTGATGCGCTCTTTCACATCCTGCCCTTGGGCACGGAAATGGACGCGGTCCAGGCGACGCCCACGCCCCTGCGCCGGGATTTCCCATGGGATTCGGACGCCGCCCGCGAATTGGAGCGGATCGTCGCCTCCCATCCGGTGCTCACCCGTATTTCCGCAGCCAAGACATTGCGCGACGCCGCCGAAGAGGCCGCGCTGCGGCAGGGCGACGAACGTGTCGTGCTGCAAACCGTTCAAGCGATTTCACCCCGTATGGCCGGGGCCCCAGTTCGAGAGGAGGACTGAGACGATGACTGACATGACATCAAACCCGCCCCGTGTGCGCAGCCGGCAGGCACGCCGCAGGGGTCTGGAATTTCAGCTCTATTTCGCAATGATCTTTGCGTTGGCTCTGCCCTTCGCAACGGTTCGTTGGATGCGCGAGGCGGTTCAGTACCGCACCCTCGACCTGCGCGGCCCCTTGGCCCGCGCTTGGGCCGAGGCGGACCGCACAACGCCATTGATATTCTCGGCCTGACAAGGACCGGGATCAAGGACTGCCTGTCCCATGATGGGGCGGACAGAAACCTGCGGGGCCATGCAGGCCTCGAAGGACCCGGTCGCGGGGCACGCGACGTCAGCATAACGTTCCGGAGGAAAGTTCATGGCTGATAAATCTGACCTGTCGTTCACAGGTCTCACAGACGAGCAGGCCCAAGAGCTGCATTCCGTCTACATGAGCGGCCTATGGCTGTTCACGGCGATTGCAGTGGTTGCACATATTGCAACCTTCATTTGGTTCCCGTGGTTCTAGGAAAGGGGTTAAGACATGGCAAAGTTCTACAAGATCTGGCTCATCTTCGACCCCCGCCGCGTATTCGTGGCGCAGGGCGCGTTCCTGTTTCTTTTGGCAGCGATGATCCATCTCGTGCTTCTGAGCACCGACGGTTTCAACTGGTTTGAAATCGCCGCAGCAAAGTACGGGCAGTGACGTCACTCTCAAAATGATCGCTGCGGGCGGGGCAGGCCTTCGCCCGCGGCTACCTAACGTAACGAAACGGCTGGTCGGGTCATCCGCACAGCCGCACAACGCGGGGACCACGAGATGGCTTTGCTCAGTTTTGAAAGAAAGTACCGTGTCCGCGGAGGAACGCTGGTAGGCGGCGATCTGTTCGATTTTTGGGTCGGGCCCTTCTATGTCGGTTTCTTCGGGGTCACGACAGCATTTTTCGCCGCTTTGGGCACGATCCTGATTTTCTGGGGGGCGTCGCAACAAGGGACGTTCAACCCATGGCTCATCAATATCGCGCCGCCTGACCTCAGCTACGGTTTGGGTCTGGCACCGCTGATGGAGGGGGGATTGTGGCAAATCATCACCTTCTGCGCCACCGGTGCCTTTATCAGCTGGGCGCTGCGCGAAGTGGAAATCTGTCGCAAGCTGGGGATGGGCTATCATGTGCCCTTCGCCTTCAGCTTCGCGATCCTGGCCTATATGACGCTGGTGATCTTTCGCCCGCTTCTGATGGGGGCCTGGGGGCACGGATTTCCCTACGGGATCTTCAGTCACCTCGATTGGGTCTCGAACACCGGATATGCCTATCTGCACTTCCACTATAACCCGGCGCATATGCTGGCGGTGACACTGTTCTTCACCACCACCTTTGCACTGGCGCTGCATGGCGGGTTGATCCTGTCGGCGGCCAATCCCGAGAAGGGCGAAGAGATGAAAACGCCCGATCACGAGGATACCTTCTTTCGCGACTTCATTGGCTACTCTGTCGGCACATTGGGCATTCACCGTGTCGGCTTTCTTCTGGCGATCAATGCGGTCTTTTTCTCGGCTGTCTGTATCATCATCTCCGGCCCGGTCTGGACCAAGGGTTGGCCCGAATGGTGGAATTGGTGGCTCGACCTGCCGATCTGGCCTAGCCAAGTGGGGATGTGACCATGATTGAGTATCAGAATATATTCACCCAAGTGCAGGTTCAGGGCCAACCTGAATGGGGCATGGACGACAATGGCCGGATGATGGAAGAGCGCGCGGGCAAGCCGTTTTTCTCGACCCTCATCGGCTGGCTGGGCAACGCGCAGATCGGGCCGATCAACCTCGGCATGCTCGGTGTGATCAGCCTCATCAGCGGCTTCATGTGGTTCTTTATCGTGGGCCTCAACATGCTGGCGCAGGTCGGCTGGTCGCTGCCGGAATTCCTGCGGCAACTCTTCTGGCTGGCACTGGAGCCGCCGGGGCCCGAGCATGGCCTCTCGATGCCCCCACTCAATGATGGTGGCTGGTATATCATCAGCTCGTTCTTTCTGCTGGTAGCTGTCTGCGCCTGGTGGCTGCGCACCTATCAACTGGCCGCAAGCCACAAGATGGGCAAGCATGTCGCCTGGGCCTTTGCCTCTGCGATCTGGCTCTTTCTGGTGTTGGGCCTCTTCCGGCCGATCCTGATGGGATCGTGGTCCGAGGCGGTGCCCTACGGCATCTTCCCGCACCTTGACTGGACCACCGCGTTCTCGATCCGCTACGGCAACCTCTATTACAACCCGTTCCACTGCCTCTCGATTGTCTTCCTCTATGGCTCGGTCCTGCTCTTTGCGATGCACGGTGCCACCATTCTCGCGGTCAGCCGTTTCGGCGGAGACCGGGAGTTGGAGCAGATCGTTGACCGTGGCACGGCATCAGAGCGCGCCGCCCTCTTCTGGCGCTGGACCATGGGGTTCAACGCGACGATGGAGGGGATTCACCGCTGGGCTTGGTGGTTTGCGGTTCTCACCCCGATCACGGGTGGTATCGGCATCCTTCTGACCGGCACGGTCGTGGACAACTGGTTCATCTGGGCACAGGAACACAACTTTGCGCCCCTCTATGACGGATCTTACGGCTACGACGCTTACGGCTCTTACGAAGCCTTCATCGGACAAGGAGAGTAAGCCATGTTTCCCAAATGGTTTGACAAATGGAACCGTGACAATCCGACCAATATCTTAGGTCCGGCGTTTGCCATCGGAACCGTGGGCGGCGCGGTCTTTGTGGCAGCCCTCCTGGTGACATGGGGCCAGCCCTATGCCACCGAGAGCCTCCAGACCGGCCCGCGCGGCACCGGCATGTCGGTGCCCGAGTTCAAGCTGGATCTGGCCAAGCCCGATCCCTCGATCGAGAGTTTCCTTGCCTCGACGTCGGCCCCGGTGGTGCCGCAGGGCGGTGAGCAGACAGCGGGCGAGGCGCGTGAAAACGTGCCGCCGGGACTCGAAGATTTGACGGTCGAGAACTATGACCGCCTGCTTGCGGCGATGCGCGTCTGGACCGGGATTCCCGATCTCTTCGAGGATTCCGCCAATTACCAGACGGCTGTTGGCCATGTGATGATCGGCATGACCCAAAACCTCAACGAGGAATGGTCAGGCCACGTCAATGCCAACAAGGAGGTGGGTGTGACCTGTTACACCTGTCATCGTGGTCAGCCGGTGCCGTCCGATGTCTGGTTCAAGATCAACCCGGTGAACGAGAGCGCCGAGGGCTGGTCGGCCAATCAGAACCGGGTGACGGTGCAGTCGCAATATACCTCGCTGCCCTCGGATGCGCTCGAGAAATACCTGCTCGATGGCGAGAGCATCAAGGTGCATGACTTGGAATCGCGCGTGGCCGGTGTTCCGGGCACGGATGACTATCCCGGCATCCAACAGGCAGAGCGGACCTTTGCGCTGATGAACTATGTCAGCAACTCGCTCGGGGTGAACTGTGTCTTTTGCCACAACAGCCGCGCCTTTTACGACGGGTCTCAGGTGACGCCGCAATGGGGCACAGAGATTTTGGGCATCGAGATGGTGTTGGAGTTGAACAATACCTATCTCGTGCCGCTCGAAGGTCTCTTGCCCGAAGAGCGCCTGGGCCCGGTCTATGCAGACGCGCCCAAGGCCGCCTGCAAGACCTGCCACAAGGGCTATCAGCAGCCCCTGCAAGGCACCAATGTGATCGGCAACTGGCCGGAACTCGCCACCACCAGCGGCGAGCCGGATTACAGCAACTGATGATGCACGGGGGCGCTTGATGCGCCCCCGCTGCCCCTTGCCGCCCCTCGCGCGGGTGGCATCAGCGCCACCGGGGAGGAGGCCGCCATGACCCAAGACAGACCCAACACACCGCTTCTGGACCGCGTTGCCGGACCATCGGATCTGCGACAGATGCCCGATGAGAAACTGGCCCTGCTTGCGGATGAACTGCGCGCCGAGGTGATTTCCGCTGTCTCGGAAACCGGCGGGCATCTCGGGTCGTCGCTTGGCGTGGTCGAATTGGCGGTAGCCATTCATGCGGTCTTCAACACGCCGATAGACAAACTCGTCTGGGACGTGGGCCATCAATGCTACCCGCACAAGATCCTGACCGGGCGGCGCGACCGTATCCGCACCCTGCGGCAAAAGGATGGGCTCTCGGGATTCACCAAACGCTCGGAATCCATCTACGATCCCTTTGGGGCGGCCCATTCCTCGACCTCGATCAGTGCCGCATTGGGATTTGCCGTGGCTCGCGACATGGGACAGGCCACAGGCGATGCCATCGCGGTGATCGGTGACGGCTCGATCAGCGCGGGCATGGCCTATGAGGCGCTGAATAATGCGGGGGCCGAGGGCCGCCGCCTCTTCGTCATTCTCAACGACAATGAAATGAGCATCGCGCCGCCGGTGGGGGCCATGTCCTCTTATCTCAGCCGCATGTATGCCAGCGAGCCTTTGGCGCGCATGGCCTCGCTCGCCGAAGGGTTCGAGGCCGCCTTGCCCGCACCCCTGCGCGAGAGCGCCAAGCGCGCGCGCCAATTGGTGACGGGGCTGACCGGCTCCGGCACTCTGTTCGAGGAACTCGGCTTTCAATATGTCGGCCCCATCGACGGGCATGACATGGGGCAGCTTCTGTCGGTCCTGCGCGCCGCGCGCACGCGGGCGACCGGGCCGGTCCTCATTCACTGCTGCACCGTCAAGGGCAAGGGCTATGCCCCGGCCGAAGGGGCCGCTGACCGCGGGCACGGCGTGTCGAAATTCGACCCAGCCACCGGCGCACAGGCCAAATCAAAACCCGGCGCACCCTCTTATACGGGCGTCTTCGGGCAGGCTCTGACGGATGAGGCGGCGCGCGATGATCGCATCGTGGCCGTGACCGCCGCGATGCCCGATGGCACGGGCCTCACCAAGATGGCCGAGCGGTTTCCGGCGCGGGTGTTCGACGTGGGCATTGCCGAACAGCACGCCGTGACCTTTGCCGCCGGCATGGCGGCCTCGGGTCTCAAACCCTTTTGCGCGATTTACTCGACTTTCCTGCAACGCGCCTATGATCAGGTGGTGCATGACGTGGCCCTTCAGGGGCTCCCCGTCCGCTTTGCCATCGACCGCGCCGGGTTGGTCGGGGCCGATGGCGCGACCCACGCGGGGGCGTTCGATATCGGCTACCTCGGAAATCTGCCCGGCATGACCCTGATGGCCGCCGCAGACGAGGCCGAGCTTGTGCATATGGTTGCCACGGCAGCCGCCCATGATGCCGGCCCCATCGCATTCCGCTACCCGCGCGGCTCCGGCACCGGCGTGGCCCTGCCGGAACGCGGCAAACCCCTTGCCATCGGCAAGGGCCGCATCATCGAGGAGGGCACAGATGTGGCGATCCTCAGCTTTGGCGCGCATCTCTTTGAATGTCAGGTCGCGGCCGACATGGTCGCCGATGACGGAATTTCCGTGACCGTGGCCGATGCCCGCTTTGCCAAGCCGCTCGACACTGATCTCTTGATGCAGCTCGTCAGCCACCACCGCGCGCTCATCACCGTAGAGCAGGGGGCGATGGGCGGCTTTGGCAGCATGGTGATGCACGAATTGGCCCGGCGCGGCGCCTTTGACAAGGGTCTCATCCTCCGCACCCTCTGCCTGCCCGACCGGTTCATTGATCAGGCCAACCCCGAGGATATGTATGCTGATGCCGGACTGTCGGCCACCGGCATTGCCGATATGATCCGGGCCGCTCTGGCAGGTCGTGCAGAGGTCGTGCCGCTGCGTCAGGTGCTCTGACAGAATATGGCTTCAAGGGCGTGTCACGGTCTGGAGATAGGCCCAGACATCGCGCGCCTTTTGCACGTCTCGTAATTGATAGGCCATCTTGCCGCGAGCGCTCGGTTCGTCGAGGTAATTGCGCAGATAGGCCGTGGCGTCACGCACGTAGACCACGAAATCTTCCTCATTCCAGCGCAGGCCGGACTTGCCCGCCGCGATCATCGAGGTCGAGTAGTGGAATCCCGGCACGCTGCCCGCATGCCGCCCGATCACACCATAGAGGTTGGGACCGGTTCGCCCACCCCGCACCACCGGCGTTTCGGTCTCGTCGATGATCGAATGACAGGCACGGCAGTCCTTGAATAGCGCCTTGCCCCGCGCCACATCCCCGGCGAGGGCCGGTCCTGCGAGACCGACAAAACCGAGTACAAAAATCGCGTACAGATTGTACACTGTGTATCCCTCTCGCCTCTGCGCGCCCCCCAATAGGTGGGTGCCAGACAGGCTGAGTCAATCAGTGTAGGGCTCGGATCACGCGCTTGTCAGCCCGCGTGCGCAGCCTGTGTGAGGTGGCGTTGTCAGGCCACCGCATGCGCCAGGGCGCATTGCTTCCACAGCACGGTCAGCGCCCGGACCAGATGATCTATATCGGCATCAGAATGCAGCGGTCCGGGGGTAAAACGTAACCTTTCCGTGCCTTTAGGAACGGTGGGATAGTTGATCGGCTGCACATAGATCCCGTAATCGCGCATCAGGATATCGGCCAGCATCCGGCATTTGACCGGGTCCTTGATCATCACCGGGATGATATGGCTGTCATTGTCCAGATGCGGAATCCCCACCCGGTCCAGCAGCGACCGCAGCCGCGCCACCTGCGCCCGCTGCGCCTGCCGTTCGTCCTGCGACACCTTGAGATGCCGAATACTCGCCGTCGCCGCCGCCGCCACAGCAGGGGGCAGGGCCGTGGTAAAGATAAATCCACTCGCAAAGGACCGGATGAAATCGCACATCGCCGCCGAGCCGGTGACATAGCCGCCCATGCAGCCATAGGCCTTGCCCAGCGTTCCCTCGATCAGCGTGATCCGATGCGCAAGACCTCGTTCCTCTGACACACCGCCGCCGCGCGGGCCGTAGAGACCCACGGCATGCACCTCGTCGAGATAGGTCATCGCGCCATGTTTCTCTGCAACTTCAACGATTTCCGCCATGGGGCTGATGTCGCCATCCATCGAATAGACGCTCTCGAATGCCACGATCTTGGGCGCATTGGCGGGCAGGGCGGCCAGCTTGCGGTCCAGATCCTCGGGGTCATTATGCCGCCAGATCACCTTTTTGGCGCGGCTGTGACGGATGCCCTCGATCATGCTGGCATGGTTCAACTCATCCGAGAGGATCACGGCATCCGGTAGCCGCGCGCCCAAGGTCGAGAGCGCGGCCCAGTTCGACACATAGCCCGAGGTGAACAGAAGCGCCGCGTCCTTGCCATGCAGATCGGCCAGCTCGCGCTCCAGCACCAGATGATGATGCGCCGTGCCGGAAATATTGCGCGTGCCGCCAGCACCGGTGCCGCAGGCGTCGATCGCGTCCTTCATCGCCTGTCGCACAATGGGATGCTGTCCCATGCCGAGATAGTCATTGGAACACCAGACCGTGACCTCTCTAGGCGCATCCGCGTCATGGCTCTTGGCCTTGGGAAAAGCACCGCATTGCCGCTCCAGTTCCGCGAAAATGCGATAGTTGCCTTCCTTTTTCAGCGCGTCCAACTGCGCCGTGAACATGGCATCAAAATCCATGATGTCCCTCCGGTCTTGATTTTTCAGATGTTGGTTTGGGCGCGGGCAGCATCCAGCGCCAGAGTTTCGCATCCGGCAATGGCAGCACCATTAACCAGTGTTCGAGCAGAGCCAGCGCGGTAATTGCCGCCAAAAGCGCAAATCCCACAGCCGCTTCGGGTGTCGACGCGGACCAAAGCCGCTCCAGCCAGCAAGCCACGGCAAAGCTGAGCGCCGAGATCGTGAGCGGAAAGAACCAGCCCACCGGGGCCACGCGGAAATGGCTGGCCAGATGTGCCAGCTGCGCGGGGAGGAATTCGGTATTGATCTTGGGCACGCCGAAATAGAGGTTCAGCTTGGCGCTGATGCGGGCGAAATAGAGGATCGTAAACGTCCACAAACCGACGGTATTGACCGCACCGGCGGCATAGAACCAGAGCAGGATCAGAACGCCGGTGAGCAGCATCTCGTGATAGGCGACCGTGCCCCAGGCGCGGATGAACCGTTCCCACCCGACCACATGCGCCGGGCAGGGGCGCGTGTTGGGTCCGGTGATCGCCCCGGTGAGAAAGCTCATCTCGATCCAGCCCCAGATCGCCAGTGCAGCAAGGAATGCGCCGCAGGCCGCCCCGGTGCCGGTCAAGCCTAAACTGGCCTCATAGCCCCAGATGCCAAGACCCAGCACAGGAAGGGCCAGAACCACCGCGCGGCGGCCTGCCCTGTCCCCTTTGCGCTCGCACAGGCGCACCACCAAGAGGATCGCCCCGGTGGCGAACCACCAGACAAAAAGCGCCAAGAGGGCTGCGATCCAGGGGCTTTGCACGGCTTAGTCCTTCATCTTGCCAAATCTATCCAAATACATTGCTTCAGTAGGCCGGAACCATCCGGGGCGACGCAGGCAGCGCGTGTTTCTTGGCCGGGATCGTGTAGAGCCCGACAAAGGCCGCCGCCGCCCGCATCTGTGCGCCGATTGACCGCAAGCGTCCGCCAAACCCGCCTTGTGCCCGCGCGTCCGCGAGGTCGGCATTGGCCTTTTGCAGCCGCACCAGCCCCGCTTGCCAGCGTGGATTTTCGATATCAAGGGTGATCGGAAAGATCTGTTTGCTGATATCCGATGTCTTGGTGAACACCTCATGCGCGTACCAATCGGGATCAACCCCGAGCGCGTTGTGAAAGGCAGGCCGCTGATGGTCGCGCACATACATGGTGGCGTAGACCGCCGTCAGGAAAAACTTGATCCACAGCACGTTCTTGCCGCTGGTCAGCTTGGGGTCGGTCTTCATTAGCAGGGCAAAGGCCTCACCATGGCTGAACTCGTCGTTGCACCATTCCTGAAACCATTTGAAGATCGGGTGAAACCGATGCTCGGGATGCGCCTCGAGATGCCGAAAGATCGTGATATAGCGGGCATAGCCGATCTTTTCGCTGAGATAGGTGGCGTAATAGATGAACTTGGGCCGGAAATAGGTGTATTTCTTTTGCTGCGTCAGGAACCCGAGGTTCACCGCAACGCCCGCTTCGCGCAGCGCGTCATTGATAAAGCCCGCATGCCGCGCCTCGTCGCGCGCCATGAGTTGAAAGAGCTGGGTGATGTCCTTGTTATTGCCGCGCCGCTTCATTTCCTTGTAGAGCACGCAGCCAGAGAATTCGGCGGTGCAGCTTGAGACCAGAAAATCAATGAACTCTTTCTTCAGCTTCGGCTCCATCCCCTCCCAATCGACATGGTCCCAGTCTTCGTTCTTCTTGAAATGGCCCCTGTTGGGATCCGCCTCCATCTGGTCGATCAGCTTGTCCCAGTCCTCGCGCACCGAGGACACGTCGACCGCGTCAAGCTCGTCGAAATTAGTGGTGTAAAAGCGCGGCGTGAGCAGGGTGTTCTGCATCGCGAGGTCCGTGGCGGCCTTGCTGTCGAATTTCGCATTCGCCTCTTGGATGGCGAGACCCTCTTCGACGGTGGTGGCGTCGGCGGAATGTTTGACGGCGATATTCATAGCGTCACCTCGTCGGAGAATGAGAATTCACAAAGTTCCATCACCTCGAGATCCCCCGTCCACCGTGTCCAGAGGCGCTCGAGCGCGCTGGCGCGGATGATGGTGGCCTCGCGGTCCTCGCTCACGACCATGCCGTAGGGGGCCATGATCTCGGGGCCATGAACCTTGACGCTGTCGCCGGGATAGACGGTGGTGCCGTTGTTAAAGCGCACATGCGCGTGCAGGCTGTCGAAACAGTGGCTGATCTCGACCGTGCAGGGCGCGCGTTCAAACTCGCGTGTCAGAAGTCCCATCGTGGTGTTCCTTTCCTAGCGGGTCAAAAGTTTGGTGAAAGCCATCGAATTGGTTTGACCAAAGCCCATCAGATCCGCACCCCATCCGGTCGAGGGGTCATGGATCGAGAGGCGGCCATCCTTGCGGGCGATGATCGTGACGGGGCCGGTGAGGTCCACGCCATGCTTGGCGCGCTCGCGGTCAAGAACGCGGGCGACACCGGCGATAAATCCACCCTCTTCGGGCGAGAGATTGGCAATCAGGGTGCCATTGGCATCCAGAACCGTCGCCGCCCCGCTCATGTCGCCGCTCAGAAAGACATGGCGTTCCAGCACGATTTCACTGTCGGGCGGGGTCGCCACCAGCGGCGCATCGGTGAGGCGCGCGTAGGTGACCAGCGCCAGCACCGCCAGCACCAGCCCCAGCATCGCGCGGATCATCATGCGCGGCACGAGGTCGCGATCTGGCGGAGCTTTATACCGTGGGGCGCTTGTATCGGTCATGTCATCGGCTCCTGTCTATTCCGCCGCCATGGCAGACGCGGGCGCGCTGCGCATGATCTTGGGCGTGGCAATGCGGGTCTCTGCCGCTTCGGCAAGCATCTGTGCAACTTTGGCGGCCTCGGGAATACAGCGCAGCGCAGGCTGGGTGCGGCGCATCACCCAAGGGCGCACATGCGGCCAGCAGACCAGATAGCTCAGCTGGGTTTCACCCATCAGATCCAGCGCGATAGTGCCGGTGCCGCCACGCCCGAGCTTCAAATCTGCGCGCCCGACCTGCGTATAGGGCAGGTTGAGCGTGACCGTCAGCGCCGCCCCGATCCGCATCGCAACGCGGCGGTTGGTGATCGTATAAACCGTGGCGCGCGCTTGAATGTAGCCGACCAACATCAGCATCAGGCACACCACCACGCCCATGATCAAGAGCGGCGAGGCGGCGGCAAAGGCCCCGATGAGCGGCATCTGATCCATCAGGGTCACGAACCGCCAAACCGCGAGCACGACGAAATAGCCCGCAACCCACGGCAGGCTGAGCGACTCAACGCTCAGGTGCCACCAGTCGGGTCGACCTTGCCAGAGAATACGCTCGCCTTCAGGCGGTGTCTCTGGCAGGCCCTTTACGGGTTCAAAGGCGAAATCGTCGTGGCTCATGGCTTCGGTCCTTATCCCAGCAGCGGCTCTTGCCGCGCTTCACTGGCGTAGAGTGTCCCACCGCCGTAATAGGCGCTGATCTTGTCTTCTTCGAGCAAGGTTACCTGACGCGGCGATGCGTGGTGCGGCACGCCCGCGAAATGCTTGCCAAAAATCGAGCGAATATTGACGCGGTCGGATTTGATCCGGGCAAAGGTCATCGGCACCAGTCGCTTGCCGTCACCAAACGGGCCCGCCAGATCAATCTCGAGATAGCGCACCAGTTGCTCGGGCTCGTCGATCCACATGTCGCTGATCTTGCCCACGATCTCTCCATCCCCTGCGACCACGGGAAATCCGCGCGGATCACGACCGGCGGCGACGACGAAATGCTCGGTCGCAGCCATTGGCACGATCTTGGGGTGGCCGTGGCCATCCAGTTCCGGCACATCGCGGCGCGGTGCCCAAGAGGCGGGACCAACACCGTCAACCATCGGATCGCCGGTGGGCGCAAACGGAAACCCGTTGCCCGCCGCGGTCTTTTCCAGCGCCAGATCGGTGCGCTCGGGGTTCTGCCCCGATGGCACCGTCAATTCGCCCCGGCCATGCGGCAGTTTAAACGTCTTGTCGCCGGGCAACGGGAACAGCCCTTGATTGGCCGACGGCCTGCCATCGTCATCCTCCAGCGGATAGCCTTCCCGCATGTTCTCGCGCTGAATGTAAAAGATCAGCAGTGCGAAAAACCCATAGAAAAGCCAAAGTGAGAGGCTCGCGAGATCGAAATTTCCAAAGAACGGCTCGGTCATGTCAGACTCCTTTCGAGCGAACGCAGGTCATGTGGGGAAATCGGCCAGCCCGATGCGGCCGCCCCCGGATTGTGTTGTGCTGCCGGATTGCTTGAACCGCACCAGCGGTCCCAAAACGGCCAGGGTAATGAAAAGCAGGGCAATTTCCCCGTGATAGACCACCGAGTAACCGGTGGCTGCTGTGCTCAGCGCCTCGCCCATCTGCCCGGATAGGGCCAGATGATTGACCGCGTCGCGCACGCCGCCGCCAATGGCAATCGAGAGCCCCGCCGCCGTGGCCTGCGCTGCCCCCCAAGCACCAAGTGCGAGACCGTGCCCGGCCATGCCGCCCGCAGCCAGCGCCATGGCGGCGGTCAGCGTGGATACCGCAAAGAGCCCGCCGCCCAGACCAATGAGACCAGCCCCGGCAAAAAACAGCGCAGGCGCCTGCATCGGCGCGGCAAAGATCACGGTGGAAAAGGCGACAATCCCGATCAAGAGGCCGGTGCCTGCCATCCGATAGGCATTGGCCCCCCGCAAGAGCGCGCGCCCCGCAAGCGCAAATCCCATGAGCGCGCCGATCGCCCAAACGGCGGTCAGCATCGTCGTGGATGACACCGAAAGCCCCAGGACTTCACCGCCATAGGGCTCCAGCAGCACATCCTGCATGTTGAAGGCCATGGTGCCAAGGAACACCACCGCCAGCAAACGCCCCGCCGTGCCCCCGGCCATCAGGTCGGCCCAGGCGGCACGGAATTCGGGGCGTGGGGCCTCGCGTTCGGCGCGGCTCATCGGGTTCAACTTTTCCTGTTTCCAGAGCGCCACGAGGTTGAGCAGGATACCTGCCAATGCCGCCCCCTGCACCACGCGGATCAGCGTGAAAGGCGCAAAATCCCGAAGCAGCCAGCCGATCACGATGGCCGAAATCGCCATCCCCAAAAGGAACATGACGTAGAGCAGCGCGACGACGCGCGGCCGCGTCTCATCGGTGGCACGGTCACTGGCCAGCGCCAGACCGGCGGTCTGTGTCATATGAAGTCCAAGGCCGGTCATCAGAAAGGCCAGCGCCGCCAACACTTCGCCCGCCCATGTCGGGCCGACAACCTGTTGGCCCGACAGTACCAACAACGAAAAGGGCATGACGGCCAGTCCACCCATCTGCCAGAGCGACCCAAACCAGAGATAGGGAATACGCTTCCACCCCAGCGCCGAGCGGTGTGTGTCGGACCGAAATCCCATCAACGCCCGGAACGGTGCGATCAGCACCGGCAGCGCGATCATCGTCGCAACCACGAGGGCCGGCACCGAAAGCTCCACGATCATCACCCGGTTGAGCGTTCCCAAAAGCAGCACCGTCGCCATCCCCACCGACACCTGAAACAGAGACAGGCGCAGAAGTTGCCCAAGCGGCAGACCCTCGCTTGCCGCATCGGCAAAGGGCAGCCAGCGTGTGGTCAGCGCCATAAGGGGGGAGGGGCGGCGCGTGCTCATCCCAGCACCTCCATACCCTGAGAGATATAAAAGCCCGATGTCACCCGCTCCAGCGGTTTCAAACTGCATGTGCTGCCCGCATAACGCAGAGCCCGCAGCAGCCGCGCCGACGACTGCGGCACCATGCTGGGCGAGCGGTCGGCGCGGGGAAAGAGCTTGCCCATGCGCCACATCGCCATCAAGAGCGGCGTGCGCGGCGCCACGGTAAAGATCACCGTGCTTTCGGTCCGCGCCGCCAAGGCATCAAGCGCGCGCGCCAGATCGGCCTCGGTGTAATAGATCAGGCTGTCCATCGCCATGACATGATCGAACATGCCAAGGGCCGGATCGAGCATGTCGCCCGCGTGAAAGCTGACATGCGGGACCAGACTCTCCGGCAACCGCCGCCGCGCGAGGTCGATGAGGGCGGGCGAGATATCGACCGCCATCACCTCGGCGCCGCGCGCCGCCAGTTCCGCCGTCATCTGCCCCGCCCCACACCCCGCATCGAGCACCCGCAGACCACGCATGTCCTGCGGCAGGCGCGCCAGCATCTGCGCGCGCATCGCGTCGCGACCGATCCGCACCGTCTGGCGGATTTTTGACACCGGCGCATCCGACGTCAGTCGCTCCCAGACCTGGGTCGCGGTGCGGTCGAAATAGGTCTCGACCCGGTCACGCGTCTGCGCCCAACCGTCCTGAGGGGCACCAAGGACCGGAGGCGAGCTAAAGTCACGCATCAATCGAACCCCAGCAATTCAAAGATGTCCCGGTCTTCCATCGGCGCGGGGGCCAACGGATCGGTGCCGTTCCAGAGATGCTGCGCGAGTCCCGTGTAGATGTCGCGCACCATCTGCACCTCGTCATCCAGCTCCATCTCGAACAGCGTCTTTTTCTTGAGGCGCGAGCGGCGGATGGCGTCGATGTCGGGCATATGCGCAATGCGGTTGAACCCCACCACGTCGCAATAGCGGTCGACCTCGTCCGTATCCTTGGACCGATTTGCGATACAGCCCGCCAGACGCACCTTGTAATTGGCGGATTTGGCCTGCACGGCGGCGATGATCCGGTTCATCGCATAGATGCTGTCGAAATCATTTGCGGTGACGATCAGCGCCCGGTCGGCGTGCTGCAACGGTGCCGCAAACCCCCCGCAGACCACATCGCCCAGCACGTCAAAGATCACTACATCGGCATCATCGAGCATGTGATGCTGCTTGAGTAGCTTGACGGTCTGTCCGACCACATAGCCGCCACAGCCGGTGCCCGCAGGGGGGCCGCCCGCCTCGACACATTTCACGCCGCCCCAGCCGATCGTCACGAAATCCTCGGGCCGCAATTCCTCGGCATGGAAATCGACGCTCTTGAGAATGTCGATCACCGTGGGTTGCAACTGACCCGTCAGGGTAAAGGTGCTGTCATGCTTGGGGTCGCACCCGATCTGCAACACCCGTTTGCCCATGGCGGCAAAGGCCGCCGAGAGATTGGACGAGGTGGTCGATTTGCCGATCCCGCCCTTGCCATAGACCGAGAACACCTTGGCGCCTTCGATTTTCATATCGGCGTCCTGATGCACCTGCACCGATCCCTCGCCGTCCTGTCCCCTCAAGCTGGGAATGTCGTCGCGCGGGCTCATGTTGTCCTCCAATCGGCTTGCGCCGTGATGTTGTGTTTCATCGTTCCCGAAATACTCCGGGGGTGTGGGGGCTGGCCCCCACGCCGGCACTCGTCACATGTGCAAACAGTCGTCATTCTGCGGCCACCCCTTCCATCCGATCTTCCATCGCCGCCGCCGCCGATTGCAGGGCGGCGAGGGTGGCGGCATCGGTCTGCCAATAGGCGCGGTCATGCGCTTCGAGCAGGCGGTTCGCCATGCGCGACGAGGCCACCGGGTTGAGATCGCTCAACCGCTTGCGCATCACCTCATCCAGAACGAAGGTTTCGGAAATGCGCTGATAGATCCACGGCTCCACCTGTCCGGTGGTGGCCGACCAGCCCATCGTATTGGTCACATGCGCCTCGATCTGGCGCACGCCTTCGGCCCCGTGGCGCAACAAACCCTCGTGAAATTTCGGGTTGAGCGAGCGCGAGCGCGTCTCCAACGCCACCTGATCGGCCAGCGTGCGCACGGTCCCGGTGCCCCGCGTGGTGTCCGAGATATAGATCGCCGCTTCCTTGCCGCCGCGCGCCCGGCGTACGGCGCGGGAAATGCCGCCCAGCGTGTCGAAATAATGGTCCACCGTGGTGACACCCAACTCGACCGACTCGAGGTTCTGATAGGCCACCTCAACCCGTTCCAGCGCCGCTTGCAACATCGCGCCTTGGGCCGTTGCTTTGCCATTGACGCCGTAGGCAAAGCCCTTGCGCGCCTGATAGGCATCGGCCAGCTCGTCCTCGTCGTCAAAGGCGGAGCTGTCCACCATCTGATTGACATTCGAGCCATAGGCGCCCTCGGCATTCGAGAAGACCCGCAGCGCTGCCGCCTCGAGATCACAACCCGTCTTGGCCATTTGAGCGCGCACATGGGCGCGGATGAAATTCATCTCGTCCGGCTCATCGGCCTGTGCGGCCACCAAGGCCGCTTCGGCCAGCATCCGCGTCTGCAAGGGCAAAAGATCGCGGAAGATCCCCGAAAGCGTCATCATCACATCTATGCGTGGGCGGCCCAGCACCTCGAGCGGGATCAGGTCCGCACCGGAGAGGCGGCCGAAGGAGTCAAACCGTGGCTTTGCCCCCATCAGCGCCAGCGCCTGTGCCATCGGCGCACCGTCGGATTTGATATTGTCCGATCCCCAGAGCACCAAGGCCACCGAGCGTGGCAGGCTCTTGTGCGTCTCGAGCAGGCGGGCGGCCTGCCGCGCGCCATCCCGACAGGCGAATTCAGTGGGCATGCGGAAGGGATCAAAGGCATGGATATTGCGGCCCGTGGGCAGAATATCCGCCGAGCGGATCAGATCGCCCCCCGGCACCGGCGCGGTGAACCGCCCGCCCAGCGCATGCAGCAGGGCGGGGATCTCGGTTTCCTGTTGCAGCATCAGATCAACCCGAGCGTGCGTTTCGGCATCGGTGCTGTCCATGATCGCAAGATAGCCCGCCCGCGCTTCGGCACTCATGGGCCGCCCCAGCACATGCATGCCCTCGGGGATCAACGCCTCTTCGGTCTCCAGCAGTTTCAGCCAGAGCGTATCCGGCTCGCGTCCGCCCATATCGACCACGGTCGCTTGTTCCGCGATCAAGGCGCGGAGTTCCGCACGCTCAGGGGCGTCCCCGGCCATCTCGCGCCAGCGCTTGAGACTGTCCTTGAGTTCCGCCAGACCCTTGTAGAGACCAGAGCTAGCCAGCGGCGGCGTCAGATGCGTGACCGTGACCGCACCGCTGCGCCGCTTGGCAAGGCTCGCTTCCGAGGGGTTGTTGGACGGGTAGAGGTAGACATTGGGCAAATCGCCGATCAGGCGGTCGGGCCAGCAGCCTGCGCCCGGCCCGGCCTGCTTGCCCGGCATGAACTCCAGCGCGCCATGCATCCCGAAATGCAAGAGCACATCGGCGTTAAAGCTGTTTCTGAGCCAGAGATAGAATTGTGCAAAGGCATGGGTCGGGGCAAATCCGCGCTCAAAGAGCAACCGCATCGGATCGCCCTCATAGCCAAAGACCGGCTGCAATCCGACGAACACCTTGCCGAATTGCGCGCCAAGGATAAAGACCCCGCGCCCGTCCGATTGCACCTTGCCGGGGGCCGCCCCCCATTGTGCCTCGATCTCGCGCAGCCACGGCGTATGGCGCACCATATCATCCGCGCCGACATGCGCGGCGATATTGGCCTCCTGGCCATATTGGCGCGCACTGCCTTCCAGCACGGCGCGGCGCAGATCCTCGACCGTTTCGGGCGGAGTCACATCATAGCCCTCTGCGGCCATGGCATGCAGCATGTTATGCAGCGATTGGAACACATCGAGATAGGCCGCCGTGCCCGCAGCCCCCGCATTGGGTGGAAAGCCGAAGAGCACGATGCCAACCCGGCGTGCCGCCACCTTTTGCCGCCGCAGATGCGCGAGCCGTGCCACCCGCCGCGCCAGCACGTCAATCCGCTCATGGCAGGGGGCCATCGCCTTGGCGCCATCCCCTCCGCCGGTGCAGCGATGCGCGCAGCCTTCACAGGCGACATCGCCGTGCCGTCCGGCAAAAACGGTCGGATTGGTCGCCCCGTCAATCTCGGGCAGGGCGACCAGCATCGTGGTCTCGATCGGCCCCAGACCGCCCGCAGACCCGGCCCATTGCGCCAAGGTCTGAAACTCCAGCGGATGGGCGGCCACATAGGGCACGTCAAGGCGGCTCAGCAGATCGACCGCCGCCGCGCTGTCATTATAGGCCGGTCCCCCCACAAGGCTGAACCCGGTCAGCGACAAGAGCGCATCGACGCGTCCCTCAAAATACCGCTCGATCGCCGGGCGTCCATCCAGACCAGAGGCAAAGGCCGGGATCACCCGCAGTCCGCGCGCCTCAAGCGCCCGGATCACCGCGTCGTAATGCGCATGATCGCCCGACAACACATAGCTGCGCATCACCAGCAGGCCGACCGTTCCGGTGGCCCCTGCGGGCACCGGAATGCGCGCGGCATCAATCGTTATCCGCTCCGGCAAATCGGGGTGATACACCCCCACTTCGGGATAATCCTGCGGTGCCGCAACGCGCAATCCGTGCCAGCGGGCCTCGTGGCCATAGCGCGACATGAGGAACCGCAACATTGCCTCGATATTGTCATCCGACGTGCCCAGCCAATATTGCATGACCAGAAACCACGCGCGCAGATCCTGCGCCTTGCCGGGAATGAATTTCAGAATCCGCGGTAGCCGCCGCAGCATCTTCATCTTCTTTTCGCCGGACTCGACCGAAGGCTTGTCCGACCCGCGCAACCGCTTGATCAGTTTGCGCGCCCCGGTTTCGGGGGCGGCCATATCGAGCGTGCCCATGCGTGTCAGCTTGACGATCTGCGCATCGGCGATGATACCGATCATCGCGTCGCAGTGATCCCGCCGCGCTTGCAGGTCGGGCAGGATCGCCTTGAGATGCTCTTCGAGAAAGAGCAGGCTCACAAGGATCAGATCACCGCGCGCCACATCGGCGCGCGCGGTCTGCAACGCCTCGGGGTTTTCGCCCCATTCGGCGGCGGCATGCACGCTCAAGGTGAGACCCGGAAATTCCGCCGCCATCCGTTCTGCCACCCGCGCACAGGCCCCTGCGGCATGGGCATCCAGCGTCACGATCACGACGCGGTAGGGGGCCGCCGGGGCCATGGGGGTCAGGTCATCGCGCATAATATGCCTTTGCCTCATAGAGCGTCTCGATCCCGATCTCGCTCAGTCCCTTTTCCGTCGCGAAAATCTCGGTGTTGCGCCGGGCCTTGCCGCGCACGAAGAACGGGATTTTCTTGAGTTCGCGCTCGGCATCCGCCAGCCAGATCACCACACCGGACGCTGTCTCTTTGGGCACACTGGCCGCAGGGTGAGAGGGGGCTGACCCTGCGTCATTGGCCACATGCTGCCCGCCATGGTGGCTGGCCCCAGCGGCATCGTGGAATTCGAAATCGTCGCGGAACATATGCAAGAGATGCTCTTCCAGACCCATGACCAAGGGATGCACCCAGGTGTCGAACATCACATTGGCGCCCTCGATCCCCATCTGCGGGGAATAGCGAGCCGGAAAATCCTGCACATGCACCGGGGCCGAGATCACGGCGCAGGGGATGCCCAACCGTTTGCCGATCATCCGCTCCATCTGGGTGCCAAGGATCATCTCGGGGGCGACGGCCTCAATCGCGGCCTCAACCTCGAGATAGTCGTCCGTGATCAGCGCCTCGAGCCCATAGGCCTTGGCCAGTGCCCGAATGGGCCGCGCCATTTCGCGGTTGTAACAACCAAGGCCGACCACCTCGAACCCCATCTCGTCACGGGCAATGCGGGCGGCGGCGGCGGCATGGGTGCCATCGCCAAAGATGAACACGCGTTTGCCGGTCAGATAGGTGCTGTCGACGCTGGCCGAATACCAAGGCAGACGTAAACGATCTTCATCCATCGCTTGAGGAACGCCCGCCAGAACACTGACTTCACGAATAAAATCACGCGTAGCGCCAACGCCGAGAGGAACGGTTTTGGTATAGGGCAGACCCAGGTCACGCTCCATCCAGCGACAGGCGCTCTCGCCAGTCTCAGGATACATCAGCACGTTGAAATGCGCCGCCCCCAGCCGTGCGATATCCGAAGGGGCCGCGCCATAGGGGGCCACCACATTCACCGCGATGCCCATATCGGCCAGCATGCCGGTCAGTTCGGTGATGTCGTCCCGATGCCGGAACCCGAGGGCGGTCGGCCCGATCAGGTTGCAGCTGACCTGCGCAGTTTTCTCGATCGGCTTTGCCAGTGTGCGGGTGATCTGAAAGAAGGTTTCATCCGCGCCGAAATTTTCCTTGCGCTGATAGCTGGGCAAATCGAGCGCTATGACCGGCACCGGCAGGCCCATCATCTCGGCCATGCCGCCGGGGTCGTCCTGGATCAGTTCCGCAGTGCAGGAGGCACCGACAATCATCGCCTCGGGCTTGAACCGGTCATAGGCGGCCTGACACGCGGTCTTGAAAAGATTGGCGGTATCGGCCCCAAGGTCGCGCGCCTGAAAGGTGGTGTAGGTCACGGGCGGGCGGTGGTTGCGCCGCTCGATCATGGTGAACAGCAGATCGGCATAGGTATCGCCCTGCGGTGCGTGCAGCACGTAATGCAGCCCCTTCATGCAGGTGGCGACGCGCATCGCGCCAACATGCGGCGGGCCTTCATAGGTCCAGAGGGTCAGCTTCATTGTGCCGCCCCCAGTTTAAGGGCCGCGCGGCGTCGCATCGGGCGCGAGAACAGCCCCGCCAGATCGCCCGCCTGCTCGTAGAAATGCACCGGGGTGAATACCAGTTCGATCGCCCATTTTGTCGTCAGCCCCTCAGCCTCCAGCGGGTTGGCTAGGCCCAGACCGCAGACGGTCAGATCGGGCGTAGCTGCGCGGCAACGGTCCAGTTGCCGCTCGACATCCTGCCCTTCGGTCAGGTGCGGGCCTGCCTCGAGCAGGTCGAGATCGGGCCCAAGGATCGTCTTGTGCAGGAACGGCGTGCCCACCTCGATGGCGCGCATGCCACATTCGCGGGTCAGGAACCGGGCCAGCGGGATCTCCAATTGGCTGTCGGGGAAGAAAAAGATCGACTTGCCGCTCAGGCTCTCGGCGGCTTGGGCGACGGCGCGGGTGGCGCGGGCGCGCGG
>NZ_LADY01000023.1:0-92730 GCF_000961715.1 Roseovarius sp. BRH_c41 | reverse complement strand
GAATGGAGTATTATGCTGGCTTGGACGTATCGTTGCGGTCCTGCGCGGTTTGTGTTGTCGACGGCAAAGGCACGGTTCTGTACGAGCGAGACCTGCCTTGCGAGATCGAAGAGATCGCGGGGTACCTGACTGCGCTTCCCGTTACGATCGAGCGTATCGGGTTTGAGTCCGGCACCTTGAGCCAGCATCTGTTCTACGGATTGAAGGCAGAAGGGTTCGACGTCGTGTGCATGGAAGCGCGCCAGGTGAGCGCCGCTTTGTCCGCTATGCGCAACAAAACGGATCGCAACGATGCTCGCGGCATCGCCCAGATCTTGCGGACGGGTTGGTTCAGCCCCGTTCACATGAAGAGCCGGGAGGCGCATGGGGTTCGGGCTCTTTTGAGCACGCGGAAGGCCTTGCTCAGCAAGACCATCGATCTGGCCAACGAGGTGCGCGGATTGCTGAAGATATTTGGCATCCGCCTGCCAAAGACGGTGAAGCATGGCAGCTTCGATGGCGTCGTTCGACCGATGATCGAGATCGACGAGGTTCTGGCCCACGCCATGCTCCCGCTGCTGGATGCACGGCTGGTTCTGTATCAGCACTTCCTTGAACTGGATCGGCGGGTCAAACGCGCGGCCAGTCAGGATGAGGTCTGCATGCGCATGATGACGGTGCCCGGTGCCGGCCCCATCGCGGCTTTGACCTTCAAGGCGGCGGTCGATGACCCTGCGCGGTTCAAACGGTCTCGCACCGTGGCCGCCCACTTTGGCCTGACGCCCAGACGATACCAATCTGGCGAGCACGATAATCCGGGCCGGATATCGAAGGCCGGGGATCGAGATGTGAGGGCAACGCTCTATGCTGCCGCCAACGCCTTGCTGATGCGAACGATGGCAGGGTCGCAGATCAAGTCATGGGGCATGCGCCTGATGCGCACCAAAGGGCGCCGCCGCGCCGTTGTGGCTGTAGCCCGGAAACTGGCCGTCCTGCTTCACCGTATGTGGGCGGATGGCACAGAGTTCCGTTCAGAGAAAGTGGAGGGCACGGCATGATCTAACCGCCCAACACCAATCTGAACGGGATCGTCCTCACCGGACGAGGTCTGTGGATGAAGCCGAAAATGGCTGCTGCGCCCCTTGAAGCGCGTCTCAAAGCAAGGCTCTCCACAACCAATCCGACACATGCGTGCAGCGATGTCCCACGCGGCATCAGCCAGACTGCGAAGAGAAGCGTGACCCGGATGAGTGACAAAGATCCCAGACAACAAGGAAAACGAGCTTGACCCGAATGCCCAATTAGAGAAGCCGCCATCCGACACGGTCGCCAATCCCCCTCACACCTTCTCCCGCAGCACCCTCGGCACCTTGAACTCAACCGTTTCCTGTGCGGTTTCGATCTGTTCGACGGTGACGTCATAGCGGGCGTGGAAGGCGTCGATCACCTCGTTGACCAACACTTCCGGCGCAGAGGCCCCAGCGGTAATCCCGATGGAGGTGATACCGTCCAGCGCGCGCCAGTCGATGTCAGTGGCGCGTTGCACCAGCTGGGAGTAACTGCAGCCCGCCCGCGCGCCGACCTCGACCAGACGTTTGGAATTCGACGAATTGGGCGCGCCCACGACAAGCATCGCCTCTGCCCGCTCGGCCATGGCCTTGACCGCCTCTTGCCGGTTGGTGGTGGCGTAACAGATGTCTTCCTTATGCGGGCCGACAATCGCCGGGAACCGCGCCTGAAGCGCCGCTACCACCTCGGCAGTGTCATCGACCGAGAGGGTGGTTTGAGTGACAAAGGCAAGGCGGGCCGCGTCGCGCACCGCAAGCGTGGCGACATCGGCGGGGGTCTCGACCAAGAGCACCTCGCCTGTCGGCAATTGCCCCATGGTGCCCACGGTTTCTGGGTGGCCCGCATGGCCGATCATCACAATTTGCAGCCCGTTCTCATGGTGCCGCTCTGCCTCGATATGCACCTTGCTGACCAGCGGGCAGGTGGCATCGACATAGAGCATCTGGCGCGCTGCGGCCTCCGACGGGACCGATTTCGGCACGCCATGGGCGGAAAATATCACCGGCCGGTTGGTGGGGCACTCATCCAATTCCTCGACGAACACCGCCCCCTTCGCGCGCAGGTCATCGACCACGTATTTGTTATGCACGATCTCATGGCGCACATAGACCGGCGCCCCCCATTTCGCGAGGGCCATTTCGACGATCTTGATGGCGCGGTCCACACCGGCGCAAAAGCCGCGCGGCGCGGCGAGGTAGAGGGTGAGGGGGGGCTTGGTCATCGCGCGTCTCCTGCTTGGGTCTAGAGGTAAGGCAGGGGAGGCGGCAGGTAAAGGGTGAGGCGGGAAATTGCGGGGTGTCCGCCGCCGCCTCATTCGCCCCAGTTACCCCAGCAGCCGCCGCGCGATCACCTGCGCCTGGATCTCGGCCGCGCCCTCGAAAATATTGAGAATGCGCGCGTCACAGAGAATCCGGCTGATGGTGTACTCCAGCGCAAAACCGTTGCCGCCATGGATCTGCAATCCGTTATCCGCCGCAGCCCAGGCCACCCGCGCCCCCAAGAGCTTGGCCATCCCCGCCTCAAGGTCACAGCGCCGCCCGTGATCCTTTTCCCAAGCCGAGAAATAGGTCAATTGCCGCGCCACCATGATCTCGACCGCCATCATCGCCAGCTTGCCCGACACACGCGGAAACTCGATCAACGCGCGGCCAAACTGCTTGCGGTCCTGCGCATATTTCATCGCCACATCGAGAGCGGATTGCGCGACGCCCACGGCGCGGGCGGCGGTCTGAATGCGAGCAGACTCAAAGGTCTCCATCAACTGCTTGAAGCCCTTGCCTTCTTCACCGCCCAGCAGGTTCTCGCCCTTGATGTGAAAATTATCGAACCCCAGTTCATATTCCTTCATGCCACGATAGCCCAGAACCTCGATCTCGCCGCCGGTCATGCCGGGGGTCGGGAATGGTGCGTCATCGGTGCCGGGGGTTTTCTCGGCCAGAAACATCGACAGCCCCCGGTGATCGGTGGTGTCGGGCACGGTGCGCGCCAAGAGCGTCATCACATGGGTGCGCGCGGCATGGGTGATCCATGTCTTGTTGCCCGTGACTTTCCAGTCGCCAGCCTCGTCCTTGACAGCACGGGTGCGCAAACTGCCCAGATCCGATCCGGTGTTGGGCTCGGTAAAGACCGCCGTCGGCAGGATCTCGGCGCTGGCCAGCTTGGGCAACCACTGCGCCTTCTGATCCTCGGTGCCACCGCAGAGGATCAACTCGGCGGCAATCTCTGAGCGGGTGCCCAGAGAGCCAACCCCGATATAGCCCCGGCTCAACTCTTCCGAGACCACAACCATCGACGCCTTGCTCAACCCAAAACCACCGAATTCCTCGGGAATGGTCAGGCCAAAGACGCCCATTTCCGCCAATTCCTCGATGATCTCCATCGGAATGAGCTCATCCTTGAGATGCCAGTCATGCGCATAGGGCTCGACCTTCTCGACCGAAAAACGCCGGAACTGCTCGCGGATCATTTCCAGCTCATCATCCAGCCCTGTCCGCCCCACCGTGATCTCGGCGGACCGCTCCTGCATCAAATCCACCAACCGGCTGCGCGCGGCTTGGGTATTGCCCGCCTGCATCAGCATTGTGGCGGCGGGGTCCATCATCAGATGTGCATCGTCGGGGCTCAGGCCCAGATCCTGAAGCCGCACCATCTCGCCTTGGTTCATCTGGATGCCGCCCGCGATCTGGCTCAGATATTCTCCGAATGCGATTTGCAGGATCAGTTGCTCAACCTCGCCAAACTGATCCTTTTCCTTCAGCCGCGTGGCCCAGGCCTGCATTTGCCGCAGCGCCTCGACATAGGTGGCCAACCACGCCAGCCCATGAGCTGCGGTCTGATGCGCCTCGATGGCCGCCCCCGACACGCGCCCCTCGACAGTGACAAGCGCGCGCACGGCGTCAGTGGCCCGCTCCAGCAAGGCTTCGGTCGGGGCAAGTGCCACACTGGTCAAGGCCAGAAGGTCGCCCAGAATAATCGGCTGTGCCATCGCAAGATCCTGTCCGTCATGTGCCATGAATCGCATCCTTTTCCTGATCTGGTGCCTTTTATCTATTATGCAGGTGCAGCGCAACTATTATGCTTTTTGTCGCAGGGTTTTGTTCTAAAATTGCGTGTTGAAATACTGCACTGCGGCGCAATGCCCCACAGCGCCTGGTTTCAGACGGCACCTGTCCCTGCGTGTTGCCAAAAATGCCTTCAATCCCGCACGCCGCAACATTTCCCTGTTTCGCGCGATTCCGGAAATACCCTAAGACGGTCCCATGGAAGCGTTTTTCGACATAGACCCAATCTGGGGTTGGGCCATGGCCTTTACCGTGGCGGTCTGCGCCGGGATGGTCAAGGGGGTGGTGGGCTTTGCCATGCCCACAGTGATGATCGCGGGTCTCAGCACGATGATGCCCCCCGAACTGGCGCTGGCAGGGTTGATCCTGCCGACGCTGGCCACAAATCTCTGGCAGGCGCTGCGCCAAGGTGCTCTCGCCGCCCTCGCCTCGATCACACATTTCCGGGTGTTCCTGATTGCAGGTGGCGTGATTATGGTCTTTGCGGCACAGCTGGTGCCGGTGCTGCCGCCCTCTGCGATGTTGCTCTTCATCGGCCCACTGATCACGCTTTATGCGGTCTCCACGCTCATGGGACGCGGTTTGCGTCTGCCGCCGGAGCCGGGGATCAAGGGTGAGGCGGGCATGGGGGCGCTTGCCGGTCTTTTCGGCGGCCTCTCGGGGATCTGGGGGCCGCCCACCGTCGCCATGCTAATCGCGCGCGGCACCGAGAAAACCGACCAGATGCGGGTGCAGGGCGTGATCTATGGTTTGGGTGCGCTGGTGCTGCTTGGCTCGCATATCGGATCGGGCGTCTTGCGCGCCGAAACGGTGCCGCTCTCTCTGGCGATGGTCGCCCCGGCGCTCTTCGGAATCTGGATCGGCTTTCGCCTTCAAGACCGATTCGATCAGGCGACCTTTCGCAAGATCACCCTCTGGGTACTGCTGATTGCCGGGCTCAACCTGATCCGGCGTGGCGTCATGCTGCTCTGATCCAGAAGACCTTACAAAACTCGGCCGAAACCTTACAGAGCTTACAGGCGCCTCAGCCCCGATTGACCCGCGCCGCCATGCGCGCGACGAACCTCTCGCGCGCCTCGGGCAGCGGCTTGTTTCCCATCTGCGGTGCCAGATGGGTGCGCAAAAAATGGCCCGTGACCGTCAAGCCTTGCAGGATTTCGGCATCCGGTGCGGGCCCATGTCCCATCAGACAGGGCGGCAATGGCAAGAGCTTGTCCACCCATTCCCCCGCCCCAGCCCGCGACACCGCACGCCCGGTCCTTGGTGATATGTAGCTGAGATCATTTGCCTTTTCCCCCATCACCGCACAGGTGCTCAGGTCCAGACCAAATCCCAGATCCTCCAATAGCGCCAGTTCCCAATGCAGATAGGCTAGGGGCCAGACCTCGGATTCGGCCAGAAGATCGAGCAGAGTCTCTGTGCGCTCATAGAGTGCACCATGCGCTTCGCGCTCGGGCAGGGCAAAGAGCAACAGCGCACAAACGGCATTCAACCCCGCCAAGGTCAGCGGATTCCCCAAAACCCCCGCCCGGGATCGAACAGGTTCCACCCTAAAAGTGCCGATATGATCCTCCAACCGCGCCCGCCATTCCAGATCAAGCTGCGCGCCGGGTTGCAGGATCGGGGCCATTTTGCGCGATGCACCACCGCGCACAACGCCTGCGTGACGTCCGCGCTCTGGCGTGAAAACTTCAATGATTACAGAACTTTCCCCGTGGCGGCGGCTGCTCAGAAGGATACCCTGATCGCGCCAATCCATCGGTCTCTCACGCCTCCAGCCCGTCTTGATCAAGCAGGTGACGACCCTCCCGGTCCTCCACCTCGATCACCCAGAGGTCGGGATCATAGCCCCGCTGCCGGCGAATTGCGGCATCGACACCAGCCTCGTCCCCCTCGGCCAACACAACCCAAACCCGCGCGCCGCTCATCAGGTCAAACGACCGCTGCCAGACCCGCGCCTGACCGTTCAGCGTGTTGAGCTTGACCAGAACTGCGCCGCCGATGTCATCGCCATGCGCCACCACAAAGGCGGGAATCTCCGCCAACCTGAGCCGTGCCAGATAGGCATCAACCCAGAAACGTGCGGTCAACCGGGCCATGCGCCCTCGGTTTCCGCCCGTGCCGTGCGGTTGGAGTTAAGTATTTTGTCAAATAAAAACAATCGCATGCACCTAATTTCCGTCTTTGAAATCCAGCCCCATTTCGGAATAGCGCTCGGATTCTTCCTGCCAGTTCTCGCGAACCTTGACCTGTAGGAAGAGATGAATGCGGCGGCCAAGGAATTCCTCCAACTCCTCACGTGCCGCCTTGGAGACAGCCTTGATCGTCTCGCCCTTGTTGCCCAGAACGATGCCCTTGTGCCCGTCACGCATCACATAGACCACCTGATCAATCCGGGCGGATCCATCCTTGCGCTCTTCCCAGTGATCGGTCTCGACGGTCAGTTGATAGGGCAATTCCTGATGCAGCCGCAGCGTCAGCTTTTCGCGCGTCATCTCGGCGGCGATCATCCGCATCGGCAGATCGGCGATCTGATCCTCAGGATAGAGCCACGGCCCCTCGGGCACTTCACCCGCCAGCCACTGCCGCAGATCGTCCACCCCGTGCCCCTTCTCGGCGGAAATAAGGAACGTCTTTTCAAAGGCAAAGCGCTCGTTCATGTCCTTTGTCAGCGCCAGCAGCACCTGCGCTTGCACGCGGTCGATCTTGTTGATGGCGAGTGCCACCTTGCGGCCCTTGGCGATGCCGCTCAACCCTTCCAAGATGCGCTCCACACCTTCGGTCACGCCGCGATGCGCCTCAATCAGCAGGATTACCACATCGGCATCCGCCGCGCCCCCCCAGGCGGCGGCGACCATCGCCCGATCCAGCCTGCGGCGTGGCTGAAACAGGCCCGGTGTGTCGACGAACACCAGCTGGCTCTGCCCCTCCATCGCCACGCCACGAATGCGCGCGCGCGTGGTCTGTACCTTGTGGGTGACGATGCTGACCTTGGCCCCCACCATGCGATTGAGCAGGGTGGATTTGCCCGCATTGGGCTCTCCGATCAGGGCAATAAAGCCGGCGCGCGTGGTCATGGGATGGGTCTCGACTGTTGTGATTGACAGGCTCTAGCCGATTTGCCGCGCCGCGACCAGAGCCGAGCGTCAGTTCCCACAGCCAAAGGAAACAAAGGTGTGGCCACAGCCTCATTCATGACCATCAGGTGAGGCCACCGGCAAACGCGTCGTCTTGCAGGATTTGGGGTAGATACCGCGCTGTGCGACACGTCCCCAGCTGATCTCGGCGCGGTTTTTTGCGGATGCCGAGATCGCAGCCCCGCGCGGGGTCTCAATCGGTCTGCAGCCGGGCCAAGAGCGCCTTGGCTGCCGTTTGCTCTGCCTGCCGCTTGGAGCCAGCCGTCGCCTCGGCGCTTTCGCCGCTCCTCAACTGGGCAGAAATAGTGAAAACCGGCGCGTGATCCGGTCCCTTTCGGCGCAGCTCAATGTAGTCGGGTGGCGGAAGCCCCCGCGCTTGCGCCCACTCCTGAAGTGCTGTCTTTGCGTCGCGCGCGTCGTCCTTGACCTCGCCGATCCGCGCGCCCCAGAGCCGGAGAACAACCGCGCGCGCCGCGTCAAATCCGGCGTCAAGATAGATCGCGGCAATCACCGCCTCCATCGCATCACCCAACAGCGCCTCTTTGCGCCGCCCGCCAGAAAGCATTTCGGAGCGCCCGAGCTTGAGCACCGCACCAAGGTCGATCTCGCGCGCCACATCGGCGCAGGCCTCCTTGCGCACCAGCGCATTGAATCGCGGCGCAAGTTGCCCTTCGGTCGCGCCTTTGTCCTGCGACAGCAGCGCCTCGGACATCACCAGCCCAAGCACGCGGTCGCCCAAAAACTCCAGCCTCTGATTGTCATCACGGTTGGGCGTGACCATCGACGAATGGGTCAGCGCCCGAATGAGAAGTTCAGTCGCAGTGAACTCATGCCCAAGCCGCGTCTGAAACGCCTTTATCTCGGCCGAAAGCTTCAATCCAACCTCTTGAAGAAGCGGTCGCTGCGCCAAGTCCAAAACGCCAACATGGAACGGCCTGCCGATGAGAACACCACCCGATTGGCCCGCCCGATCAGGTTCTCGTAGGGGACAAAGCCCACGCCGCCAACCGCCTGCGGAAAGCGCGAATCCGTGGAATTGTCGCGGTTGTCGCCCATGAAGAAGTAATGCCCGGCCGGAACGGTAAAGACGCCCGTGTTATCCGCCCGCTGATCGCCGATATTGAGGATCGCATGCGATCGGCCATTTGGCAAAGTCTCGATCTGACGCGATTTGATGCAATCGGCCCCTTCCCCCACCACGCCATTCTCGCAGCGCGGACGGATCCCCATTGGCCCTTGGCGAGCGAATTCTTCAACGAAATCACCGGCCGGTTCCAGCCCGACGGCGGCCTCGTTGATATGCAGCACGCCATCCTTCATTTGAATGCGATCCCCTGGCAGGCCAATGACCCGCTTGATGAAATCGGTGCCATCAGTCGGTTGCCGGAAGACGATTATATCGCCGCGCTCCGGCTCTGAGCCAAAAATCCGGGTGTTGTCGCCGTCGATGAAGCCGCAGATCTTTTGAGCATCGATATCGAGCCCCGCGAAGCGGATCGAGGGGCAGGAGGCGTAGGAATAGCCATAGGCCATCTTGTTGACAAAGAGGAAGTCACCGATCAGCAGCGTGTCCTTCATCGACCCTGAGGGAATCCAGAACGGCTGAAAGAAAAGCGTGCGGAACAGCCCCGCGATCACAAGGGCCCAGAACACCGTCTTGACGGTTTCCCAGATAGAGCTCGATGTCTTGCCTGTGGCGGCCATTCGGCGTCCTCCGCTATCTCTCCGGCGCTACATGCGGGGCCGGGGCCAAGGTGTCAAGCAGACCGTTCAACGGGCCGCGCCTCGATCACCACAAAGGCTTGCGCCCAAGGGTGATCGTCGGTCAATGTCACATGGATGATGGCCTCATGTCCCGGCGGCGTCATCTCGGCCAGACGTGTCGCGGCCCAGCCCGAAACCTGCATCACCGGCTGACCCGTGGGCAGGTTGGTGACCGCCATATCCTTCCACGCGATGCCCATGCGTAGTCCGGTGCCAAGCGCCTTGGAACAGGCTTCCTTGGCTGCCCACCGCTTGGCATAGGTGCCTGCCACGTCGGCGCGGCGCTCGGCCTTGGCCTGTTCTACGGGCGTGAAGACCCGGTTGCGGAACCGGTCACCAAACCGCTCGAGCGTGCGTGCGATCCGCTCGATATTCGCCAGATCCGTGCCAATCCCCAAGATCATCCCGTCACCCCCGGTGCAAAGAGCGGAAAACTTACCCCAAGCGCCCATGCGAGGATGAGACCAAGAGCCACACCTGCGCTCGTCCCCCCCGCCCGCGCCGCCACCCAACGGCCCATCAGCCCGAATATCAGGAAAAAGAGGAGGATCACCGGCGCAATCATCGCAAGAAAGAACAACCGCTCGGTGTCGAGCAGGATGGCCAGACCCAGCGAGAGTATAAACATCAACCGCGCGCCCAACCTCTGCCAGAGCGGCGCGCCGCGCGTCAGCACCGCATCCGCCAGCATGAACGGCAGCGCACCAAGGCTAAGCGCCGCGATGATCGTCAACCGCTCAGGTGTGGGCCAGAAATTCGCGCTATAGCGATGCAGAAAAAAGCCAAAGACGCCAAGGCCCCAGACCAGCAGCGCGAGCACCGCCACGGGCCGCAGCCGGTCAGGACGCAGCCCAAATCCCCAAAGGAGCGCAAGTTGGCAAACCCCGTAGAGCACCAGGTGCAGGACTAGATAATCCGCCACCAACACCGGCAGCAGCCGTGTTTCCACCTGCACCGCCAAGAGCGGCGCAAGAAGGGCTGGCACGCCAACCACGAGAGCGAACTGCCGCATCGAGAGCGTGGTCGGAACAGGCGGCGCGTGCTGCGGCATGCGCCGCGATAACGGCCAAGCCAGAGCCACTATCGCCCCCATCAAGACCATGATCCATGGGCCCGTGGCCCGCACCGCAACATCACTCTCGCGCCCATAGGCTGTATCGAGCCAATCAATCGCCTCGGTGCGCCCCACACGGCTATGCAGCACCGCCACATGCTCCGCCAAGGGGGCCACAACCGCGCGTCGGGTCACGTCCCCCGACTGCACTGTCTCACCCTCGCCCGCGCCGGGCGTGACCATCGCCACCGTGTCGCGGGCAAAATCACGCAATCCCGCCTCCCACGCGCCGCTGATCAGCAAGAGGTTATCCGGCGCAATGGCCGTCACCGCCTGAGAAAACGCAGATATCGCCACCACCGGCCCAACCCGGTCCTCCTCAAGCGCGGTGCGGATGATGATATCGGTCGCCATGGAATGTCCCAAGAGCGCGACCTCGCCTGGGTAGCCGTCTTGCGCCACCGCCGCCTCGACCACGCGGCGCGTTTGCTCAACCAGAAGTTGCGTCGTGCCGTCGATGCGCGTCACATCGCCTGACATCGGCACGCGGTTGCGCCCATGCCCTTCGAAATCAAACGCCCAGACCCGGTATCCCGCCCGCGCCAGATCAAGGCTATAGGCCTGCATCATCTGCCGCGACCCGGCAAAGCCATGCGCCACGACAACCACCGGCCCGTCAGCACCGGGCTGCGCATAACGCGTCACCGGCGTGTCAGAGACCGTAAAGCTGGTGATTTCCACCCCGCGCCGCTGCCCTTCTAGCTGCCAGAGCGCGAGGGCGGCGACGCATAGCAGGGCTATGACGCGAAACATCAACCTTGCCTCATTGAGAGGCCGACGACCGAAGCAGCGACACACCCGCCGCACCAAGCAACAGGCCGACCGTCGCGTCAATCCAGCGGCGCGCGCGCAGATAGCCCCGCATCATCACCCCGGTTGAAAAGAGCGCGACCCAAACAACGTAATTGATCAACCCGATCAAACCACAGAGCAGCATGAGCGGCAGAAACTCCTGCCCGCTGCCGCCAATCCCCAGTGACAGCGTCGCCATCCAGGCAAAGACAGCCTTTGGGTTCGAGAGGTTCAGCATCAGACCAGACCAGAACAGGCGGCGCGGTGCGGCGCGGACAGCCATCGTGCTGTTTCCAAGCCGCGCGGCCCGCAAGGAGTGCAGGGCCAACCAGAAAAGATAGCCCGCGCCCAGAATTTTGAGGATACTCAACGCCCATCCGCTAGATTGCAGGACGGCCCCAAGCCCCATCGCGGCCAGCATCCCCCAGAAAAAGAGACCGAGTCCCAGACCAAGCGCAAACCGCATGCCCTTGGCCCGACCCGCAGCCATCGCCACACTTGCCGCCGCAAGATTGGCTGGCCCCGGAGAGGCCGCGATGACGGTAAAGGCAAGCGCGGCGGAGAGAAATCCCAGCGGCTCAGCCATCGCGCGCCTCGTCCATCAGTCGCCGCATTTCGGAAATCGCTGGTTGCAATCCGCGAAAAATCGCCTCCCCAATCAGGAAATGCCCGATGTTGAGCTCCATCACCTCGGGAAAGGCTGCGACCGGCTTCACGGTTTCATAGTTCAAACCATGCCCCGCATGCACCTCAAGCCCCAGCGAATGGGCATAGGCCGACATTTCGCGCAGCCCCTCCAACTCACGGTCTCGGGCCTCAAAATGCCCCTCGGCATGGGCGTCGCAATAGGCGCCGGTGTGCAATTCGATCACCTCGGCCCCGATCCGGTGCGCGGCGTCAATCTGGCGTTTGTCGGCAGCAATAAAGATCGACACCCGGCAACCTGCCGCACGCAATGGTGCTAAGTAATGCGCCAGCCGGTTTTCCTCGCGTGCCACTTCCAGCCCGCCTTCGGTCGTGCGCTCCTCGCGTTTTTCCGGCACGATGCACACCGCATGTGGCTTATGCCGCAGGGCGATACGCTGCATCTCCTCGGTCGCCGCCATCTCAAAGTTGAGCGGCACCGTCAGCACCTCCATCAACCCATCAATGTCTGTGTCCGAGATATGCCGCCGGTCCTCGCGCAGATGCGCGGTGATGCCATCCGCCCCGGCCTCTTCGGCCAATTTCGCGGCGCGCAAGGGATCAGGATAGGCCCCGCCACGTGCATTGCGCACTGTGGCCACATGGTCGATATTGACGCCAAGGCGTAGCTTCTTTCCTGCCGACATCGGCCTCTCCCGTGATTGATCCGCGACTCTAGACATAACCTAGTCTGGTTTTCGCGCCTCGTCAGCCTTGTGCGCCTGTTTTTCCTTGGCGATCTTTTTTTCCTTCATCGCTGTCCATTTTGCCTTTAGGACGCCCTTGCGTCGGTGCTGATAGGCGGTGATCACAGGCAGGCTGATGTAATAGGCCGCAAGCGCCGTCACGATTCCCGGCACGATGCCCCCCACCAAATACGGCAAGAACACCTCGTCATAGAATACTTTCAGGTTATGCCAATCTGCCGTGTGATCCATGAAGATGGCAAGAAAGTTGTTCTTGAGGTCATCGCCCGCATCGAGAAACTTGCCCCCGAGCGAGCGGCTGATTTCATCCTCTGCCAGCGTGGTGCGACCAAGGATCGCGTGCCCCGTCTGAAGCGAAATCACCCCAATCGGCACATAGGTCAGCGGATTGCCAAAGAACGTGCCCAACAAGGCCGCAGGGATATTGCCGCGCAGAATGAGAGCAATCGTGCCCGCGACAATGAAGTGCAGACCGTAGAACGGCGTGAACGTGGTGAAAACCCCGGCAAATATTCCGCGAGCGATACGCTCGGGTGGATCAGGCAGGCGGTGCAGCCGGTGTTTGACATAGGTAAATGCGCGCGCCCACCCGCCTTTGGGCCAGAAAAAATCGGCTATCACCTTCCACAAGGGGCGTCTGTCACGACGTTTGAAAACCACTTGTGCGGCTCCTAGGGTTAATGGCTCAGCCCGCCCCCACGCGGGACGGATCTCGATAGCGCTCTACTGCGGCGACATCGCTTTCCGCATCTAGCGCCGAGAGCACGCCGTGCAAATGCTCGGCATCGCGCAACTCGACATCAATCAATAGACGATAGAAATCCGGTTTCCGGTCAACGAATGTCAGATCCGAGATATTGGCCTTCTGCTCGCCGATCAAGGTGCAAATCCGCCCCAGCACCCCGGCATCGTTGCCAATGGTGAGGTCAAGTGTCACGTCATAGGCTGCCGGATGCGTACCGGTGTGCCAATGCAGGTCCATCCAACGATCCGGCTGTTGGTCATATTGCGACAGGGTCTCGCAGTCGATGGCATGAATCACCACACCGCGCCCGCGATAGGTGATGCCGACAATCCGCTCGCCCGGCAAAGGCTGGCAACAGCGCGCCCGCTCAAAGCTCTGATCCGCCCCAAGGCCGATCACCGCGCGGTCACGCGTCACCTCATTCCCCGCCTCAGGCACCAGATCCGGGTAAACGGCGTTCAGCACCTGATGCGCAGTCAATTCGGCGCTGCCCAATCGCGCGCGCACCTCATCGGCGTTTTTCAGGCGCAGCGTGCGCGCGGCGGCTTCGAGTGCCTTGTCGGTTGCCTTTTTGCCGACATGCTCAAAGGCCGAGCGCGCCAATTCCCGCCCGAGTTTGATATAGCGGTCGCGGTCCAGTTCGCGCAGGGCGCGGCGGATGGCAGCGCGCGCCTTGCCGGTGGTGGCAATATCAAGCCAAGTGGCTTGCGGCGTCTGCCCGTCAGCGGTGATCACCTCGACCGATTGGCCGTTCTTGATCCGCGTCCAGAGCGGCACGCGCATGCCGTCCACCTTGGCCCCAACGCAGGCATGGCCGATCCGTGTATGAATGGCATAGGCAAAATCAATCGGTGTCGCCCCGCGCGGCAACTTGATCACATCGCCTTTGGGCGTGAAACAAAACACCTGATCCGCATACATCTCGAGCTTGACCGCCTCGAGAAAATCCTCGTGATCCTCTTCGGCGTCGAACTGTTCGCTGACGGAGGAAATCCACTTGGCGGGATCTACGGCAAATGGGTTCTCGGAGCGCACCCCGTCGCGATACGACCAATGCGCGGCCACTCCCGTTTCGGCCACGTCATGCATTGCCTGCGTGCGAATCTGCACCTCGACCCGCTTGCCATCGCGGCCCGACACAGTAGTGTGAATGCTGCGATAGCCGTTGGATTTTGGCTGGCTGATGTAATCCTTGAACCGCCCCGGCACGGCACGCCACCGCTGATGGATTGCCCCCAGAGCGCGGTAACAGTCATTCTCGGAGCGGGTAATCACGCGAAAGCCATAGATATCCGACAGGCGTGAAAAGCCCATCTCCTTTTCCTGCATCTTGCGCCAGATCGAATACGGTTTCTTGGCACGGCCAAAGACATCGGCCATGATCCCGGCCTTGTCCAACTCGTGCCGCATATCGCTGGTGATCCGTTCGACCACATCGCCGGTTTCGCGTTGCAGGGTAATGAAGCGGCGGATGATGCTGGCCCGGGCCTCGGGGTTGAGCACCCGAAACGCCAGATCTTCCAGTTCTTCGCGCATCCACTGCATACCCATGCGGCCCGCCAGCGGCCCATAGATATCCATGGTCTCGCGCGCCTTTTGCGCCTGTTTGTCCGGGCGCATGGCCTTGATTGTGCGCATGTTGTGCAGGCGGTCGGCGAGTTTGACCAGAATGACCCGCAAATCCTTGGACATCGCCATGAACAGCTTGCGGAAATTCTCGGCCTGTTTGGTCTCGGAACTCGAGAGTTGCAGATTGGTCAGCTTGGTGACGCCATCCACGAGATCGGCCACTTCACGACCAAACTTGTCTGCGACAATCTGATAGGACGCTTTGGTGTCCTCGATTGTGTCATGCAAAAGAGCGGTGATGATCGTCGCATCATCCAGCCGTTGCTCAGTCAGGATCGCAGCCACGGCAACAGGATGGGTGAAATAGGGCTCGCCCGAGTGACGAAATTGCCCCTCATGCATCGCGCGGCCAAAATCATAGGCCGCGCGAATGAGAGCCTCGTCTGTGCGGGGATTGTAATGGCGCACCAGCGTGATCAGGTCGTCAACGGCGATCATCTGCTATACGCCTTGGCTGAGCGGGCAACGAGGGTCGAGGCTCAGCCCTGACCCTGTGCTTCCATCAGGGCGCGCAGCAGCTTTTCCTCCGACATGTCGTCGGTGTCGGGCTTGTCCACGTCGCCACCCATCAAGAGGGCCATGGAATCCTCTTCCGGTTCATCCACCTCAATCTGGGTCTGATTCGATTCGATCAGACGCTCACGCAGGTCGTCCGCCGACTGGGTTTCCTCGGCAATTTCGCGAAGCGCCACGACCGGGTTCTTGTCGTTGTCGCGATCCACCGTCAGCGGCGATCCGGACGCAATTTCGCGGGCACGGTGTGCAGCAAGCATCACCAGATCAAAACGGTTCGGAACCTTGTCAACGCAATCTTCTGTGGTAACGCGGGCCATACGACCTCCGGAAGGGTTAGGGGCAGATTTTAAGAAGCCTTGTATTTAGGCTGTCAAGCCGGGATTTACAAGCAGAGAATCAAAGCACTTTCACCTCATCCCGCTGGGCTTGCGGCAGGTCGTCCAACATCTGCCGTACCGTGCGCCCCAAGACCGGATGCACCCAATCCGGGGCCACATCCGCCAACGGCACCAGCACAAACGCGCGCTCGTGAACGCGCGGATGTGGCAGGATCAGATGGTCGGGTGCTCGCGCCTGCTGCGCCTTGAGCGAGAGACCGCGCCACGCCTCGAATCCGGCCCGGTCCGGCAGGATTTGCGGTCCGATGGCGATCAGATCAAGGTCGAGAGTACGCTGTCCCCACCGGGTGTCCCGTCTCCGCCCAAACGCCGCCTCGACCCGGTGCAAGAGGGCCAGCACGGCCTCTGCCGGGCCGGGGTAGCGCAGGACTGCCGCCGCATTGACGAAATCCGGCCCCGCCCCCGCAGGGAAGGCAGGGGTGCGAAAATAGCGGCTGACCGCGAGGATTTCAGCCCCGTTCTCGCGCAAGAGCGCAAGCGCGTCCGACAGGGTAACGTCGGGGCTCACCTCGCCGAACGGCAAGTTTCCACCCATGGCGATCAAGCAGTGTTGATCTAACGTCATCAGACTCATATCCTTTCAGGATGTAACATGCACTTGCATGCAGAATTCGAAACCCCTAATTCATCGAGTTACTTGTTCTGCCTTCATCACTCACACCACTCACCACTCCCAGGCATGACATGACCATTCGGAAGGACATTTAAGATGTTTTACAAGGACGAGCGTTTGGCCTTGTTCATTGATGGCTCAAACCTTTACGCGGCTGGCAAGGCGCTTGGGTTTGACATTGATTACAAGTTGCTGAGATCCGAGTTCATGCGTCGCGGCAAATTGCTGCGCGCCTTTTACTATACCGCCCTGCTTGAGAATGACGAGTATTCGCCAATCCGGCCTTTGGTCGATTGGTTGCATTACAACGGCTATTCCATGGTCACCAAACCGGCCAAGGAATATACCGACAGCCAAGGACGCCGCAAGGTCAAGGGCAATATGGATATCGAACTGACCGTGGATGCGATGGAACTCGCGCCGCGCGTCGATCATATCGTGCTCTTCTCGGGCGATGGCGATTTTCGCCCTCTGGTCGAGAGCCTTCAGCGTCAGGGCGTGCGCGTCTCGGTCGTGTCGACCATCCGCAGCCAACCGCCGATGATCTCGGATGAATTGCGCCGCCAGGCGGATAATTTCATCGAATTGGCGGATCTCAAGGATGTCATCGGCCGCCCGCCGCGTGACGTTCCGAGTGACCGACAAGAGGCCTATGCCGAACAGGAGTGATCTCCCGAGCTGGCCTTTCAGTACCGCCCGGACCTGTCACGCATGATCGTGATGGATTCGGGCGTTTTCGCGCAATTGGCCGGGTTGTTCATGGCAGCCTTTGGCGCGGCAACCATCCTGCCCTTTCAATCCGAAGTGGTGTTTGTCGGGCTGCAACTGGCTGGCACGGTATCACTCACGTGGCTTATCGTTGTGGCCAGCATTGGCAACACGCTGGGGGCCGTGGTCAATTATGTCATGGGCAGAGGAATCGAGCGATTTCGACATCGGCGCTGGTTTCCGGCAACTGACACGCAGATGGCGCGCGCTCAGGGCTGGTACGCGCGATGGGGCGTCTGGACGCTGCTGCTCAGTTGGGCCCCCTTGGGTGACGCTTTTACGGTGATCGCCGGGGTCATGCGCACACCGATCTGGCTCTTCGTGCTACTCGTTACTCTGGCCAAGACCGGGCGCTATGTCGTGCTCGCGTGGATCACGGCGCAGGCAACCGGGTGAGCTTTAACCCGAGGATATGACTGCAGAGGAACGGGTGGGCGCTTGGCCCAGCCGTTCAATCGGGTTGAAAGATCACGCCGGCGCGCAGGGCTTTGAGGGTGCGCCACAGAAGACCAGCGATGATCACGCAGAGGACCGTGAGAAGGGCAAGGCCGATCAGGAGGTGTCCCGGAGAGCCGACTTCCTTTGCATAGGTGAAGCTCGCGATGGTGACGCCTGCCATGGGAAAACTGAGCGCCCAGAAGGCCAAGGAAAACTGCAACTTCAAGAGCTTGGGGAGTTGCACCGCGACAATAAGCGTAAAGAGATAGGCGCAATTGAGCAGCACGCGGGCAAAGGGATCGACGCCGCCCACCAGTTCCACCCAAGCGAGAAATCCCACTGAGGGCGGGGCGATCAGGATGACCAGAGAGGGTTGCAACCGCTCTGGCAAGGGATCGTGAAAAATCAGCCGGTTCATCACAAGCGTGAGCAGGACAATCCAGAAGATGAGGCCGACGCTGGTGAAGAACCAGCTTATTTCCGGGTAGCCGAGTGGCACCCCGGCGATGGCCACGATCACATTGCCCACCGCCGGGATGAACCATGCCGGTGAGAGGTGGCCATGTTGGAACGCGCGGGCGCTGATCCAGCCGCTGACAACGGCGAGGGTGAGGACCAGTTGCATTGGCACGGCGATGAGCCACATCACATGGGCAATCCCCGGTGCCGGGGCGAGCATGACGATCGACATCAGCACCAAGGCGATGGAAATTGCCGGAAAGAAGGCGAGTTTGACTGGGTGACGCCATTCGGCGGCCACGGCAGCGGGGTGGCGCAGCGCCTTGGCGAGATATGCAAGCGCCACGGCGGCAAAGACCACCATAGAAAGCAAATGCGCCGCCCAAGAGGCGGAATGGCCAAGCCCCAAAGCCGCCTCGCCCGCACGGAGCGCGAGGGTAAAGCCGCAAAGGCCCATGACAATGGTAAAGAGCGTCACCGGCACATATTGCAGGCGGCCTTGGTCTGGTTCGGTCATGGGGTCTACTCTGCGGCGGTGATGGTCAGGTGCAGGGGGGCGAGACCGTCGATCTCGCCCAAGAGTGTGTTGCCGGGCAGCACGGGGCCGACGCCTGCGGGCGTACCGGTGTAAATCAGGTCGCCGGGGGCGAGGTGATAAAAGCGCGACAGGTGGGCGATGATCTCGGGGACCGACCAGATCATGTCGGCGAGTGTCGCCTCTTGCACGGTGCGCCCGTCCACCGAGAGGCGGATGGCCTGATCGGCGATGTCGCCAAATTCGGCTTTGGGGGTGAGCGCCGAGATGATTGAGGCGTTCTCGAAATCCTTGCCGATGTCCCAGGGGCGGCGTTTTTCCTTGGCGACACCTTGCAGGTCGCGGCGGGTGAGGTCGATGCCGCAGGCATAGCCATAGACCGCATCCATCGCATCAGCCGCGCTGACGCGAAAGGCGGGGGCGCTGAGCGCCACGACGAATTCCATCTCGTGATGGCAATCCGAGGTTTCCAGCGGATAGGGGATGCTGGCGCCGCTGAGGCACAGGGTTTGTGGCGCTTTGTTGAAATAGAACGGCGCTTCGCGGTCTACCTCATTGCCCATTTCAAGCGCATGGGCGGCATAGTTGCGCCCGACGCAGAAGATGCGCTGCACCGGGTAGCCCTGATCCGTGCCGGTGATCGGCACGAGCGGCGGTTGGGGCAGGGAAAACAGCGGTTGGGTCATCGGGGCCTCCGGGGCAAGCGATTGAATTCGCGCCCGTTATGCGCGCCGATTTCACCCTTGTCAAAGCGGGTTCAGGCGACGCGGCGGCCCTGTGACCAGACACCGCGCAGCGCTGGCGCGCCGCTGCGCAGGCGAAAGCGGATCAGGTCTGCGCGTGCGCCGGTCCTGAGCGTGCCGCGATCCGCCAGACCCACTGCGCGGGCCGGATTGGCGGTGACGGTGGCGAGGCCCCGCGCCATATCGCCCCAGCGTGCGCCCAGTTGCACCGCACCGAGCAAGAGCGCGGAGGGCACGTAATCCGACGACAGGATGTCAAGATAGCCGACGTCCGCCAGTTCCCCCGCCGCGACATTGCCGGAATGCGAGCCGCCCCGAATGAGGTTGGGCGCGCCCATGATGACCGCGATATCGTGGCTGTGACAGGCTCGCGCCGCCTCGACCGTGGTGGGAAATTCGGCCAGCCGGATGCCATAGCCGCCGGACACCGCCACCTGTTCGGCGGTGGTGTCATCATGGCTGGCCAGCACCGCGCCATAGCGGGCGGCGTGGGCCACCGCCGCCGCTTCGTGGCGCGCGCCATTGGCGGCGCGCAGAGCCCTGAGTTGCGCCACATGTTCGGCGAATTCCGCATCCGAGAGGGCGTGTTTGCCCTTCATGTATTCCTCGAGCTTGGTCAGGTCGCGGAATTGGCGCTGCCCCGGCGTGTGGTCCATCAGGCTGACGATGCCGACGCGGTCTTGCGCGCCGAATTGCTCCATTTCCTCTTCCAGCGTTTCCGAGCAGACCTCGGCGCGCAGGTGCAGAAAATGGCTGATCTTGAGCGCATCCTCGGCGCGCAGGCTGAGCAACTCATCGGCCAGACCACGGGCATATTTGCTATAGCGCCCGACGCCGGTGGGGATTGAGCCCACGCGCATCGCGTCAAAGACGGTGGTGATGCCCACGCTGGCCAGTTCCGCATCATGGGCGAGGATGGCGGCATTATGCGGCCAATCGACCTTGGGGCGGGGTTGGATGTGCCGCTCCAGATTGTCGGTGTGCAGCTCGATCAGGCCGGGGGCGAGGTAATCGCCGCCACAATCGACCGCACCGGGCGGCACGGCGGTGCCGCTGTCGATGGCGGTGATTGTACCGCCCCGAAGGTGGAGCGCGCCGGGCATCACCGCATCGGGCAGGATGAGGAGGGCATTGGCGAGAATGATGTCTTCTGTCATTGGGATGTCACGCTTTCTTGGCACGTCACGGCAACCCGACGAGAGACCTCATGGATTTTCACCGCTACGCTGTTTATTTCACGCCCCCCGAGGGGGAACTTGCCTCCCTGGGCGCGGCGTGGTTGGGGTGGGATTGCGCGCGGCGCTGTGCCGTCGCGCATCCCGAGGTGCCAGGCCTGCCCGCGCCGGTGGCCGAAATCACCGAGACCCCACGCAAATACGGTCTGCATGCGACGATCAAGCCGCCCTTTGCCTTGGCCGAGGGGCAGGGAGAGGCGGGATTGATTGGGGCGTTCGAGCGGTTTTGTGCAGGGGAGGCGGCGGTCACGCTGGCGGGGCTGGAGATCGCGGCTCTGGGGCGGTTTCTGGCATTGGTGCCGGTGGGAGATCAGGGTGGGCTGAACGGGTTGGCGGCACGGGCCGTTGCGGCGTTCGAGCCGTTTCGCGCGCCCTTGACCGAGGCACAATTGGCGCGGCGTCGGGCCGGGGGGCTGACGCCTGCGCAAGACGCGCACCTGTTGCGTTGGGGCTATCCCTATGTGATGGAAGAGTTCCGATTTCATATCACGTTGACCGGCAAGCGGCCAAAGGCGGAATTGCCCGTGATCAAGGCGGCGCTTGACGCGCGGCTTGGCCCGATTGTGCCGCGTCCGTTCCAGATCGACGCGCTGTCGCTGGTGGGCGAGGATCGGCAGGGGCGGTTTCATGTGCTGCACCGTCATACCTTGACCGCATAGATTGCTTTGAGCGCGGTTTTGGTGAGCCGGGGGAGGGCTGCGTCGGTGTCGAGCGTGATCACGGGACCCACGCCCTCGGGGAGGGCCAGATCGGCGCCGCTCAACCGCTCGGCAATATCGGTATGGGTTTCGCGACCGCGCCCGGCGAGGCGGGCAGCCAATACCTCGGAGGTAGCGGTCAAATGCAGGATGACAAAAGGCTGAAACCGCGCCTGTGCCTCGGGCAGCACGCTGCGCGACAGGTTCACCAGCAGATCGCGCCCCGCCGCCAGATCAAGGCAGATCCCCACCGGCACGCCGTAGCGTAGCCCGTGCGCACGCCAATGCAGGGCAAAACCGCCCTCCTTGAGCCGGGCGTCGAATTCGGTCTCGCTCACGGCCTCATGGCCCTCGCCTTCGGGGTCCGGGGCGCGGGTGATGACGCGGCGGGCGCGGCGCAGACCGGGGTGGCCTGCGATCATGGCGCGCATCAGCGTGTCCTTGCCCACGCCAGAGGGGCCGACCACGGCGATGAGGCGGCCCCGCGTCATGCCGCGCGCGCCGGGGTAAAGGTGGCGACGTCCACCTCTCGGTCGCAGACGCGTGCGCGTGCGGCCTCGTCGTGGAAAATGCCGATGATGGCCGCGCCGCGCGCCTTGGCCTCTTCGATCAGGGTCAGGACGACCTCGCGGTTGGTGGCATCAAGGCTGGCGGTAGGCTCATCCAGCAGGAGGGCGGGAAAGTCATGGGCAAAGCCGCGTGCGATGTTGACACGCTGTTGCTCGCCGCCGGAAAACGTCGTGGGGCTGAGCGACCAGAGCCGGCCGGGGATGTTGAGGCGCGCCAGCAGCGCCTCGGCGCGGTCGAGCGCCACATCGGGCGGGGTTCCGAGGATCAGGAGCGGTTCTGCCACCACGTCGCGTGTCGGCACGCGGGGCACGACGCGCAGGAACTGGCTGACATAACCCAGGGTGTGACGGCGGAGTTGGATGATCTCGCGCGGGGTGGCGCGGGCGACATCGGTGTCCCCCACCATGATCCGCCCGGTGTTGGCACGGTAATTGCCGTAGATCATCCGCATCAGGGTGGATTTGCCCGCGCCCGAGCTGCCGGTGAGCGCCACACATTCGCCGGGGGCGGCATTGAGATGCGCGCCCACCATCACCGGAATGATCGCGCCACCCTGATTGTGCAGGGTGAAGCTCTTGCTCAGGCTGTCAATCTCGATCATTGCCGGGTCTCCATGGGGTTAAAGCCAGCCGCGACGGCGGAAAAGCCAGAGCGGCACCAGCGCCGACAGCGCCATCAGCCCCAAGGCCAGCGGATAGCCGAAGGGCCAGGACAATTCTGGCATCACCTCGAAATTCATCCCGTAGATGGACGCCACGAGGGTGGGCGGCAGAAAGGCCACCGCCGCGACCGAGAAAATTTTGATGATGGCATTTTGCTCGATTGTGATGAGGCCAAGCGCTGCATCCAGCATGAAGCCGGTTTTCTGTTGCAGATAGCCCGCCTGTTCGGTGATCGTGCGCACATCGCGATATTGCGATTTCAGCGCGCCGCGCAGTGGCTTGGCGCCGCGCCGTGCCTCCATCACCGGCATGAGAAAGCCCAGCAGGCGCTCCAGTGTCATCAGGCTCTCGCGGATTTGCATGACGCGCCCGTCGGCCTGACCGATGTCGCGCAGGGCGGTGCGATAGGCCTCGGTATTGAGGGGTTTGTCGCCAAAGATGCGTTTGGAGAGCGCGTCGATGTCGCGCCCGGTCTGTTCGATGATATCGGCCAGTCGGTCGATGATTTCCTCGATCAAACCGATTAGCACTGCCTCTGTGCTGGCGCAGCCGTAAGAGGATTTCCCGGCCTTGTCGGGAAAGGTGGTAAAGGGGCGCGGGGTGTGGTGACGCAGTGTCACCAGCCGGTCGGCCATGAGCACGAAAGACACCGGGCCGACGATGGTTTCGCCCGCGTCATTGCGCGCAGGCAAGAGGGCTGTCATCACCGGCACGCCGTCCTCAAGATAGAGGCGGGAGGATTGCTCGATCTCGTCCTGATCCTCGCGGCTGGGCAGGGCGATGCCCAAACGCCCCGACATTTGCGCGAGTGCCTGTGCGTCGGGTGCGAGCATGTCGATCCACAGCACAGGCGCGCCGTTCAGGTCTGGCACCGGATGCAATCCGGTCTCGTGTTTGGCATAATAGGTGATCATGCTCTGCTCCTGCACATGGCGTCAGACCTGCAATACGCTGGAAACAAGCAGTTGCGTATAGCCGTGTTGCGGATCGTCGAGCACCTGATCGGTCAGGCCGTCTTCGACCACAAAGCCATCTTTCATCACCATCAGCCGGTCGGCGAGCAATCGCACCACCGCCAGATCATGAGTGACGATAATGGCCGAGAGGCCCATTTCGCGCACGAGGCCGCGCAAGAGATCGAGGAGCCGCGCCTGCACGCTGACATCAAGCCCGCCGGTGGGTTCATCCATGAACACCAGACGCGGGCCGGTGACGAGGTTGCGGGCGATTTGCAGGCGTTGCTGCATGCCGCCTGAAAACGCCTGCGGTTTGTCATCGACGCGGTCGGCGGCAATTTCGACCCGGCCCAGCCAGTCAATCGCCTGTGCGCGGATATCACCATAATGCCGCGCGCCCACGGCCATCATCCGTTCGCCCACATTGCCACCGGCGCTCACCCCCATGCGCAGCCCGTCGCGGGCGTGCTGATGGACAAAGGCCCAATCGGTGCGCATCAGCATCCGCCGTTCAGGTTCGGACATGGTGAGCGTGTCGCGGGGCCCGTGGCCGTGCGTGTCAAAGATGACCTCGCCCCGGTCGGGGGGCAGATGCCCGGCAAGGCAGCTCAGAAGCGTGGATTTGCCTGATCCGCTCTCGCCGACAATGCCCATCACCTCGCCGGGGTAGAGATCAAAGCTGACGCCCTCGCAGCCGCGCCGGGACCCGTAGAATTTGGCGAGATCGCGGACTTGCAGAAGGGGGGTCATGCGGTGGCCTCTTCATAGGGGGCGCCTTGGGCACCGATATGGCCCGCTGCGCGGCGGGCGCGGCAATAATCGGTGTCTGAGCAGACGAACATGCGCCCGCCCGCATCATCCATGATCACCTCGTCGAGATAGCTGTCAGCGGCCCCGCAAAGGTCGCAATCATGCGCGGCCTTTGTGGGCTCGAACGGGTGATCCTCGAAATCGAGACTGACAACCTTTGTATAGGGCGGCAGGGCATAGATGCGCTGTTCGCGCCCTGCACCAAAGAGCTGGATCGCGGCCATGCTGAGTTTGGGGTTGTCGAATTTGGGGATCGGTGAGGGGTCCATGACATAGCGCCCCTCGACCTTGACCGGATAGGCATAGGCGGTGGCAATCGCGCCATGCTGGCTGATATCCTCGTAGAGTTTCACATGCATGAGGCCATATTCCTCAAGCGCGTGCATCTTGCGGGTCTCCACCTCGGAGGGTTCGAGAAACCGCAGCGGTTCGGGGATCGGCACCTGATAGACTAGGATCTGATCCTCGCTCAGGGCCTCCTCGGGGATGCGGTGACGGGTCTGGATGATGCTGGCCCGTGCGGTTTCCTCGGTGGTGGCGACACGCGCGGTTTTCTCAAAGAATTTGCGGATCGAGACCGCGTTGGTGGTGTCATCGGCCCCTTGGTCGATCACCTTGAACGTATCGCCGGGCGTAAGACAGGCGGCAGAGACCTGCACGCCCCCCGTGCCCCAGCCATAGGGCATCGGCATCTCGCGGCTGGCAAAGGGCACCTGATAGCCGGGGATTGCCAATGCCTTTAGAATGGCGCGGCGGATCATCCGCTTGGTCTGCTCATCGAGATAGGCAAAGTTGTAATCGGTCATAAGAGCCCCCGGTCGCGCAGGTCTGCATGCAGGCCCTCGGGCCCGGTGAAGTGATGCGCCTGCCAGCCTGCGGCGCGGGCACCGGCCACGTTGCTGGCGCTGTCGTCAATGAAATAGCACTGCTCCGGCGCGGCATCGGCGCGGGTGCAGAGGAGGTCGAAAATCTCACGGTCGGGTTTGACCATACGCTCATGCCCCGACACGACGATCCCCTCAAAGAGCGTGGTCAGGTCGGGATGCAGGTGCCGCGCCTCGGGCCAGGTATCGGCTGAGAAATTGGTGAGCGCCCAGAGACGATAGGCGCGCACCTTGAGGTTTGCGGCAATGTCCCATGACCCTTGGATGCGGTCGCGGATGGTCAGGCCGAAGCGGTCGAAATAGCCGTTCATCAGGGCGGCATGTTCTGGCCAGCGGGCGGCAATCGCCGCCACCGCCTCGGCGCGTGGGCGGCCCCTGTCCTGCTCATAGTTCCAGTCATAGAAGCCGACCTCGTCCAGCAGCGCGTCAATCTCGGCGTCGCTGGCAAAGGCATGGCGAAAGGCCGCCTGCGGGTCCCAGCGCAAGAGGACATTGCCGATGTCAAAGACGATGAGGGTCATCGGCGCCCCTGCTTTTTCTTGGCAAAAATACTCATTCCGCCGCCTCCCGATGCGCCGCGCCCTCTGCCTCGCGGCGGAGTTTGCGCACCAGTTCCAATTCGCTTTGGAAATCGACATAATGCGGCAACTTGATATGCTCCAAAAAGCCGGTGGCCTGAATATTGTCGGCATGCATGAGGACGAATTCCTCATCCTGCGCGGGCGCGCCCTGGTCCTCTTCGCCGAGTTCGCGCCAGCGTAGGGCGCGGTCCACCAGCGCCATGGCGATGGCCTTGCGTTCGGTCTGGCCAAAGACCAGCCCATAGCCCCGGGTGAATTGTGGCGGTTCGGTTTTGGAGCCTTTGAACTGGTTCACCGTCTCGCATTCGGTGAGAGTGATTTCGCCCAGTTCGATGGCGAAACCCAGTTCTGGAATGTCCATTTCCACCGCCACCGCGCCGATGCGCAACTCCCCCACAAAGGCGTGGTTGCGGGCATAGCCGCGCTGGGTGGAATAGGCGAGCGACAGGATGAACCCCTCGTCGCCGCGCGTGAGCGCCTGAAGCCGCAGCGCACGGTCTGCGGGCAATTGCATCGGTTCGCGGGTGAGGTCGGGGGGTGTCCTGTCGCTCTCGGGTTCCTGTTGTATGAGCCCCTCACGGTCGAGATAGCCCATGATATGCGGCGTGGGGCTGGGGGTGGGCGTGGCTGTTGACGCCTCGGGCGTCTCGCCCTCTGCCGCCAGTTTGAAATCCAAGAGGCGATGGGTGTAGTCAAACGTCGGACCCAGAACCTGACCGCCCGGCGCATCCTTGAACGTGGCCGAGATGCGCCGGTCACAGCGCATAGCGGCGGTGTCCACCGGGTTAGAGGCCCCAAACCGGGGTAGGGTGGTGCGATAGGCGCGGATGAGGAAAATCGCCTCGATCAGATCACAGCGCGCCTGTTTGATGGCGAGCGCGGCAAGGTCGGGATCATAGAGCGACCCTTCGGCCATGACGCGGTTGACCGCGAGGCTGAGTTGTTCGCGGATCTGCGCCACGCTGAGTTCGGCCACGTCCGTATCGCCGCGCCGCTCCTCGGCGAGCCAGGCATGGGCGTTGTCGATGGCGCGTTCGCCGCCTTTGACTGCGACATACATCTAGAGGCCCTCCACGCGGGTTGAGCGCGGCAGCGCCGCGAGGTGGTTCTTGCAGGTAAAGAGGAAATCCAGCCCCAAAGGATAGAGCGCGGTGTTCTGCTGAAAGGCGGCGATGTCGGGCAGCGACAGGGCGGCGGTTGTTGCGATGCCGGGCCCGGTCAGGCGCGCGCCGGTTTGGCTGAGCTGTGGCATCTCGACGATCAGGGTGGTGGAGCGGTCGGGATATTCGGCGGTGCCGATGGGATAGGAATCGAGCGGCAAAAGCGCCTGCCACGTGCCAAGCGCAAAGCTGGCGCGGGCGCGCTCGACCAGCGGCGCGCCGGTGTGAAAGGTGATCCAGTCGCGAACGGCCGAAGTATCGGCCGCGCCCGCCAGATGCACCGGCGTTTCGGGATCACAAAGGGTGAGGATCACAGCCCCAGCGGCGTTTGAGAGCGGCGCGGGGGGCCGAGCGCCCGTGATCTGCTCAATGGTGCCGGGGCGGGCCATGGCACGCATCACCGCGCGAAATGCCTCTGCCGATTGGGTTGGTGTATCGGCAAAGCCGCCGGTCAGGGCCTCGGTCTGCATCAATCCTCTCCTCGCACAAGGGTGAAGAAATCGACCTTGGTCGCGGCGGCGTGGGCCGCGCGGGTCTGGCGGCGGGTGGTCTCTGCCTCGGCCAGAGGGTCGAGGATATGGGCGCGGATCATCGCTGCCTCGGCCCCATGCATCAGCGCGTCAATCAGAGCGGCCTCAGTCGCGTGGCGTTTGTCGCGACCCTGCACATAGCCGTGGCCGACGCGACCGTCGCCCAGTTGCAGGGCGCAGCGGGTGACGGTCATCTCTCCCAAGTTGAAGGCAGTCCCCGTGGCCCCGGCGCGGCCCCGCACCATGACGCCGCCCACTTCTGGGGCGCGCAGATAGGCGTGATCGGGGGTCAACCCCGTTTCAGACCAGAGCCTGTGCAGATCCTCGGCGGGCGCGCGCGCCAAGAGGCCCATCCAGCCCTTGCGTTCGGTTTCTTTGCTCATGCGGGTCCCTTGCTGGACATCTTGCGAAGTTGTCGATATAACTATACAACTAGACAAATCTATACGCGAAACCCCGGCCCCTAGCAAGCCAGTCAGCAATGAAACTTATGTGACATGCCTCGAGAAAAACCCGATGCCCTGTGGCGGGCGATCCATGACAGTCTGAGCGATGACATCGCGGCAGCGCGCTATGGCCCCGGGGACAAGCTCCCGACCGAGGCGGTGCTGGCGACGCGTTTTGGCGTCAACCGCCATACGGTGCGCCGGGCGTTGGCGGCCTTGGCCGAGGCGGGAGTGATTTTTAGTCGGCGCGGGGCGGGGGCTTTTGTCGCGCATCGTCCGACCGAGTATCCGATTGGCCGACGGGTGCGGTTTCATCAGAATTTGCAAGCCGCCGGGCGCCTGCCGACCAAGGAAATCCTCGCCCTTGAGACGCGCAGCGCCGATGCCGCCGAGGCAGAAGCGCTGAGGCTCGCGCCGGGGGCGATGGTGCATGTCTGTGACGGGCTGTCGCTGGCAGACGGCGTGCCGGTGGCGGTGTTTCGCAGCAGCTTTCCGGCGGCGCGGTTTCCCGGCCTGCCCGAGGCGCTGAGGCGGCTGACATCGGTGACGGCTGCGCTGGCCGCAGAGGGAGTCGCGGATTTCACCCGCGCCTCGACCCGGCTCAATGCGAAACTGGCCAGCCCGATGCAGGCGGTGCATCTGAGCCTCAGCCCCGGCGCACCGATCCTGCGCACGATTGCGGTCAATGTGGATCCAGAGGGTTGGCCCATTGAATATGGCCGCACTTGGTTTGCCGGGGACCGGATCACGCTGACGCTTGCGGATTTGTGAGAAAGTGCGGTTTGTCACGGGCCTGTCATCTGGTGAGCCTATCAGCGAGGCTATTGCACCTGCCTTTTTCATGCTATGATTTCAGCATCCCAAGGCGGCCCCACAAGGCCGCCTTTTTGCTCGCTCAACCGCCGTGCTTTTCGAGGAATGCCTCGGCACTCAGGCTGCGGAAATCGTCAAGGCTATGGCGCAGCCGAGTGTGATCCCACTCCCACCACGCCAAGGCCATCATGCGGTCGGCCAGAGCGGGTGCGAGGCGAGGGCGCAGGGGCTGGGCTGGCACGCCCGCGACGATCGTATAGGGGGCCACGTCATGCGTCACCACCGCCCCGGCGGCGATCACCGCGCCATGACCCACAGTGATTTCGGGCTTCACTTGCGCATTATGGCCGATCCAGGTGTCATGGCCGATCCGCGCCACCCGCGCGCGGCGTTTGTCGAACCAATCAATGTCGTCAGCTGCATCGTCCCAATAGCTGGCCGAGCGATAGATGAAGTGGTGCAGGCTGGCGCGGTCGAGCGGGTGATCGGTTGCCCCCACCCGGGCAAAGCTGGCGATATTGGCGAATTTGCCGATTTCGGCATTGGCGAGGTCACAGGACCGGTCGCAATAGGAATAATCCCCCATCGCCACATGCGCGAGGCGGCTGCCGCGCCCGATCTCTGTATAGATGCCGAATTCGCAATCTGTGATCTCGCACTCGGGGTGGATCAGGGCTTTGTCGGCCTGCAATCGGGGCATGGCGCGCTCCATAAGGGTTTTGGGCCTCCGGCGGGAGTAGTTGATCCAAGAAAAAGCAAGCAGGTTACCTTTTCTTGGATCAAATACTCAAATTCCGCCCTCTCAATGCCCGCCGTCATTCGAGGTGATGAGCTTGCGGCGCAGCCATCCTGACACCGTGTCCATCAGCATCACCATCAGCAGAATGAGAATGATGTAATAGCTGACCTCTTCCCAATCTTTTTGCGTGATCATGGCCTGTGTCAACAAAAGGCCGATCCCGCCGCCGGTGATCGCGCCGATGATGGTGGCGCTTCGGGTGTTGGATTCGAGGTAATAGAGTAACTGGCTGAGCAGGACGGGGGTGATCTGGGGGATCACGCCAAAGCGGTAGCGTTGCAGCGGCTTGGCCCCCGTCGATTGCACGCCTTCGATCTGTTTTTTGTCGACGTTCTCCAGCGCTTCGGAGAAGAGTTTACCAAAGGTGCCGGTGTCGGTCAGCAGGATGGCCAGCGCGCCGGTCATCGGGCCGGGGCCAAAGGCGCGGGCCAGAACCAGTGTCCAGATCAGCGCATCGACCCCGCGCAAGAGGTCAAATACCCGTCGGACGGCGGAGCGCACCGCCATGAAGGGCGAGAAGTTGCGCGCAGCGGCAAAAGCCAGCGGGAGCGCCACCAGCCCCGCCCCCATGGTGCCGAGAAAGGCCATGAGGATCGTCTCGAAGATGGCCCACATGACATCCTTGTGTTGCCACATGCGATTGTTCCAGACGTCATGCGCCATGGCGGCGAGGTTGCTCTTACCGTCGACAATCCGGTCGGAGGAGACTGCAAGCGCTGCCAATTCACCCAGGCTCTTGCCATAAAACGGGCTGTCGAGGGTGAACCAGAAGAGTTCCCAGCCGAAGTGATATCGCATGACCTCGGTGCGCGCCCGTGTCAGGGTCACGCGGCCTGCATCGGTGGTGATATCTACGCGGGCCTCGCTGGCGCTGATCCAGTCGGGGATTGTGTCGCTGGGCAGGTCGAGCATGACGCCGTCGCGGCGCGTGACCTCTGCTGTGATCAACCCATAGCCCGGCACATCGTAGCGCATTGTGTTGCCGTCGAGCAGCACCTCTTGGCCGTATTTTAGGGTAACAAGTGTGCGTTCGGGGCTCTGGATATCGACCCAATCGGGGCTGGTGCCGTCGGGCCATGTTCCCTTGTTCTCGCCTTCGACCGCGATGCTGAGCGCGCCGCTGCGGTTGTCACGGGTCACATGGGTCTTGTAGCTATAGCTGTCGGCGACGAGAATCTTGGCGTTGTCCAATCGCGCGCGCTCGGCGAGACCCATGATGTCGAAGGCAAAGAAGATATAGGCGAAATAGGCGAGGATCACCGCAGGGAATGCAAAGGCCAGCCGCCGCTTGCGTTCAAAGTGCGCTGTGGCATCAAAGTGGGTGGGAGTGATGTCGGTCATCATGCTCATGGTCTTAGCCCTCGCCGATCAGCTTGTTGCGGAAGTGGCTGGAAATCTGGTCGAAGAGCACGATGGTTCCAAACAGAAGCAGAAAGATCGCGGCCACCTCGTCATAGCGTCCCTGTCCCCAACTGAAGGCGTTTTTGAGGTCATAGCCGATGCCGCCGGAGCCCACGAAACCGAGGATGGCGGAGGCGCGGATGTTGATCTCGAACCGCAGGAGGGCGTAGCTGAGATAGTTCGGCGCGACCTGCGGGATGACGCCCAGCCACATACGCTGGCCCCATGTCGCGCCCACCGATTGCAGCCCCTCGACGGGTTTGAGGCTGGCGTTTTCATTGACTTCGGAAAAGAGTTTGCCGAGCGCGCCCGTTGCGTGAATAGCGATGGCGATCATTGCCGGCACCGGGCCGCCGCCCAAGATAAAGATCAGCACGAGGGCGATGACAATCTCGGGCACCGCGCGCAGGACGTCCATGATCCGGCGAAAGACCCCGATCAGGCGTGGCCATTTGGCAAGGCCGCGCGTGGCCAGAAGCGAGATCATCACCGCGAAGATCGCCCCGAGCAGGGTGGAGGCCGCCGCGATGTTCACGGTCTCGATAAGAGACGGCAGGAATTTCCAGATCAGCCCCGGCAAGTTGGCGATTTTCTCAGCCGCTTCAGACAGCACTTCGCCGGGGAACTGAAAGATATTGCCGATCCCGTCCCAGAAGCCGCCCGCGTTGCGCGCATCGGCCACCTGAAAGCCGGACACCATCAGAGCCACGAAGACGATCAGCATCACCGCGCCATAGGTGCGTTTGCGGCGGGTCATCTCCATGTAGGCGGCTTGCACGGATTGCACGCGCGCGGCGGCCTGTCCTGCGGTCAGATCGGTCATAGCTGTCCCCCGTCATGCGAAACCGGGCCTGCGGCGATGCAGGCCCGGTCTGGTGTCAGCCGCTTAGGCTTAGTTCGAGGCCTTGCGCGCCTCGATGATCGAGAGATAGGCGTCGTGGTTGATCGGCTGGAAGCCGAGCGCCTCACCGGCCATGAAGTTATAAGCGCAATCGGCGTCCATATAGGGCAGCGAGGCAGTCAAGGTGGTGATGTCAAGCTTGACGCGTTCGGGCAGGGATTTGCGCAGCACGATGGGGCCTTCGGGGATAGGCTTCGACTTCCAGATCTCGACGATCTGGTTCATGTCGACGAGGCCTGCATCGGCAGCCTTGCGCAGCGCGCCCGAGTTGTAGCCGTCTTCCCACGCGCCCATGCCATCGGCCCAAGTCACGCCGGCGTCAACATCGCCATTGGCGACGGCAACGATGGTCTGCTCATGGCCACCGACGAACTTAACCTCACCGAAGTAATCGCCCGAGTCCATGGTTGCGCCGATCTCGACGGGGATCTCGATCGAGGGGATCAGGTAGCCGGAGGTCGAGTTGGGATCGCCAAAGGCAAAGACCTTGCCCTTCATGTCTTCGAGCGAGCTGATGTTCCGATCCTTGCGGGCAAAGCCGACGGCATAATAGCCGTAGGATTTGTCGAGGTTGGTCTTGACCATGATCGGCTCGACCGCCTCGGGGTCCGTGAGATAGGCCTTGGCGTAAGCGGAGGCCCCGAGCCAGGCCATGTCGAGCGTGCCGCCCAAGAGGCCCTGAATGACGCCGTCATAATCGGCGGGGGTGAAGAGCTTGACCGGCACGCCGAGCAGTTCTTCGGCCTTGGCGCGGTAGCATTCGTTCGACGACATGCGGTCCTGTGCGTTTTCGCCGCCCAGAATGCCGATGCGGAATTCTTCGATCTTAGCTTGGCTGTGGGTGTCGGCAAAGGCCGCGCCGCTGAGCGCGGTGGTTGCGAGAATGGCAGCAACGAGGTTCTTCATGGATTTTTCTCCAGTTGGATTACGACCCGCCACCCCCGGCGGGCCTTGGGTGGTGGGGGGACGGTCAGACCGCCGCCTCGGCCGCGCGCAGGGCGCGGGCGGTGCTGCGGTCGAGCGTTTCGATGGAGGTCGAGGTGCTTTCTTCGGAAAAGCTGTTATCGGCTCCGTAAATGTCGCGGGCAACGCCAGTGGTCAGTTGCTCGGGCGTGCCGTCGAAGACCACGCGGCCATGCAGCATGCCGATCACCCGGTCGCAGTAGCGCCGCGCGGTGTCGAGCGTGTGCAGGTTGGCGATCACGGTGCGCCCGTCCTCTTCGTGGATGCGGCGCAAGTCGTCCATCACCAGTTGCGCATTCATTGGATCGAGGCTGGCGATGGGTTCATCCGCGAGGATGATCTTGGGGTCTTGCATTAAGGCGCGGGCGATGGCCACGCGCTGCTGCTGCCCGCCCGAGAGCGCCTCGGCGCGTTTGGGAGCATGGTCGGCGATGCCAAGCCGGTCGAGGATTTCAATGGCGCGGTGAATGTCGGCATGGGGGTAGAGGTTGAACATCGTGGACAGCGTCGAGCGGCGATTGAGCGTGCCATGCAGCACGTTCGAGACCACATCCATGCGCGGCACGAGGTTGAATTGCTGAAAGATCATGGCGCAGTCGGATTGCCAACTGCGTTTATCGGCCCCTCTGAGGGCGGTCACGTCGCGCCCCTCAAAGAGAATCTGACCCGACGAGCAATCGGTTAGGCGGTTGATCATCCGCAGCAGGGTGGATTTGCCCGCGCCCGAGCGCCCGATGATGCCGATCATCATAGGTTTGGTTACGGTGAAGGTCACCTTGTCCACCGCCGTATTGCGGCCGAATGTCTTGGTCAGCGTGTCGATACTCAGCACGAAGAATGCCCCCTTGGTTTGCGACCCACGTAACCGGCGTTCTCAAAGAGTTTGCGACAGGCGCGTAAAACTTTTGCGACAGAGGGTTGAGGTGTATGGGGAGTGCGCCGTGACAGCGCCACCCCTTGCAGCCCGAGGGCTGGCTGCGTATGGCTGAGCCATGAGTGCGATCCGCCGCCCCCGTTTGACGCAGACTGACTGGCTTTGGGCCGGATTCGCGGCGCTGTGCGAGGCGGGTCCGGCGGCGCTTGGGGCAGAGCCTCTGGCACGGCGGCTGGGGGCAACAAAAGGCTCGTTTTATTGGCATTTCGCTGATGTACCCGCCTATCACCAAGCACTTCTTGCGTTGTGGCAGGCTGAGGTTGCAGTGGCGCTTGAGGCGGCGTCAGAAGCTGGCACGGATACCGTGCGGCTGCGTGACACCGCGCAGAGCATAGCCGCGACGGTGCATGGTGATAGCCTGTCTTTGCGCGCCGAATCGGCAATCCGGGCTTGGGCTGGGGCTGATCCAGTCGCGGCAGAGGCGGTGGCACAAGTCGACGAGATGCGTCTGACGCGGTTGCATCGGCTATTGTCCGCCTGTGACATCGGCAATCTGGAAATGGCGCGGATCCTCTATGCGTCTGCGATTGGCATGCAAGCGATGCGAGACACGGCGCAGGATCAGGCGGCGCCCGCCATCGGATCGCTGGTCGATCTCATACTGGCGCTGAGGTAAGGCCGATGCGGCTGGTTTTGACAGTCATGGCGCTGTCTGTGCTGGGCTATTGCAAGGATGAGAGTGTGACGGGCCATGGTGGGGCCGATGCGGTGTGGCATCTTCAGAGCATTGACGGGGCGGCGTATGCGGCAGAGGCGACGTTGACGTTTCCGGCAGACGGGAAATTGGCGGGTGCGGCCCCCTGTAACGGCTATTCCGGGCGGCAGACCGCACCCTATCCGTGGTTTTCAGCCGAGAATGTGGCGGCAACCAAGCGCGCTTGTCCGGAGGTGACTGCAGAGGCGTTGTATTTCGCTGCGCTCGGCGAAATGACCTTGGTCGAGGTTCTGGGGGATGTGTTGATCCTGTCAAATGACGCAGGGCGCGAGATGGTGTTTCAGGGGAGCGATAGGGCGGAGTAGGACGGCAACGGGAGAGTGGCCGCGCGGCGGCGCGTTCCGCGCGGGCATGGTTGTGGGCTAAGCCAATCGCCTAGACCGCGTTCTTTGTCCCAACTTGTCGAGTCGCCCCGTCAGATCAGCGCGCGCTCGCGGCTGATCATCGCGGCATGGGCACGGTTGCGGGCGCCCAGCTTTTTGCAGATTGCGCGCATGTGCATTTTCACGGTCACCTCGTTGGTGCCCATGTCGCGGGCGATTTCCTTGTTGGTCAGACCGTCGGCGGCAAGACGCAGCACAAAGAGTTCCTTTTCGGTCAGGTCGTGATCGGGGCCGGATTTGTCATGGCCAGTGGTGCCTGCATCCATCGGGACGAAGGTTTGGCCTGACATGATCAGTTGCAACACGCTGTTGAGCGATTGCAGCGGCATCGTTTTGGGGATCAGCCCCTTGCAGCCGAGTTCCAGCGCGCTGTGCAGAAAATGCCGGTCCACCATGCCGGTGAACAGCACCACCTTGGCTGGGGCGGATTTTTCGATGACGCTCTTGACGCTGGCGAGACCGACCATGCCGGGCATCTTGAGGTCGAGAAGCACGATATCGACATCGGAATGCTCGGCCAGCAGGCTGAGGATGCCATCGTAGGAATCAGTGGTGATCGCCTCGTTGCCGGGCAGGGCGTTCAGCATATTACCGACCGCCTCGGCCAAGAGGTTGTGATCATCGGCAAGAAGGATTTTCATGGGCATTGCGTGGGTTGTCCTGCGCTGTTGTCGATCACGGCCTTGCTACGCACCCCAACCCCGCGCATCGTGAACCGCGTCCATCTGATAGCCATTCCGGTGTGAAGTTCAATACTTACGGTGGTGGCGGGTCAAGGTCTAGCAAAAGGTGTTGCGGATTTCCTATTGAATGGCTGAGCGACTGTCGAATACGTCTTTTAAAATTGGGTTTCTGCGCATGGAGCACTGAGAACTGGACGCCCTCACGTGCGTTCAAACGCGCGTGCGATGAGATGGCGTGCCGATCCTGCAAGGCTGGCGAAGGCGCAGAGAATGAGCAGAGCGGACTTGGGCTGTGGCGCATCTAGGGCTGTGCCGAGACACCAGAAACCCACACCGATGAAGCAAAGGGTCGAGATCATCTCACCTGTGGAGCGGTGGCGGTGTGTCATTGGGTTCTCCATTTGAGGGGGCGACCGAATTCGTCGAGGGTAAGGTCGGGAGGCAGGTCCACATCGGGCATGGGGGCGGGTTGCCCTTGTTCCAGACGCCAGACATGGGCGAGGATCACGGCCACGGCAGCAAAGAGCACATCGGGAATTTCCCGTCCGATTGCGCCGGTGAAGTAGAGGGCGCGCGCCAGCGGTGGTACCTGAAGTGTGGTGACGCCTGCGCGGCGACCCCGGCGAATCACTGCCTGTGCCATCGGTCCCTTGCCCATGGCGAGGATGCGCGGCGCGGCATCGGCGCCCGGTTCGTAGCGCAGCGCCACGGCGAAATGTGTGGGGTTTGTGATGATGGCGGTGGCCAGTGGCACATCGGCCAGAGCCTTGCGTTCCGAGGCGCGGCGCGAGGCCTGCATCTGGCGGCGGCGCATGGCACCTTTTTGCTCCGGTGAGCCTTCGGATTCCTTGGATTCGTCTTTGATGTCCTGCCGGGACATGCGCATGGATTTGGTATTGGAGTGAATCTGCCAGCCGAGATCGAGCGCGGCGATTACGACGAGACCGATCAGCAACCCGCCCAGCACTCGCAGCATGGCCGTGCCAAAGAGCACCATGGCATCACCGGGAGAGAGCGCGGCAGAGCCTTCCAGCGCAGGCAGAAGCGGGTAAAGCATGAGTATGCCGGCCGTGAGCAACAGAGTGACCTTCAGGACAGCTTTCCCCAGATCGACAAGCGATTTCATCGAGGCCATGCGCCCCAACCCGGTCAGTGGGTTGATTTTCTCCGGCTTGAAGCCGATCGCCTTGGGGGCGAAATTGAGACCGCCCATGACACTCTGCGCCACCAGAACTGTGGCGAGCAGAGGCAGACCAAGCCCCGGTCCGGCGGCGAGCATCCAGAGCATCATGGTGCGCATGCGCTCATACATCATTGCGTCGAGCGATTGCACCCCGTCGATGATGAGCCCGGTGGCCCAACGATCCGCCAGCCCCGGCAGCGCCCATTGCCCAGCCATCAGCATGAGCGCACCCATACCCATCGTGACCAGCACGAAGACCTCGGTGGAGGTTGTGATCCGACCTTCCTCGCGCGCCTCTTGGCGACGCTTCGCGGTTGGCTCTTCGGTTTTTTCCTGTCCGTCGTCTGCGTCAGCCATTGGGTAATCCGTTCAACATCTGCAGGAGGTGCTGCAAGGCCTGTGCCACCCGCTCGGAGAGGGAGGGACCAAGGCTTGTGACAGTGAGAAAGAGCAAAAGCAGTGTTGCGGTCATGGTCAGCGGAAAGCCAAAGGCAAAGATATTGAGCGAAGGGGCGGAGCGAGTGATCACGCCGATCACCATGTTCAAGATCAAGAGAACCGATACGACCGGCATCATCAGCTGCGCCGCGTCGAGAAACATCTTGGTCGTGGCCACCATGCCAGCGTCAATCAGGATCGTGCCATTGATCGGTGTGCCGATGGGGAGGGTTCGATAGCTGTCCAGAATTAGGCGGATGACGGCGAGATGGCCGTCTTCGGTTACGAAGATGGCGAGCAGAAAGAGCATGAAGAACTGGCCGATCACCGGTGATTGCGTGCCGGTCGAGGGGTCGACCTGTGCCGCAAGGCCAAGACCGGCGGTGTTGGCGATCCGGTCCCCGGCCATGACGGCGGCGGCAAAGAGGATTTGCAGCACCATTCCCGCCGAGAGCCCGATTGCCAGCTCGCGCAAGGCGATGACCACGCTGGAAAGCGAGGCAAGCGCATCTGGTGCCGGGATCGGCACTTGACCCATCAGCGGGACCGTCAGGCAGACCGAGATGATAATGCGCACCGGCAGCGAAATGAACCGCGCCGCAAAGAGGGGGGCAGAGAGGACAAAGGCACCGATACGCAGCATGGCAAACAGGAATTGAAGTGCCAGCCCTGTAAATTGGGTGAGTTCCAGCCCTGGCAGGCCAGTCGCAGATGGGGCGAAATCTGGCAGCATGTCAGTTGATCGTCGCGATGGCGTCAAACACCTGAAGAAAATAGTCGGTCATCGTGCTGAGCATGAATCCGGACATCAGCCCCATGGTCAGGATGACGATGGCCATTTTCGGCACGAAGCTGAGCGTGGCCTCGTTGATCGAGGTGGCCGCCTGGAGAATGCCGATCACAAGACCCACGGCGAGGGCGATGATCAGAACCGGACCCGCTGTGAGCAGGATATTCCAATAGGCCATGCGCAGATGCTCTATGTTGGCGTCGAAATCCATGTTCAGAGCGCTCCTTGAAAGCTGGAGGCAAGCGAGCCCATGGTCAGCGCCCAGCCATCGACCAGTACGAAGAGCAACAGCTTGAACGGCAGTGATACGATCATTGGTGACAGCATCATCATGCCAAGCGCCATCAGGATCGAGGCGATCACCATGTCGATCACCAGAAAGGGCAGGAAGAGCAGAAAGCCGATCTGGAACGCGGTCTTGAGTTCGGACGTGATATAAGCGGGCAAGAGGACCGAGACCGGCACTTCGGCATCGCTGGCATAAGGCGCGTCACCTGCCAGTTCGGCGAACATCAGAAGATCGTTCTGCCGGGTATTGGCGAGCATGAAAGTCGAGAGTTTGTCCCATGCGCCGCGAATGGCGATATCCGGGGTCATCTGCCCATCAAGGTAAGGGGTGAGCGACGTCTCATAGATGTCTGTCAGCACAGGTTGCATGACAAAGAAGGATAAAAAGAGGGCGATGGCGATCAGAACCTGATTGGGCGGGGTTTGCTGTGTTCCCATCGCCTGACGCAGGATCGACAGGACGATGATGATGCGGGTAAAGGCGGTCATGCCCAGAACCAACGAGGGCAGGACCGTGAGCGCAGTCATCAGCGCGAGAATTTGCAGTGAGAGTGAATAGGTCGTGCCGCCATCATCCGAGAGGGTGATTGCGGGCAACCCTTGTTGCGCTAACAGAGGGGAGGGCAGCAGGAGGACGAGTGCCAGAAGCGGAATGCGACGGATCATGCGACGTCCTCCGCGGCAGGGGCCGTGGGCAAGAGCGTCAGAGCGGTGCCGGATCTGCGGCCCATCACCACCAGAACGCTTTGACCCTGTGCCCGCAAGAGGATGGCGCGGGCGTCACCGCCCAAGCTGAGGGTCTCAGCCAGTTCAAGGGTGCGTCCCGCGCCAAGCCGCGCCGCAAGCGATGCGCGGTTGAGGCGGATGGCGGCCCAGATCAGGACGAGAACGCCCAGAAACCCCGCAAGGGTCAGAATGCGTTCAGGTGTCAGCAGTTCCACGGGGTCTCTCCTGCAAGGATTGGTTGATCAATCCCTGCAGGTTTCGTGCCACGCAGACGGGTCGGTCAGACGGTCTCGATTCGCTGTTTGGGATCGACGATATCGCCAAAGCGAATGCCAAATTTCTCGCCGACGACGACAACTTCACCTTTGGCGATGGGGGTGCCATTGACCAGAATGTCGAGCGGATCGCCGGCCATGCGGTCAAGTTCCACCACCGAGCCTTCGTTGAGGCGCAAGAGGTCTTGTAGCGTGATCTGAGTATTGCCCACCTCAACGGTCATGCTGACGCGGACATTGGCCAAAAGGCCCAGGTCGACATTATGCGGTCCCATGTCGGGCAGGTCTGTGATGTCAGGGGTTTCCGTGGTCGGGCTCATGGTGTGATCTCCTTGAGGATCAGGTTTGTCAGGGGTCTAGGCGGCGGGTGAGCGAGAGAGCGGCGTGGCCGTTCTGAGCGCCGGGTTCGGCGTCAAAGAGCGGTGTGCCTTCGACGAGCAATTGCGGGCGCGGCGCCAGATCGACTGGCACCACCCGTCCGGGTCGCAAACCTGTGAGCAAGCTGAGCGGCACATTGGGTTCGGCCAGACGCGCCGTGACGTTGAGCGGCACGGCCATCACCGCCTCGCGCAGGCGGGCGCGCCAACGCAGGTCATCGGCAACCTGATCGGACTGCATCCGCGAGCGCAGGCGCGCCGCGATAGGTTTGAGCGCCTGTAGCGGATAGATGAGGTCGAGCGTGGCCGGGTCGGCTTCGGGCAATTGGATGATGAAAGAGCAGCAGACGACTTTCTCCTCGCTTTCGACGAAGGTGGCGAATTGCAGGTTGTCTTCATGCACCGGGCTACCAAAGGTCAGCGGCACGAGATCGCGCCATGCCGCCTCCAAGGCGCGGTAGACGCCCTTGGTCACGATTTCGATTACCCGGCTTTCGCTGGCGGTGAACTCCGCGCGACCGCCCGGCAGATAGGCGATATTGCCGCCGTAGTAGGCGTTGGTCAAAAGCGAGACGAAATTGGGCGGCAACATAATCAATTGATTGCTGCGCAGCGCATCGACGCGGGCAGTGGTGAGGCTGACAAAATTCTCAAGCTCGTCGCAATATTGCGAGAAGCTTTTGACCTCTGGGGGGAAGGCCGAAATGCGCGGGTGCATGCGCAGGAAGGGCAGAAACACCGGCCGCGCGAGGCGGCAGAAGCGTTCGTTGACCATGCGCAACCCATGGTAATCCCCCATAATCGACAGGTTGTCAGAGCCGAATTTGTAGCGACGGATGCTCTCTGTGCCGTGGGTGGCCTCTTTCTCCATATCGAGCAGGCCGTCTACAAGGGCTGCAACCTCGTTGGAGCTGAGTTTATGGGTGGCGTTGGTGGTGGATCTGGCCATGCTCTGCCCCTATTGAAGAACGAAGGAGGGAAAGAACACGCCTTCGATCCCACCAAAGCCTTCGAGTGCCTCGAGCCGCGAGTTGATTGCGGTTTTGAGCGCCTCGGCCAATGCTTCGCGCCCGGCAGTGCCTTCGACATCCTCTTCGGCAAAGCTCGAGATCACCGCCAGCATGTCAGAGCGGAGTGCCATGGCGTGGGTTTCGATATGGGTGATGACGCTGGCATCATATTGGGTAGAGACGCCGACGCCGATCTGAAGAAAGCGGCGCGAGCCCTTGAGATTGGTGGTCAGAGGCTCTGGGAACTCGTGATAGAGAGTTTCAAACACCGGCGTTTCGGGTTTTTCGCGCGGGATTCGTTTGGGCTCGGCACCGGCGTCGGTCTCTGCGGCTGCGGTCTCCATTTCGATAAGGCGAAGCACTTCTTGCGAGGGTGACAGCCGTCCGCCAGAGACAAAATAGCCCGCGCCAAAGCCACCGCCGCCCAAGAGCAGAGCCATCAGTAGCCAGACCAGCATTTTCTTGAGGAAGCCACCCTTGGGGCGGGCGTCGAGATTGGGGAGTGCGGCATCGGCCATGGGGAACCTCAGGCAATCAGATCAATGGAGGAGAGTGAGGAACGGCGCGTGGCCGTGGTTTCGGTCGGAACCACATCCGGTTCGGAGTGGTGGGTGTTTGTACCAGAGTCCGCAGCATGCTGGTCGCCGTTGCGGGTGTTGGCATCGCCGCCAGAGGTGCCGGAGCCACCCATTGTGCCAGTCGATTGATTGCCCATCTCGAGCCCGGCGCGGGCCATGGCCTCGGCCAGTTTCGGTTGGGCCTCGGCAATGGCGCGCGCGGCCTCGGGCGTCTCGGTGACGATATGCACATGAGTCTGGCCGTCCTGTATCTCGAGCCGGATGTGCAGGGTGCCAAGACGTTCCGGGGTGAGCGTCAGGGTCAGGCTATCGGTGTTGGTGGCGGCGCTCTGGCGGATGTCCTGCACCATCTGTTCTGGCCAGGTGGGGGCAGAGAGATCGAGAGGCTGGGCGTGTGTGGATGCGTTGGACGCAGAGGGCGGCGCGGCGACGGATGTGGTCAGAGACAGGGTGATTGCGCTGGCCGCTTCGAACGAATTGTCTGGCACCCCGAGGTCGGGAGAGGCGACGAGGCTCGCAAGCGGCGGCATCTCAGGTTCCGTGGTGTCTGTGGCCTCGGTGAGAGCATTGGGTGCCACTGGCGCAGGCGAGTTGGCCACTGTCTGTGGTGCAAGAGGGAGGGCCATGGGCAGCGCCATCGGCGAGAGCATGGGCGTGGCGGTCTCCGGTGCCTCCGAGAAGTCGCGGGCTGCCGTGTCGTTGGCCTCACTTTCGAGCGATGTCTGCTTTGTCTCGGGGATTTTAGGGTCGGACGGAAGAGGCATCGGTTGGTCCGATTGGTCGGGGTGTGGCGGAGTCTCAGAGTCTGCTGCGATCTGTGGTGCGGCTTCCGCCACGATTTGTGGTCCGGGTTCGGTGGTGATCTGAGCTTGGCTCAGGTCCGTATTCACCGGCGCGCTTTCAAGGGTGTGCGGCGCCGTGGGTGTTGGCTCAATCGTACTTACGTCCCGCTGCACGACCTGAGTTGCGGATGCAAGCACGGGCGCAATGTTGGTCGGAATGGATGTCCGAGAGCTGGGGGGGATAGCTGGCGCAGCAGCGAGCGGATCAGTGCCCTGAATGGGGCTTTTCTGAGCGTCTGGTTGACCGTGCTGAAGGTTGATTTGGGCTGCGTCAAAGAGGGCTGTAAAGCCAGGGAGCGGCGCGGCCCCGCTATTGGCGGCGGGCGCGGCAAGTGTCATGCTGCCGCGGCCGGTGGTCGGGCTTGTTTGGGCAGGAATGCTTGTCAATGCCGAGGCGATCATACCGGGGGCTCCGTGAAGGGTGTCAGGTGTGTCGCTGCAAGGTCTGTGCCAAGCATGGGCTTCGGGCCTCTTGCTGGCTCTGGCCGCCGCGCATCCTCCTGCAAGGTGGTTTTGACCGGCCGGACGACCTCTTGCCTATTTTGATCTTGCTCTCCTTGGCCGCCTACCGGGTGCGGCGGGGCAGGGCGGCATTGTCCTGTGTGTCGGCGCGGGCCTGTAGCTGGGCAAGGCGGTTGAGATCGGCGCGTTCTTGCAAAATCTGCTGTCGGCGTTGGTGTTGTGAGAGATCCTGTTCCAGCGCCGCACGCTGTTCACGGGTGCGGGCCATTTGGCTGCGTGTCGCCTCAAGTTGCTGCACGAGGGTGCGGCCCATGAAATGCGCGGTGCAGAGCTGGCCGGGCGTCATTGGTTGGGCCGGGACTTGGGCGCTTTGGTCGAGCATCTGACCCAAGCGGTCGGCCATGTCGAATTCCTGCATCTCGCGGTTACGCAAATTGCCAAGCTGAATCGACAGATGCCCGAGTTCGCGGTTTTCCTGACGGGCCATCAAGGTGAGGATACGGTGCTGGCGCGCGCTCATGCGGCACCGCCTGTCAACGCGCAAAGGGCGGCGATACTGTCTTCAAGGCTGGCGGGTTCATCCATCTCTTGGCGAATAAACGCCTCAATCTTGGGCCAAAGGGCCACGGCTTCGTCCAGGGTTGCGTCCTGACCGGGGGAATAGGCGCCCATCAGCATCATGTCGCGGTTCTCCATATAAAGGGCAATGAGGCGGCGCAGGCGAAGTGCCGCCACGTGGTGGGGTTTCTCGGCGATGTCCTTCATCACCCGGCTGACTGATTGGGTCAGGTCAATGGCCGGATAGATGCCCATCTGCGCCTGATTGCGCGACAACACGAAATGCCCGTCGAGAATGGCGCGGGCGGTATCGACCACGGGATCGTTGGTGGTATCATCGCCATCGGCCAAAATAGTGTAAAACGCGGTGATGCTGCCCTGACCAGGCAGGCCGGGACCGGCGCGCTCGATCAGGCCGGGGATCATCGAGATGACCGACGGCGTATAGCCTTTGGCGGTTGGTTGTTCGCCCAGGGCCAGACCGATTTCGCGGCGGGCATGGGCCACGCGGGTGAGGCTGTCCATGATCAGCATGACCTGTTTGCCCTGATCGCGGAAATATTCGGCTATCGCAGTGGCGCGGTGGGCGGCGCGCAGACGCAGGAGGGGGGAGCGGTCGGCGGGCACGGCCACGACGCAGGTCTTGGCGCGGTTCTCGCCGGTCATGACCTTTGAGACGAAATCACCCACTTCGCGGGCGCGTTCGCCGATCAGCCCGACGACGATCACATCGGCGGATGTATAGCGTGTCATCATCTCGATCAGCACCGATTTACCGACGCCAGAGCCCGCGATGATGCCGACGCGTTGACCGCGCCCGACGGTGAGCGCGGCGTTGATCACGCGGACGCCCACATCGAGGGGGGCATCCACGGGTTGCCGCGCGAGCGGATTCTGTTCGCGCCCCGCGAGAGGGCGGGTAACGGGACAGTCGGGAGGGCTAAACCCGTCGAGCGGCGCGCCTTCGGCGTCGAGCACGCGGCCGAGAACGGCGTCGCCCATGGCGGCGCTATGTCCACCGGGAAGTTTATGCACGGTGCAGCCATGGGTGATGCGCGCACCGGGCTGGTCGAGAAAGAGCAGGTTGCGGCCATTGGCAAAACCTACGATTTCGCCGGTGGCACCCTTGCCATCTTCGGTGTCGATCCGACAGCGGGTGCCCGGGCTGGCGGGAAAGCCCGCACATTCGAGGATGAGGCCATCATAGCGCAGCACCTGCCCCGAGTAGCCCGGTGGCGGTGTTTGAGCCATGCTCTCGGTCGCCTGTGAAAGGCGGGATAGCAAATCGGTCATGCCAGCCCTCCATCGCGTTCGGCGATCACGTCTGAAAAGGTGATATCGTCCATGCGGATGCGCAGATCGCCGCGTCCGAGGGTGGTGTCGGGAGAAAGCCGCCCCTTGGCCAATGGGCTGAAATCCTTGAGATGCGGCTTGATCGCCATGAGATCAGCGGGATTCATCAGAACCACCGTGTTTTCCGCCCCGGCGGCGATGTGATGGGTGATCTTTTCGATCCGGCGCAGAAAGGGACGCGGGGCCTCGTCAATCTTTTGCCCTGCGCGTTGGGTGGCCAGCTGCCGCACGGCCAGCTCCAACTTGGCGGTCAAGTCTGACAGGCGTTCATGCTCGGCGCTGGTCAGGCGGATGAGTGTCGCAGCAAAGATGTCGCGCGCCTCGGCGACCTCATGCGCGGCGGTTGTGCGGGCCTCTTCGAAGGCCTCGGCACGGGCTGTAGCGCGGGCGGCTTCGATCTCTTGCAGGGCGGCCGCGTGCCCTTCTGCCCACGCGACGCGACGCTCTGCTTCGATGTCGAGGGTGGCGGGCGGCGGTGCGGGCGTAAAGGTGGTGGCGGGCGCTGCGCGTTCAGCCTTTGGTTCCGGTGTTTCTACGGTTTGCTCTGATACGGGCGCGCGGAAGGGGCGCACAATCGGATGCGCGGCAAAGCCGTTGTCGGTCTTTGCCGCAGGACCGGTGGTGTCACGGCGCTGGAACTGTTGCGAAGAGCGGCGCACCAACGCCAAGAGATCCTCGGGCGTCAGCGCGTCGGCGCTGGGGATGACGTCAGAGGCTTGATCAGAGGCGGACATGGCGCTCATCATCTCAAACCATCTTCTCGCCGCCGCGTCCGGCCAGCGTGATCTTGCCCTCATCCGACAGGCGGCGAGCGACGGTGATAACCTGTTTCTGTGCCTCTTGCACCTGGCTCAGGCGCACGGGGCCCATGGCCTCCATCTCGTCCATGATATTTGCGGCGGCGCGTTGCGAGACGCAGCTTAAGAGCTTGTCGCGCAGGGTTGGGTTGGCCCCTTTGAGGGCCAGCACCAGCATTTCACTCTCGATTTCGCGCAGCACGGTTTGCAGGGCGCGTTCGTCGGATTTGATCAAGTAATCAAACACAAAGAGATTATCCTGAATGTCCTCGGACAGGTGCTTGTCGTCCTTGCGGATGTCTTTCATGATCCGCTCTTCCATGTCCTGACGGGTAAAGTTCATGATCCGGGCGGCGGCCTTGACCCCGCCAATCTGCGAGGCGCGCAGGGTGGTGTTGGCCTTGAACTTGGCGCGCATGACCTCTTCGAGATCGCGCAGCGCCTCGGGTTGCACAGTGTTCAGCGTGGCGATGCGGCGGATGATCTCGGGCTGCGCCTCGGGCGGCAGGAGTTTGAGCACCTCTGCGCCTTGGGCGTAATCGAGCGAGGCGATGACCAGCGCCATGATCTGCGGGTGTTCGTCCTGGATCAGTTCGGCCACGGCGGAGGGGTCCATCCAATCGAGGATCTCGATCGGGCGCTCGCTGTTGGACGGCACGATGCGTGACAGCACCGATTGCGCCTTATGCGCGCCAAGCGCCTGATCGAGCACTTGACGGACATAGTTGCCCGCGCCAATGCCCAGCCCGGTCTGGTTGCTGACGAGACCTAAAAATTCGTTGAGTACGGCATCGACGGTGTCGTGGTCGACGCCTTGCACGGTGAACATGACCTCGCCCAGCACCTGCACTTCGGACGGCGAGAGGGCGCGCAGAATCTGCGCGGCGGTGTCCTCGCCAAAGACCATCATCAGAATGGCGGCCTTTTGCACCGGGGTCAGGTCTGCGCCGGGTCTGTTGGCGGAAGGGGCGGGCAGCGCGAGGGTCATGGCCTGTCCTCGCCGACGGGCGCGATCATGGATTTGAACACGCCTGCAATGCGGTTGGTCTCGGACCCGGCCATTTGGCGCAGCAGGTCTATCTTTTCCTCATAGGTGATCGCGCCGTTGAGGTCGTCGGCATTGGGCGCGGCCGTTTCTAGGCGCTGCCGCAGGGCGGACAGGCTCTCGCCACGTGGCACTTCTATAGCGTCGCCATAGGTCATGCCGGTTGCGGTCGTGGCTCCGACGGGTGGCAGCAGGCGGTTCAGAAGTGGGCGGACCACACCCAGAACGATGATCCCGAAGAGGGCGAGTTGTGCCAACGTGCGACCCAGAGTAGGCAACCAGCTTGCGTCATACCAGTGATCGGCGGGGATCGTTGACGGGGTCACCACAAAGGGCGCGCTGGCCACGGTGACGATATCGCCACGGGTTTCGTCAAAGCCGATGGCAGAGCGGGTCAGCGCCTCGATTTCTTCAAGCGGCACGGCGTCCGGGGTGGCTGCGGTGGAGGCGTCGGCCGGAGTCGGCAGGCGGTGCAGCAGCACGGCGGCATGCACGCGTTTGAGCTGGGCGGTCTGCGGCTGGCGGGTTTCAACGCGGCGGCTGACCTCGTAATTGCGGGTGGAGGACGTGTTGCTGTTGGTCACGCCTTCTTGGGTGGTCTTGGTCGCGGCCTCGGCCAATTGCGCTTCGTTGGGCGGCGTGTTGGCGACTGCACCGGGAATGCCACCGGACTTGGCCCCGTTGGTTTGCTGGCTGCTGCTTTGCTCGCTGCGCAGGGCTGTTTCGGGCAGGTATTCTTCGCTGGTGATCTCGGAGCGGGTAAAGTCCATGTCGACAGTCACTTCGACGGCGGCATTGCCAACGCCCACGATTGGGGTCAAAAGCGCTAGGACTCGGTCCCGGTAAACGGTTTCCAGGCGGCGCTGATGCTGCATCTGGCGGTCGGCCTCGGCCTGCACCGGGTCTTCTTCTGGGCTCGTTAGCAGCGTGCCTGTCTGATCCACGACCGAGACGTTGCCGCGCGGCATGTCAGGCACGGCGGCGGACACGAGGCTGACGATGGCACGCACCTGTGCCTGATCGAGCGACATGCTGGGGGCAAGTTCGAGAAATACCGAAGCACGAGGGGGCTGGCTGTCGCGGACAAAGGCGCTGCGTTCGGGCAGGGCCAGATGCACGCGGGCGGCGCGCACCGGGCGCAACTCCTGAATGGAACGTGCAAGGTCGAGTTCCTGCATCCGGCGCAGGCGGGCAGATTCGATCTGGCGCGAGGTGCCCATCGGCATTCCGTCAATCGCTGTCATGCCGTCGGTCGCCCCTTCTGGCAAACCTTCGGCCGCCAGCAGCATGCGCGCCCTGTGGAACTGGTCGGCGGCTACAGACAACGCGCCTGAGGAGGGATCAAGATGCGCGTCGATACCTGCGGTGGTCAGAGCATCAAGAGCGCGAGATTTCTCGGCCTCGGGTAGACCTGCGTGAAGCGTCACGCGATCAGCCGGGGCCAGCAACAGCCAAGCGGCCAATCCGAGGGTCACGACAAAGAGCACACCAATGGCAGGGAGCGCGCGGCGCAGGGCGGGTTGTGCGATAAATCCATCCATGCCAGACAGCGCGAGCCGCGCCCGTTGTACCAACGAGCTGGTGCCAGCCTGTGCCGGGAGGGTGGTCTGCGTTCCGTCCATTGTCAGTCTTTCTGCGGTTCTGGTCTGAGGATCAGACCGGCATATTCATAATGTCGCGATAGGCAGTCAGGGCCTTGTTGCGGACTTGCATCGTCATCTGAAACCCGAGTGAGGCGACCTGTTGTTCGACCATGACGGCGGCCAGATCCTCGGTGCGCCCGGTCTCGAAGTCACGTGCAGCCTGAGAGGCCTTGCCCTGTTGGGTGTTCACGCTCTCGACCGCCTGTCCCAACCGTTCGGCAAAGTTCGGCCCCTGCGCCTCGGCCGTGGGGCTGGGGCGCACGATGGGGTCAGGCCGCTGTGCCGCCTGTGAGGCGTGCATCATGCTGACGGAAGAGGAGATGCCGGTCAGGCTCATTTCAAATCAGGATCAGGCGGCAAGTGAGGTGGGAAGGGCGACGGGACGGGCAACAAGCATGATGTGCTCGGGTGCAATCACCATGCCATCGGCCAGCACCAGCGCGCGTTGCATGACGTTCTCCAGCTCGCGCACATTGCCGGGCCAGGAATGGTTGGCGAGAATATCGCAGGCCTGCGGGGCCAGAAGCGGCGTCGGTTGACCCACTGGGGTGTGACGGCGCAGCATCGCTTGGGCCAGAACCGGCACATCCTGAGCGCGCGCGGCGAGCGGCAGGGTTTCGAGCGGAAATACGTTGAGCCGGTAATAGAGGTCTTCGCGGAAATTGCCCTTGGCGATCTCGATGTCCATGTCGCGGTTGGAGGTGGCGAGGATGCGCACATCGACTGGCGTTTCGGTCTGGCTGCCGAGCGGGGTCACGACCTTTTCCTGCAGCACACGCAGCAATTTGGCCTGAAGCGCCATGGGCATTTCAGAGATTTCGTCAAGCAAGAGCGTGCCGCCGTCGGCTGCGCGCAGATAGCCCTTGTTGGCTGTGTTGGCACCGGTGAAGGCGCCCTTCTCATGGCCAAAGAGAATGGCTTCGAGCATGTTTTCGGGAATAGCCGCGCAGTTGATGGCGACAAAGGGTTTGTCGGCGCGCGGCGAGGCCTGATGGATCAGGCGAGACAGCACTTCCTTGCCGCTACCAGTGGGGCCATTGATAAAGACGCTGACATCAAAGCGGGCGACGCGGCGGGCCATGTCTATCAACGCGCCGGACTGCGGGTCGGCGGCAACCATCGCGCCAAACGGAGCGGCGAGCAGATCGGCCAACGCCATCAGGGCGGCATCGCGCAACGCCGGCAGGCCGCTATCTGGCAGGGATACAGTCAACAGGCGTCCGCCCATATCCTCGCGCAGAGCAAAGTCAGGAGCCTGACCTTCGATCACGACGATCCGTTTTGCCCCCAGTTTGCGGGCCAGCTCGACCAGCGCGCGCTGGTCGGTCACGGGCGCGCCTTGAACCAGCGTATGGCAGGTGGGTTGATAGCCGATGCGGACATTCAGGCGACGTCCGTCAAGCAGGGTTTTGAGGGCCTGTGCCTGAGGGAAATTCGGGGCGGTGATGCAGATGTCGGCCATGGGAAACCTCCTTGATTGCTATATGAAATCAGTAAGCAGAGATCGTGCCATCCGGGGTTTTAGCCCATTTGGGGCCTCAATTGGGCGTGCCGCGCTGTTTTGCGGAGAAAGGATACGCCTTGCGTCGTTGAATCGTCGCAATACCGACGAAACGCGGGCCATGCTGCTGTCGGGTGTCGGTGCATCGTCACCCCTATGGTGCGCGGATGCTGTCCTTTGGATGATCTGATACTTTCGAAACCGGTTCGCGTCAAAAGCGAGCGCGTCTGCTCCAAAGATACTCGTGAGATATATTGCGACCGCGCTCACATTTTGGGGCTTGGGTCCGTTTGCTTGTTCAGAAGAGCTTAACGGGTAGGCACAAATGTTATCGAAAACGTATCATCTCAAATTTCCCAGCCTCGATGCAGCGCAAATCGCGGCCCCTTTCATCACGGAGATTCTGGGGAATGCGATTCCGGAATGTCGCATCTCGGGCTTGACCGTCATGATCGGCAAGGAAGGGGACATCTCTGTCAACCTGTTCTTTCCGACCATCGCGGATCTCAAGAATTTCGAGAAGAAGCACGGGGGGTTCATTCAGACGATGAAAAAGACCTTTCTCTTCCGCTCCACCGGGTTCGAAGGGGTCTGCATCTTCAATTTCGACGGCAACGCCGAGGATGCGGCCTGACGTCGATAATGCGTCTGGCACGCTGGTTGCATTGCTCTGTGCAAATGTAACCGGCGAACATGCTGACAGGTTGAGAGAGACCCAAACCCCATGGCGAATGTGTCCCCATTACTGCTGCGCCCTTATTGGGGTGACCAGAGATGACTGCGCGGGCAGAGCAGGTGGCAGAGCCGTCGTCCGGCGGGGCATTGCTGCGCGTGTCCTCGGACAAGATTGGACGGCTCATGGATCTGGTCGGAGAACTGTCATTGTCGGTTTCCGAGACGATCAATGCGCCGGAACTGGCCAATCTCGATCTGGTAGGGTTCGAAGCTGCGGCGCATCGGTTGTCGATGATCGTGGGTGAGGTTCAGGATGCCGCCAGCGAATTGCGGCTGGTTCCGGTGGATGAGGTGTTTCGCCGGCTGAAGCGCATGGTGCGTGAACTACAGCGTGAAACCGGCAAGCAGATTGATCTGGAGATGCGTGGCGAGGATACCGCCATCGACAAGCTGGTGGCGGATCGTCTCTATGATCCTCTGCTCCATGTGGTGCGCAATTCTGCCGATCATGGGCTTGAATCGCCACAAGAGCGCGTGGCCGCAGGCAAGTCGCCTGCCGGGCGGATCGTCCTCTCGGCGGCGCAGGTCGGCAGTGAGGTGCGGATTCAGGTCATCGACGACGGGCGTGGTCTGAACCGTCGCAAGATCCTGAGCAAGGCGCGCGAGCGTGGTCTCTTCGGTGCCACTGAGGAACCAGAAGATTCCGTGGTTTGGAAGGCGATATTCGAGCCCGGCTTTTCAACGGCAGAGGCGGTGACGACACTGTCGGGCCGGGGTGTGGGCATGGACGTTCTCAACACCACGATGAAGGATTTGCGTGGTCGGATCGGCGTGCTGAGTGAAGAGGGCAAGGGCACAACGGTGTCGCTGCATATCCCGGTATCGCTGGCCTTTCTGGACAGTGTGATCTTGCGGCTTGGCACGCAGCTCTATTGCGTGCCGATTGACGATATTGCCGAGATTGCAAAGCCCAATGCGGGCGACCATTTGGCACTTGCCGCCGAAAATGGCCGCGAGATGTTGCGGCTGCGGGATCGGTTCATTCCAGTGTGCCGGTTGGAGAAATTCTTTGAGGGCATGCGGACCGATCTGCCGCCGCTCTCGGAGATGGTTTTCATCGTGTTCGAGGCCAGTACCGGGCCGATTGCCGTGCCCGTTGATGAAATTCTCGACCGTCAGCAAGTGGTGATGAAGCCGCTTGAGGGGGCCTTGACGCGGGTGCGCGCGAGCTGGGGCTTTGCGCTCCTGTCTTCGGGTGAGGTGGCAATGGTGCTCGATTGTGAACGTCTGGCCATCGGAGGAGAACGGTGATGGTGGCCTATGCGGATCAGGCTGGGTTCGATCAGCTGCGTGAATGGCTGAGCCAACGCTGTGGGATCACCTTTGCGCCATCCAAAACCGATCTATTGCGTCAGCGCATGGACCGGGTGCTGCGTCGTTTCAATCTGCCTGATCTCAACCGTCTGGCACAAGAATTGAACAAGACGGGCGCACAGGAGGTGCAGCTTGCGGTGCTGCACGCGGCGTCAATCAATCACACATATTTCTTTCGTGAGATCGAGGTTCTGGATCAGTTCATGGACCTGGCTCTGCCCGAGCTTCAAACCCGACCCGAATTCCGGTTCTGGTCGGCGGCAAGCTCGACCGGCGAGGAAGCCTATACGCTCGCGATCATGCTGGCGTCTCGGCTGGGCGTATCTGCGCTCAACCGGACGCATATTCTGGGCACTGACATCAGTGATCCGGTGGTCGAGCGGGCGGAATTGGGGATTTTCCCGCGACGCCAGTTTTCGCAAACGGATCCGCAGGTGGTGCAGCGCTGGTTCCAGCCCACCGGCATTGATCAATACCGGGTGGCACCGGAGCTGCGCAAGGTTTGTACGTTTCGCCGGATGAACCTCAAGGCCACGCCTTATCCGTTCACCCGCCCCTTTCAGGCGGTGTTCTGCCGCAACGTGCTCTACTATTTCGACCGAGCCGATCAGGCCGCCACTGTGAATGCGCTTTATGATGTTGTCGAGCCGGGCGGCTGGCTCGTGACGTCGGTGACGGAATCTGTCCGTCAGCTTGGCACTCTCTGGGAACCTGTCGCGACTGGTCTCTATCGGAGGAGGTCGTGATGACCATGGCTGCCGCACCCATTCGCGTCCTTGTTGTTGACGACTCACTCGTGTTTCGCCGGTTCCTGACGCGGACGCTAACTGCTGATCCGGCGATTGAGGTAATAGGTGAGGCCGGCAGCGCCGAAGAGGCGCGTGCCTTTGTGTTGGGGCGTCGTCCTGATGTCATCACCCTTGATCTCGAGATGCCGGGGCAGGGAGGGTTGGAGTTCTTGCGCCAGACCGTCGCGCGACTACGGATCCCAACGATTGTGGTTTCCTCGCAGACACAGCGCGGGGCCAAGCGGACCATCGAGGCGCTGGAGGCGGGGGCGGTCGATGTGATGCCCAAGCCGCGTGGGCTGGCTCCGGGGACTGCGGACCATCTGGCGCTGAGCGCCATTTCCGAGCGCGTGCGTGCGGTGGCGCGGCTCAATTTACCAAAGACGCACCGGGCGGCGCCAGAGTGCGGTGCGGTGTCCCTCGCCCCGGCGGCTTCGCGCGATTGGGTGATCGCACTCGGGGCCTCGACCGGCGGGGTGCAGGCGTTGGGCGCGGTGCTGCATGCGCTTCCGGCTGATTGCCCGCCCGTTGTCATCGTGCAGCACATGCCTGAGGGGTTCACCGAGGCCTTTGCCCGGCGGCTCAACACCACCTGTGCCATTGAGGTGCGCGAGGCGCGGATGGGGGATCGCCTAAGCCCCGGTCTGGCGCTCATCGCGCCGGGTGGCAAGCAGCACATGGTGCTTCGGCGACTGGCGCAGGGCGGTCTGGTGGTTGACCTAGAGGCGGGTGATCCGGTCTGCTTTTCGATTCCGTCGGTCGATGTGCTTTTGACGTCTGCTGCGCGCGTTGCCGCGCCGCGCCTGACGGCGGCGGTGCTGACCGGGATGGGCAGCGACGGAGCCAACGGATTGCTGGCCGCGCGGCTGGCAGGGGCGCAGACCTTTGTTCAGGACGAGGCCAGCTCTCTGGTCTACGGCATGCCTGCGCGCGCTTGGGAAAAGGGCGGCGCGATGGAACAGATTCCGCTCGACCTTATGGCGGCACAACTGCTGGCCTCAGTTGGCACGACATCTGCACAGGTTCGAACAACTGCCGCACCTGCGCCCCAATTCACTCAGAAAGGAGTCTGACCATGACAAAGACAGCGTTTGCCGATGCGCACGCCCCGCAGACCGAGGTTCATGCAGAGCCGTCGGATTCCATTGATACGATGTACCTGACCTTTCCGATCGGAACCGAGCTTTATGGCGTGTCGATTGGTGTCGTGACTGAGATTGTGGGATTGCAACGCATCATGAGCGTGCCGGACGTGCCGCGTTACATCAAGGGCGTCATCAACCTGCGTGGCAAGGTGATCCCGTTGATGGATGTGCGCCTGCGCTTTGGCATGCCGGAAAAGGCTTATGACGACCGCACTGTGGTGATCGTGTTGCAAGTAAGTGACGCACCCGTGGGCCTGATTGTCGATGGCGTCAATGAGGTGCTCGACATTCCCGCAAGCCAGATCGACCGCACCCACAGTTTTTCAGGGGCAGAGGGCCGCAGTCTGGTGATGGGGCTGGGGCGGTTGGAAGAGCGTGTGGCGATCCTGCTCGATGTCAATCTTCTGGTCGAGGATGACGCGCTCATGCCGCCTGCCACGGTCGAGGCCTGAGCCATGGCCCAACAGAAGCCCAAAAGCCCCGCCCCGACACAAAAGCCCGTTTCCGCGTCTCATGCGACGGCGATGCCGCCCTTGGACGAGCCTCCCACACAACCGACGCCGAGTTCCCCCATCGGCGATACTGAAAGGAATGATTTGATGACCACGCAATCCCCGCGCGACGCCAAAGTCAAAGGTACTGAAACAATGGACGCCGATCTCGCTAAACGTGTGGTCGCCACCACACTGCTTTACTCGTTGGGCAATCCGGTCATGGTTGCCGATGGAGATTACAATATCCTCTATTGCAACGAAGCTGCGTTCAAGATGTTCGAGCGGATCGAGGATGATGTCCGGCGTGATCTGCCGCATTTTCGGGCGCGCGACATTGTCGGTAAAAATGTGGACGTGTTCCATAAAAACCCATCCTATCAGCGCCGGATCATGGACAACATGCACAAGCCGCATGAGGGTGCGTTCAGCATCGGTGGCATTTCTCTCGAGTTCATGGCCACGCCGGTTCCCGGCATCGAACGCAGCTCGCAATTCGTACTTGTGGAATGGCGCGACGTGACAGAGGTCAAGCGGATCAAGGCGGAAAACGAAGCCACTTTCGGACAGTTCTCGCGGTTGCTCTCGGAGATGGAGGCCATGGCCTCGGGGCATGACAAGGGAGATATCGACGCCTTCATTGACACCAGTGTTTTCGAGAGCGAAGAGGTCACCAAGGCGGCCAGCATGATCAATAACATGGTGCGCGCGCATATCGACACCAAGAAGTTGGCGATGGGTGTCATCGAGCAGTTCGGGATGGGCAACTTCGATGCACCGTTTCCGCAGATGCCGGGAAAGAAAGCATTCCTCAACGAGTCTCTTGAGACTGCGCGCCGACGGTTCATCGACATGGACCGGGTTAATCAACTGGCGAAGCGGCAGTTTGAGCAATTGCTGGAGCAGATGAATCACATGGCCCGCAACCACGAGCAGGGCGATATCGACGTGTATATCGACGTCAGCTTGTTTGAGGACGCCGATATCCGTAATGCAGCAAACATGGCCAATGAGATGGTCAAGGCGCATATCGACACCAAGAAGGCAGCACTTGCGGTGGTCGAGGAATTTGGTGAAGGCAATTTCGACGCGCCGTTTGACACGCTGCCAGGCAAGAAGATCTTCATAAATCGTATCCTAGAGAAGGTCCGTGGTAATTTCCGTGAGGTTGTCTCTGAGATCCGGGGTCTCTCGGACTCCATCGTCGCGGGCAATCTCGACGTGCAGGCCGATCTGTCCAAATTCAAAGGTGAATACCGGAGCGTCATCGAGTCCTTCGAGCAGGCCTTTGGCAGTCTCAACAGTGCCTTTGCGGTGATTGCAGAGCAGGTGGATCAGGTGGCAACCACGGTCAATCAGGTCGCGCATTCGAGCCAGACTCTCTCGACCAATTCTCAGGTCGCCTCGGCCTCGGTCGAAGAGGTCTCGGCCTCGGTCAACCAGACCGATCAGCAGGTGCGCGCGAATGCCGATGCCACGCAGAAAGCGTCGCAATTCGTGACCAGCGCCGTGGGACTTGCCGATAATGGCGCAGCCAAGATCAAAGACATGGTCACGGCTATGCATGGCATCAAAACCTCGTCGCAGGACATTGCCAAGATCATCAAGGTGATCGACGAAATCGCATTCCAGACCAACCTTCTGGCGCTCAATGCGGCGGTCGAGGCGGCGCGGGCCGGTCAGCATGGGCGCGGCTTTGCCGTGGTGGCGCAAGAGGTGCGCAATCTGGCGGGACGCTCCGCCAAGGCGGCGCGCGAGACGTCCGATTTGATCGAAGATGCATCGAACCGTGTCAACGCCGGTGTGCGGATCGCCGATGAGACATCGGAAGCCTTCACCGGCATTTCGCAGCAGATCACGCAGGTCAAGGATATCGTCGAGGAAATCGACCGCTCGGGCGCAGAGCAGTCGCGTGGCGTGGCGCAGATTTCGCTGGCCATGTCCGAAATCGCAAAATCCGCGCTGGATACCAGCCAGCAGGCGGATGAACTGGCCGCCGGTGCCGCAGAGATGAGCGCGGCCACCGAGCAAATGAAGGACGAGATCGGTCGGTTCAAGTTGCGGCGGGCCGCGACGGCGATGCCGATTACGGGCCTGAGCGGTCTGACGCCCGAGATGATGGCGCAGATTCAAGCCATGCTCAACGGCAAGCCCAACGACAAAGCGATGCGCAATGGGAATGGGTCCGGGTCGCTCGATCTCGATGCACGCGGCTTCCACGGCTTTTGATCTGGCGGTGGGTGGCGTCTTGCTTCCCGCGACCTGACACCTAAATTCGGAGACAGAACAATGGTTTATAATGTGATGGTGGTGGACGATGCCGCGATGATGCGGCTCTACATCTCCAGCTTTCTCAAGTCTCGCAAGGATTTCCGGCTGGTGGCACAGGCCGCCAATGGACAAGAGGCGCTCGACAAGTTGCCGGACCTGCCGGACCTCGATCTGATCTTGCTCGACATCGAGATGCCGGTGATGGACGGGTTGGAGTTCCTGCGCCACGCCAAACTCAAGACGCGGGCCAAGATCTGCATGCTGTCCTCGGTGACCGTGCAGGGCTCGCCTTTGGCTGCCAAGGCGCGCGAGCTGGGCGCGGACGGGGTGGTTTCCAAGCCGTCCGGCACGGTGTCGCATGACCTTGAGGAAAAGACCGGAGACGAGTTGGCGCGCGTGATGCGGGCACTGGTCGGGGCCTGAGGGCCGAAATGCAACCCACGGGGCGGGTCATACCATGATGGATGAGATGGACGAAATCTGGATGCTGTATGCCGATGACGGCGCACAGTCCCTGGACGCGATGGAAGCAGCGCTGGATTCCCTTGAGGGCGGCGCAGGTGACATGGGCGCGCATATCGGCGCGCTGTTCCGGGCGGTCCATACCTTCAAAGGCAACTCACGCGTGCTGGGATTGGCACAGGTCGAAGGGTTGGCGCATCTGGCCGAAGATCTCATCGGATTGGTGCGCGACGAGGGCGTGGCACTGAGTGGTGCGATCACGGATATCCTGATGCGGACCGGTGATGCGCTGCGCGGAATGCTGGAGGAAACCGCCGATACCCGTGCGGATGTGGACCCGGCGCCAACGGCGAGATTGAAGCAGGATTTGCGATCGTTGATCGTGCAGTTGACCGGGGGCGCTGTTGAGGATGCAGCGCCCACACCGCAGGCGATTGCGCCGGCAGACGAGGCAGAGCTTGAGACATCTGAGCCTGAGACTGTCCGCACGCCAGAGCCTGAACCGGCACCGAAACCCAAGATGCCAGCACTGAATATGGGACTGGCCGGGTTGCTGGACCAACTTGACGGTGGCGACGGCGCAGATTTTGACGCGTTCGAGGATGATGATCTGGATGACGTCTTCGAGACTGAGACTGAGACTGAGCAAGAAGCCGAGCCAGAACCTGAGCCTGAGCCAGAATCTGAGCCTGAGCCTGAGCCGGAAGAGGCCGTAACGTCCGAGCCTGAGCCCTTGCCAGAGCTGGCCCCGGCACCGCAGGCGAAAACCGTGGCTGAGGTCACCGATGGAAAATTGTTGAGCCCCGATCCGGTGCATCACCAGATTTTCAAGGATATGGCAGTCAAGACGTTGGCCGCACTGGACGCCCTTGTCGCGGCGTGGTCGGAGGGCGCAAGCCCCGCCGCTGCGAAGAAGCAGGCGGACAATCTCTGCTACGCTGCAGGACAATTGCGCCTAGGCGATTGGTTGGCTGAGTTGGAGCCTTTCCTTGCCACCGGGGCGATTAGCCCGGCGCTCACGCGTGACCTGAGCAAGGCCTTGCACCGGTTGTTGAACGGCGAGGCGATCGCGCCAGACGCGGACGCGGTCCAAAAACCGGAACAGCCGATCGCCGAAATGAAAGCGGAAGCGATTAAGAATCCGGCGAAAGGGCATGCAGAACCAGAGCCAAAGGCGATGGCTTCTCCTGCGCCCACGCCGCAGACCCAAGCCGTGGCTGAGGTCACGGATGGTAAGGTTTTGCGCCCTGATCCGGCGTATCAACAGATTTTCGCCGAGATGGCGGCCAAGACGCTTGACACCCTGGCTTCGCTCTGCGCCAACTGGGTCGAGGATCGCAGCCCTGCTGCCGCACGCAAGCAGGCGGATGATCTTTGCTATGCCGCGCGACAGATGAATCTTGGAGCATGGCTCGATCAGCTGGCGTCCTTTGGTGCGTCCGGTTCGGTCACGCGCGCGGACACGACAGAGCTGATTGAGGCGCTGCGCACACGCTATCATCAGGATTTTGAGACAGGGGAAGCATCTGTCACACCCGGCACTGGTCCGAGTGATCCGGTCGCCGAGGGCAAGGCATTCTTTACGGCGATGGCCGCGCTCTACCCTCTGATCGCCGATCAGGGTATGCAGATGAATGGCGCGGCGCCCTGTAGCGCGACAGAGCGTCGGGATCTGGCGGAACGGATCGCTGATTTGGCTGCGCCGAGGGGGTTTGTTCGCTTGGTGGACAGCGCCCAACGTCTCTCAGAGCAGTCCACCGGCCTTGAATACCGGGTCGCCGAATTGTCGCTTTACGAGGAATTGGTGAGCGTCGAGCGCAGTTTGCCCGCGACGATTTTCGACGATGATCTCATGGCGCCGAGTCAGCTCTTGGGCGCTTGGTCGGCCGATCACATCTTTGAGACGCTTCAAAGTTTGCGCCTCGGGCTCGATGCGCGGGCGACCGCGCCAGGTGCCGGCTGGTTTCCTGGCTTTGAGACCTTGATGCGGCAGGTGCATTTTGCCTGTTTGAATTACCGGATCGATACAGCGTCACAACTGACGATGGCGTTGATAGACCTGTTCGCGCGCGTCCGCGTGGACGCCAAGACGCCGGATGTGATCCTGCTCCAGATGGGACGCGGCTTTGTCGATACGATGGAACTGGTGTTCGACGCCTTGGATCAGGGTGACACGCCGGATACCTCGCGGATTGCAAAGATGTTCGAGGAGGCCACCAACGCGTGTTTCGTGGCCAGCGGTGTGATGACCGCCAAAACCATCGAGACGCGGTTGGGTCTTCCGCCAGAATTCCACCGGGTGATGTCACCCGAGAGCGTCAAGACCGCACATGAGGCCATCAAGGAGGGCCTACATTTCTACGTGCTGCGCGCCGACCTGAATGATGATGACGCGCTGGCGCAGGGTTTTCTGGAATGGATCACCACAGGTCTTGTGCGGATGATCACCAATGTCACGGTCTTTCTGGACAAGGCGACGCTGTTTGATTTCCTCGTCGCCTCGTCATTGGAAGAAGACCGTATGATCGAGCGTTTGGCGATGTTGGACCCATCGGGGTCGCGCCTTGCCATGGCGCGGGCGCTGCGGGTCAGCGAAGCTCCTGCGGTGGAGGCGGCAGAACCTGACACGATGGATCTGATCCCGCTCAACGATACCAAGGATAGCCTCGCCCTGCTCGAAGCGGTGGGAGCGATCTCAGCGAGCCATGCGCAGTTGGAACATGAGTTGGCGGATCTGGCGTCAATCGATCTGGTTCAGGAGGTGATGGACGCGTTGCGCGCAGCGGGAATTGATGATCTGGAACAACGGGTGCGCTCGGTTCTGCGGGACAGGCTGGAACAGCACAATCTGCGGCTTCAGGAGATCAGCGAATCCGGCGCGCAGTTGTCGGCGGAATTGTCGCATTTGCAACAAGAGAGCGTGGCGCAACGGTCGCGCCCTGCCGAAGTGCTGTTGCGCCCGCTCAAGGCCTATTTGGCCACGCGGGCGCGCAAGATCGGCGTCGACGCCAGTGTCACCTATGTGGGTGGCGACACGATGCTTGATCAGATGTTGATCGAAGAGCTGCGCGGACCGCTCAAGACATTGGTCAATCTGCGGCTGGCCGGAGAGTATCCGGCGACGCGGTTCCACATCTCGGTCGAGGCCGAGAGCGATCACGTACGGGTCGAATTGACCGATAACAGCCCTGAGCCAGCTGTGGCTGCGGCCTATGCCGAACTTGGCGATGAGATGGCCCGAAAGAAGGGCGCGTTGCGCCGTGTCAGCCTGCCGGCCGGGGCCGGGGTGCGGTTCCATCTGCGCGTGCCGCAGCATATGATTGTACTGGATGGCATGGTCGTCAGGGTGGGGCAGGTGCGCTATGTGCTGCCGGTTGATGCCATCCATCGCATACTTCAGACTGACCGCCTGTTACCGGTTTCCGCCTCTGGCCATACCCGCATGCTCAACATCGACGAAGGTGCTTTGGTGCCGGTGCATCCGCTGGTCTCGGAGACTTCAGAGATGGCAGAGGGTGCGCGACTTTACGTCGTTGTGAGCAGCAACCAGACACGTATCGCCATCCCGGTGGATGAACTGCTGGGACAGCAGCTCGTCATGCTGCGCCCGTTGCAAGGCGTGCTGTCGGGCATGCGCGACATGAGCGGTATCGCCATTCTCTCGGGTGGAGAAGTTGGCATGGTCGTGGCCGTCAGCGCACTGGCCTCGGGGGCCTTTGCGAGCCCTTCTGTTGCGGCGTGAAACGAAACCTCCGGTGGGATGACCACCGGAGCTAACACCCGGACGCGATCTGCCGTTTTCATGTACAGACCCGGCAATCATGTCAAAGGAAGTTTCGATGAGTTTCGCCTTCGCCCGTTCCCGTTACCGTCAGGCCGAGACCCTCGTGCAAGAGGCCGTCACAGACCCCTACGACATTATTTTCGTGACCCTTCGGGAACTCAACCGTTCGCTCGTCGTTCTGGCGCGGACGCAGCAAGAGGACCGGGCCCTGCCGTCCGATCACGTCAACCGCGTGCTGACGGCCATTTACATCCTTCAATCCAGTCTGGATTTCGAGGCCGGTGGCGATCTGGCGGGCGATCTGTTCCAACTTTATGAATTCGCACGCTTCCATGTGCTCAAGGCCATGCGCGGCGAGACAGACGCCCGTTTGACCGAGGCTGCCGCCGCGATGGGTGACATTCTTGGCGCATGGGAGCAGATTGGCTCTCAGGTCAGGTCGCAGGCGCTATGACGAATGTGGTGCAGCATATGACCTACAGCGTTATGGGTGATCAAATCCGCCAGTTGACGATGGGATTGACCTCAGCGGTCGAGACATGCGATCTGGCGGCCGTTTCGCGAGCGGATCACGCCCTGCGTTGTGCCGTGATTGCGCTTGTAGGAGGCGCTGCACTGGCAGAGGACGGGGCACAGGAGCGGATCGCCCTTCTGGCCGAAGCGCTGGACGTTGTGCGCCGCGCGGTCGAGCTCATGTCCGCGCAAGCGGCACGCAAGGCGGGGCAAGGGCGCGCCAACCTGGTCTATTTGAATTGTGATCGAAAAGTGGGGCCGGGGCGATGAGCATTGGACAGGCTAGCCCCTGCGCCACCTGCTACCGGGTGCGCTGGTTCCTGACACTCGCTGGAGCGTTGATCGCGGGGCTTTACCTTCAACCAAGCTGGGCCATGGGTGTCGCACGGCTGATGCCATCGCCGCTGGTGATTGGCTGGGCAATTTGTGGCCTTGCCGCTGTGGTTTTTGTGGGACGCGTGCGCCATCATGTGCGGCTGGCGCACCAGCAGCGCGCCGCCGTCTGATCGAGCATCAGTTGCCTTGGCGTTCCGATTCAACCGCGGCGGCGCAGCAGGCGCAATAAGCCCCAGACGTGCTGACGACGCGGCCGACCGTTTTCGTCACAAAGGACAAGCTCGACCCCGACCTTGTGCGGATCGGTGCCGGGGGCGGGAATGAAAGTCTGACGCATGGCAATCATGGGGTGTCCTTTGCAGTGGCTTGTGTCTGAAGCAGGGTTGCAAGAAGTCTGCCAATCAGGGCGCATGCGCCCAGGCGAGGATGAGAACTTCGAGAATGGCGGGCTCTTCACCCATTGTGATCAGTCGGGCATTCATAGTCTCCAAGAGACTCTCCGGTAGGGCGACACGGAGGTCGTCCAATCCAGCGTCCGGTTCGAGCGTCTCGGCAGTGTGCAGCACAGCAGCAGCCAACCCGGCCTGAGCCTCTTGCTGGCGATCGCTGAGACGGGCCATGAGGGCGAGACTGCCCTTCTCGCGCAACGCGATCCCCAAACTCATGGTGAGTGTCCCGCCCCCGTTGGGAAGAGACAGCGTGACAGGGATGTCGAGGGGCAGGTACACGCGTTTGTCCGGTTTTGGCGTGACCTCCTCGGCCTTGGCGTTCTCATCTTGAAAGGCCGGCAGGCGTGGCGTCTGGTGCATGACCCAGACACTGGCCAGCCCTAGCACAATTGGCCCGAGACTTGCAGGCAAGACAAAGGCGAGAAGCCGAGTGCGAGGCGAAAGTTCGGTCATGTTCGTTGATAAGCAAGGATCGGGCCAAGCGCCTCTAAACTGATCGGGTTTTTCGCCGTTGTCGACAAAAGGGGCCGGTTCATCGGTTCGCGGACAAGCGCAGGATCGGCAAGATGGAATCTAAGGGAACGGGCAGGTTGGCGGGCGCTTTGTCGAGGTTCAGGACGCTCCGCAAGGCGGCAGGACAGGCGACGCCCGTCCGGACTTCGGACGAGTTTCCGCTTGTGCGCCGCAGCACCAACCTGTGCGACATCACACTCGTCGAGCGACATTTGCCCGAAATCCTTGGTCGCGCCTTGGCGCGCAGCTGGATTGACCGCGCGTTCAGCACGGCGCTGCTCGCCGACCCAAAGGGCCTTTTGGCCAATCATGATATCCATCTGCCTGACACTGTGAGTATCGAGGTCGAAATGACCCAGACGCAGCGGCATCGTCTGGTGGTTTATGAACAACGCCCGGGGGGCGACCGGAGGCGGGTGATGTATCTGCAGCTGGTAATGATGGCGGGCAAATAGATGCGTCGCTTGGTGTTTGCGTCTGCGTTCGCAGTAGCCGGGGTCATGGCCCAGGCCGAGTCTGGGTCTGGATTCGATCAGGCGGTCACGTTGGCCCGCTCGGGGCAGTTTGCGGCAGCGGCGGCAATTTTTGTGGACCTTGCCCAGAATGGAAATCGCGCAGCACAGGTCAATCTTGCTGTGCTCCAGGCCAAAGGCCAAGGCACACCGCAGGATGACCAAGCTGCGGCCTATTGGGCGTGGCGCGCACGGCTGGCAGGTGAAGCTCGTGCGATCGCACTGAGCGATCTTATGCTTGAGCGTCTGACGGACTCGGCCAGAACCAAGCTGGCGGATCGGTTGATCACGGATCTGAGCACGCAGGCCGAAGCTGGTGTTCCGGGTCAGTTTGCGGCGATTGGCCGGGTCGAGGCGCAGTTGCGAAATCCACCACGCATGGAAGCAGCCGCGTTATGGTTCACGCTTGCGGCGGCATTTGAGGAGCCGGGCGCACTCGCGCTGCGCGAGGTGTCCATGGATGGGTTGGAGGCCAAGGCCCGGCTCGCAGTGCAAGAGCGTGCGGGGGCGGAGTTTGCCATATGGTGCGCAAAGTTGTCGCGAGATGCCCGCCCGCAGACTTGCGGGCAGATCTAAAGGCGGAAATCTGGGATCGGATAATCGCGCCTTCGACCATAAAAAGTTGTGCCCGGACGCTCATGGCGACCGGGCGGCAACTGTTCGCAAACTCTGGAGGGAGCGTCAGTTCAAGACTGAGAGAAATCCGGAAATGATCCAGTACCACATCGCGATACCGAGAAATAGCATTGGGGCAAGCCACCATCCACTGGGGAGATGGAGGGGGGTACTGGTGTCCTGTCCAAACTGATGCGTCTTGTTCACGGTGATTTGCGGTGCCAACTGTTTCACTTCCGTATCTCCGGGCAGCCTTGAAAGTACAATCACAATCCCATGATCAAGCCGTGATGGAAAGCGCGCAAAGGTTTTTGCGGATCGGCAAAAGAGAGTCGTTCTATCCAAAGATAGCGTGCTGTAGCGCCGCTCAATCGTCGCCAAAAAAATCATCGGCCTCGTCATCGGCGCTCCCTAATTCGCTCATCATCATGCTCAGCGCCCCGCCAGCCAGGTCAAGACTGACAAGTTTGCTGGTCTTGGCTGGTTTGGCGGGCGGAGCGGGTTCGGGTTCTGGCTCCGGTTCTGGGAGCGGCAGGGGGGGGAGCTTGATCTTGATGGGCGGCGCGGGTTTGCGCGGAGCATCTAGCGCCTCTTGCAAGAGCCGCAGGCGCAGGCGCATCGCCAGAATTCGCTGCATCGGTTCCGTCGTCTGGGCATAGGCGGCAGAGGCCAGTGGCAGGCTCTCGTTGGCGGGCATGGTCAAAAGGCGCCCCAACACACGGCTAAAGCTACGCGGCAGGGTCAGCGGCTTGCGTGACGCGGGGCGGGAAGCGGTCTCTGACATCGGGTTTCCTTTTGTTCGGGTCGGTTGGCACCGGAATTGCAGGGATGCGGGCAAGGCCCCGGCATCCGAGATGCAAGAGCCCCTGCAAGGACCGGACCAACCGCGCACCATGTCTCAAGAGGAGCCCGCGCAATGACCGACGCGTTTCGCGATCACCTGAGTCTCTTTTCCTCGGCCCTGACGCTGCGCGAGCAGCGTGGCGCGATGCTGGCTTCGAATATCGCAAATGCTGCGACGCCAGGATTCAAAGCGCGCGACATGGACTTTCAATCGGTTTTGAATGCGGAGACTGGTGGTGGGGCGTTGGCCACGAGCGACACCCGACATTTTGCGACCAGCGGTTCCACTGCGGGGCAGGCAGGCTACCGGGTTCCGGTCAACCCGTCCCTGGATGGCAATACGGTCGAATTGGCCGTGGAGCAGATGGAATTCGCGGAAAACAGTCTGCGCTATCAGACCAGCCTGACTTTGCTTAACCGGCGCATCTCAGGACTGAGCCAAGCGATCAAAGGAGAATAAGCCATGATGATCCGAAATATCTTTGACGTTGCCAGCTCCGCCATGTCGGCGCAGATGGTGCGGCTCAACACCGTCGCTTCGAACATGGCGAATGCGCAGGCAGTGAGCACGACCAAGGACGAGGCCTATCGCCCGCTCCGCCCGGTATTCGAGACCGTTTACGCCGATCAAACCGGTCAGCAGGGCCTGTCTACCACCCGCGTGAGCGATGTGGTCCAGCTTGATCGCGAGCCAGTGCGCGCCTATCGACCCGATCACCCAATGGCCGATGCTGAGGGGTATGTGTACGAATCCGTGGTCAATATTGACGAGGAAATGGTCGAAATGGTTGAGGCCAGCCGCCAGTATCAGAACGTACTTGAGACTGTCTCGACCCTGCGCACGCTGATGGCGCGCACGGTCATGATGGGTCAGGGCTAAGGAGCACCGCGATGGCCGACATAAACTCAGCAACCGGGGCAGGCGCCACATTCACCGCCGCAGCGGCCGCCGCCGCCGCCCCCACACGAACCGGCAGCGGTGATTTGGGGCAGCAGGATTTTCTGACTCTGATGACGGCGCAATTGCAAAACCAAGACCCGTTTTCCCCAATGGAGAACGGCGAGTTTCTTGCGCAGATGGCGCAGTTCTCGACGGTGGCTGGTCTGGATACCGTGAATTCGACGCTGGGTGAAATCAGCAGCCAGATTGGCGGTAATCGGATTGCCACGGCGTCGTCGCTCTTGGGACAGCAGGTGTTGGTGCCGGGCACGCTGGCGCGCCCTGATGCATCCGGCGGCGTGCATGGGGTTGCCGACCTTCCAGAGGCCACGAGCGCGGTCACCGTGGTCTACTCTGACGCGCAAACGGGCGTCGAATTGCATCGTCAGGATATGGGCGCGCAGCCTGCTGGCCTGATGGGGTTTGATTGGGACGATCTGCCGTCCGATATCGCTCAGACGCGGAGCGCTGTGCGGGTGGCGATCGAAGTGGACGGTGCCACGGCCGCCGAACCCTTTGTCTATGCACGGGTGGTCGGGGTCCAGATGCCCGAGTCCGGGCAGGACATGACCCTTCGGGTTGAGGACTATGGGTTGCGCAGCAGTCTGGAAATCAACTCGATCCGCTAAGGCAAAAAATTGGAAACCGCGCCTGACATCAGGCCTGAACATCGAAACATTAACGACTAGACAGGAACAACCAATGAGCTTTCACACTGCACTTTCGGGGCTGAATGCCGCACAGGCAGATATTTCCGTGACCTCGAACAACATCGCCAACGTGGGCACCCTGGGGTTTCACGGCAGTCGGGCGGAGTTCGCCGATATCTATACGAACAGCCCCTATAGCCGCCCTGCCTCGCAGATCGGCTCGGGCACCGAGGTGAGCCGCGTCGCGGTGGACTTCAAGCAGGGCTCGCTCACGGCGACCGGGAATGTGCTGGATCTTTCCTTGCAAGGGCCGGGGTTCTTTCAGGTCCGCACGGGGCCGGATGCAGGGGCCGATGTCGGCTATACCCGCGCCGGGGCATTTGGAATGAACCGAGACGGGTTTGTGACCAACGCAGCGGGACATTTCCTGACCGTATTCCCGACGACCGAGAACGGCGATACGCTGTCCACAACGCAGACCGAACGGCTGCAGATTCCGCAGCAAATAGGCACGCCGCAGGCGACCACGGCGGTCAATTTGTCGTTCAACCTGTCCCTGTCCAACAATGGCGGTCTGGGAACGCAGGCGGCCATTCCTGCTGCGGCGTTTGATCCGGCTGATCCCAGCACTTATGCCGCGACCACGCAGATCCCAGTACTCAACGCCGAAGGTCAGGCCGTATCCGCCCAGGCGTTCTTTGTCATGTCGGATGCGCCGGATGCGCTGGATGGTGGATTGGCCTATACGGTGCAACTTGTGGTCGATGGGGCCACTGCTGCGCCTGCGGACCCATTGGCAGCGTTGTCCTTTGATGCGGGCGGCATTCAGACCGGCGGGCTTGGCGCAATGAATTTTGCGCTTGGCACGCAGGCGCTTAGCATTGATCTGAGCGGCTCGCGCGTGTCCGATGAGGCCTTTGGCGCGATTGCGGTCTCGCAGGATGGTAGCCGGCGGCTCAACCTCTCGTCGGTTGAAGTGCGCGATGACGGGACGGTCTGGGCGAGTTTCGGGGCAGAGCGCTCTTTGGCCGTGGGGCAAGTTGCCGTGGCGAATTTCTCTGATATTCAAGGGCTTGGAAGCATCGGGAGCGCGACCTATCTTGCCTCGCGCGACTCTGGTGAGCCGCGTTTGGGCGTGCCGGGAACGAGCGGTTTTGGCGCGGTCCGGTCCGGATCGGTGGAACGATCGAACGTGGACCTGACCGAGCAGTTGGTCAATCTGATCATGGCGCAGCGGAATTACCAGGCCTCGGCCAAGGCGCTTGAGACCAACGGGACATTGGCCGAAACGGTCTTGAATATCCGTAGCTAACGCAGGGCATCGTCATGGACCGGATGATCTATACAGCCCTCAACGCTCTGGGGGTGAACCGTGACAGTCAGGTGGCGCAGGCACAAAACCTCGCCAACCAGACTGTACCTGGCTATCGTCGTGATCTGCCCAACGAGGGCGGGGCGCGGTTTCTGCAGATGATGGAGGGGTTGACTACGCGTGCGTTTCAACTCGAATCCGGGCCAGCCGGGTTTTCACAGGAAACCGGTCGATTGGATCGCACCGATGAGGAGTTGGACGTCGCGATTGCCGATCTGGGCTATTTTTATGTCTCCCCTGAGAATGGCGATCCGGCGCTAAGTCGCCGTGGCGATCTTCGGCGAGAGATGGATGGCACGTTACGCAATGGTGCGGGCGATGCGATGCTAGGGCCAGATATGGCGCCCATTCAAGTGCCCGCCTATCGCACCATCCGCATCACCGATATTGGCGAGATCTATATTCAGCCGCTCGATGATCCCGAGGGTGAGGCAGTGCTGGCCGGGGTGCTGGCCACTGTGGTCCCACCCGATGATGTTGCGCTGACCAAGGGTGAGGATGGGCAGATTCGGACAGTGGAGGGCGTCTTGCCGCGACCTGATCAGCGGGCCGAGATATTGCAGGGCACTCTAGAGAGCAGCAACGTTAACCCGGTCGAGGAATTGCTGTCGACCATGCAGATGCAGCGCAATTTTGAGTTGGGCATGCGGATGGTGTTGACTGCGCGTGAGCTGGATGAGGGCGGCGCGCGGATGATGCAGGCGCCTGAGGGCTAGATTAGGCTACCGCTGGCCTGTTGCTGCCGTCTGCCCCAATGCCCAAAGCGCGGAATCAAGGCGCGGCACGCGCCGCCGCGCAGCGCCCGTCCGCCCCACCGGGCGGGCGCTTTTGCGACGTCACAACACACTGAAAACGCGGATGTATTTGGCAAGCATAAAGTGACAGCCGACTGCCGTGCAGTGCCCACCCGACGGGCGGGCACCGCGCGGCTCATCGCTCAGGGCCAATGTCCCCTAAAGCCAATGTTTACACCCTGCTCTAAAATTGTCTGTGCATTGACCGTAAGCCCAGGGCGGGCTGGCACGCGGCTTGCAGCCTGAGATCAACAGTGACCTCAGGAAAGGCAGAGCCGATGTCCTCGAACGTGATGCATGTGGCCAAGACCGGGCTCAATGCCCAGCAGGCCCGCATTCAGGTGATTTCCAACAACCTGGCCAACGTCAACACAACCGGGTTCAAGCGGGACCGCGCCAATTTCGAGACGCTGCTCTATCAGACGGTGCGTCCGGCTGGAGCACAGACCTCGGAAGCGACAGCGCAGACCGCACCCACCACCCTTGGCACTGGCGTGCGATTGGTCAGCACCGAGAAGATGTATACCCAAGGCAGCTTGACCACGACCGACAACGCGCTCGATCTGGCAATTGATGGCAAGGGGTTCTTTCAGGTTTTGATGCCCGATGGGCGCATCGGTTATACCCGGAACGGCACCTTCTCGCAGAACGCCGATGGCGTTCTGACCACGTCGAGCGGCTATGTCGTCCAGCCCGAAATCCAGATCCCCGCAGAGGCCACCAGCGTCAGTATTTCCCGCGATGGTATCATCAGCGTGACCCTGCCTGACGCCGTCGAGGCAGAGGAAGTGGGGCAGCTCTCGCTCGCCCAGTTTGCCAATCCGCGCGGGCTGGAGCCGGTGGGCGAGAACTTTGTGGTCGAAAGCACCGCGAGCGGCGCGCCGGATGTGGGCAAACCGCTGGAAAACGGCATGGGTGCGCTGGTGCAGGGCGCCTTGGAAACTTCAAACGTCAATGTGGTGCAGGAGCTGGTCGAAATGATCGAAGCGCAGCGTGCCTATGAAATCAACTCTCGCTCTATCTCGGCCTCGGACGAGATGATGAGCTATCTCGCCAACAACCTCTGAAAGGGTCTGTAATGCACCGTCTTTTCTGCACTTCTGCTGCGCTGATCGCGTTGGCTGGATGCTCCACCCAGATCGAAGAGGCCGAATCCGAGCTTTACGCGCCGGTCTACCCTGTCGAAGAAGTTCAGCAGTCCCGCTTGATGCCGACTGGCGCGATATATTCCGGCTATTCCAAGGGACTGTTCGTCGCTGATCGGCGGGCCAGTGCCGTGGGCGACATCCTGACAGTTGAATTCTCGGAACGCTTTGCGGCGACCAAGTCGCAGGCTGCGGGGTCCAGCAAGACCGACAATTTCGAGTTGGATGTGCCAGATGTTTTCTCTTTTGGCTTTGATGACACGCGCCTGACGGGCGGTACCACGCGCAGCTATGCCGGCCGGGGCAATGCCAGCCAATCCAATTCGCTGACCGGACGAGTATCGGTCTCCGTGGTGCGTGTGTTGCCGGGTGGTAACCTGGAAATCGTCGGTCAGAAGAAGCTGACGCTCAACAACGGCCAGGAATATGTCCGGTTGAGCGGCGTTGTCAGGCCGACGGATATTTCGGCTGATAATGTGGTGCGCTCTGATCGGATCGCCCATGCCGAAATCAAATATGTTGGCGCGGGCGATGTCGCGGACACCGCCAAACAAGGCTGGCTGCGCCGCGCCTTCGAAACCGTGTCGCCGCTGTGAGGGTCGAGGACATGCTGCGCGCCCTGCTCCTGTTCATCTTTCTGATCCCTGGCGCGGCGCATGCCGACCGCCTCAAGGATCTGGCAGATGTGGCAGGAGTGCGGTCCAATCCCTTGGTGGGTTACGGTCTGGTCGTGGGTCTGAACGGCTCTGGCGATGGCAACTCGGGGCTGACGCGGCAGTCCATGCAATCCATCATCTCGCGCCTCGGTCTTGAGGTGGAGGTCAATGACCTTGACGCCAAGAACGCAGCAGCGGTGATGGTCACGGCGGAGCTGCCGCCTTTTCTCAAACCCGGTCAGGTTTTGGACGTGACCGTGTCGACGGCGGGCAAGGCCAAGTCCCTGCAAGGTGGCACGTTGTTGATGACGCCTCTGATGGGGGCCGATGGCGAGGTTTACGCCATTGCCCAAGGCAATCTGGTGGTCGGCGGCCTGGGCGTCGCGGGTGGCGACGGGTCATCGGTGGTGGTCAATGTGCCCACGGTGGGCCGAGTACCGCGCGGCGCCTCAGTCGAGCGGATGGTCGAGACCTCGTTCCTGGAAACCGAATATTTCGTGCTGAACCTGAACCGTCCGGATTTCTCGACAGCGGGCGGCGTCGCCGATGCAATCAATGCACAGTTTGGCGCGGGTGTGGCCGTGGCCTTTGACGGCAGCTCGGTGCGGGTGCGTGCGCCTGCCGATCCGTCGGTGCGCGTTCCCTTCATGGGCCTCTTGCAGGATATCGAGGTCGATCCCGCCGCGCCTCCGGCACAGGTCATCGTCAATGCGCGCACGGGCACGGTCGTGATCGGTGGCATGGTGCGGGTGACGCCTGCGGCGGTGTCGCATGGGTCGCTGACGGTGCGGGTGAACGAGGATTTCAACGTCGATCAGGCGGCGACTGTCGTCAATGGGCGGGATGGTGGCGTGGTCGTTCCAGGCAATGCGGTGGTGACACCGGATACCGAGATCTCGGTGGAGCAAGAAAACAATCCCGCTTTCGTCTTTGATCCGGGCGTTTCGCTCGCCTCACTTGTCGATGCCATCAACGCCGTAGGGGCGAGTGCGGCCGATCTGGTGGCCATTCTCGAGGCATTGCACCGGGCCGGTGCCCTGCGCGCCGAACTCATCGTGATCTGAGGAGCATTCCAAGATGACCCTGCCACCGGTTTCAACGCCCTTTGACCTTGGTCAGACTTCCAGCCTGTCAGACGGCAAGATCGCCGCCAAGGCCGCGCGTCAAGAGGATCGTTTGCGCGGGGCCGCTGAGGGGTTCGAGGCACTTTTTCTGAACCAGATCCTACAATCCGGTCGCGCTGCGTCGTTTGGAGACTCGTTGACGGAAAGTTCGGCGACCCAAACCGCCCAATCCCTGCTGGACAGTACATTGACCGAGGTGGGGGCGGGGCGTGCGGGTCTTGGCCTGTCAGAGGCTATTTACCGCCAGTTTTCCGGCCACTTGGGTGGATCGCAGGAGTAAATCATGGTCGATCTGATGGATATCGGGCGCGGCGGTCTACTTGCATACCGCACGGCGCTTGGTGTGACAGGCGAGAATATCGCCAATATTGATACCGAAGGCTATCGCCGTCGCGATGCGGTGATGCAGGAGGTTGGATATGGTTCGGGCGTTGACGTCGCGGACATCCACCGCGCCTTCGACGGTTTGGTGGCCGCACGCAGCCGCGATGCCCAAAGCGCACTTGGTGCGGCCCAAACCCAACTGAGCCATGTGCAGGCGCTCGAAGATCGGCTGTTGCCGGGGGATGGCGGGCTGCCGGATCTGTTGGACGGATTTTTTGATGCGCTCGATGGCCTGTCGTTGACCCCGGACGATCAGGGCCTGCGACAAGCTGTTCTGAGTGCTGGCACTGCTCTGGCCGGGGGAGTTGCCGACCTGGCAGAAGGGATTGACGTGTTGGCGCGCAATGCGCAGGACGAAACACAGCAGGCCGTAGGCCGGGTCAATACCATCCTCAGTAGTCTATCCGACGTCCAAGAGCGGTTGGCACAGGTCACGGATGAGAGCGCACGTAATCCGCTGTTGGATCAGCGCGACCGGCTTCTCGTCAATCTGTCGGAACTGGTTGCAGTGGATGTCACGCTGGATGACGCAGGGCGCGCAACGGTGCGGCTTGGGGCGGACGGTAGCGGACCGCTGATCCTTGAACGGGGTCGCGCCGGTCGGCTGGAACTCGGCAGCGAGGGACGTTTGATCGTCACCTCTGCCGATACAAACCCTCGCGAGGTACAAACGATTGCGCGTGGGGGTGTTCTGGGTGGGTTGGCCGATGCGGCGGGGACCATTGCCCAAGCCGGGACTGATCTCGATCATTGGGCTGCTCGTTTGGCCGAGCAAATGAATGCGGTGCATTCCCAAGGGCTGACGCCGGTGGGCGAACCTGGGGCTGCGCTGTTTTCTCTTTCGGGATGGGAAACAGAGTCCGGCGCGCTGATGCTTGGCACTGGCTCTGCGCGGTTGGTCATCACTGATGCAACCCAGATGCCCCAAGGACCATTGACGTTGGTACATGATGCGCCCACGGGTCAGTGGCAGGCACGCGACGCGGCAGGACCAACATTGGCTCTAGGTGTTGAAACCCTCAGCCTGCCGGGGCTGCGCATCGAGATGAGTGGCGTTCCGTTCGATGGTGACCGGATAACGCTGACGCGGCAGGACGCTTCGGCGCGTCATATAATGATGGTGTTGACTGATCCCCAAGGACTTGCGGCCGCAGGCACACTGACCGTGAGTGCGGTTTCCGGCAATCAGGGCACTGCGACGCTGAACGCGACCGCCCTGACCACGAACGTCACGGGTCTAACCGATTTGGCGGGTGTCTTAGCGGGCGAGCCGGTCGAGTTTTTGAGCGCTGGTGTCGTTGGGGTAATCCCGGCCGGTACCGCGGACGTGGCTTTGTCAGTTCAGCCGCGTCTTGCAGCGATGGATTTGGTTTTACCGTCGGGGGCGGCTCCGCAGACCTTGAGCCTGACCCTTCCAGAAGGCGAGGTTGTGTTCGATCTGCCTGCCGGCCTTGATGCGACCACTCTGGCGAATGCTCTCAATTCAGGTGCGGTTGAGACTGCCGCAGGTCAAAGCCTGCGCGACCTCGGGTTTTTGGCGGAAGGCTCGGGTGGCACCCTCTCCTTGATGGCGCGCGCCGCGGCGCTGCCATCCTCTGCCAGTCTCGCGACCGATTTGGGCCCTATGGTGGGTGTCGTGGTCGCGGATGCAGCCCCGGCCGCGACTCTTTCGGTTTTTACCCGCGATGGCCGACAGCTCTCGGGTCCACCGCTCAGCGCGTCAGAAGCGGCAGCCTTGTTGACGTCCGAGAATGGGTTCTATCCTGATGCCTCCTACAATGCCGACTACCTTGAGGGGGCAGCACCCTACGGAGGTTTGACCTTTGAGCGTCAGTCGGTCAGTGGCGACTATACGGTCCTTATGGGGCAAGTCGGCGGGATCGCCGCTTGGACGGGTGCCTCGCCCGCAACGGAAACGCCCGGCGCCGTCATCAGCTATGATGGTGCGACACAATCGAGCACGCTGCGTCTACCGGATGGGGCCAATGCGGCCTGGGCTGCAGACCAATTGGCTGATAGTCTTCCGGTGCAGGCCGAGGCTGAAACGCGGCTCTCAGTCGACTTGCCGGCAAGCGGTGTGCTGTCCCTGCGCTTGACTGGACAGAATCTCACGCCAGTCACGATTGAGGCGGACCTTGGTGCCGTTGGCCCTGCGGGACTACAGGCAGCGATCAATGCGCAGTCCGGTGCCACAGGCATTCGGGCTGAGCTATCACCGAATGGCAGCCGTCTTGTGCTGGTGCAGGACGATGGGCTCGATATCACGATTTCACGGCTCGCCCATTCCGGGACGGAGCCTGTTACACTGACCCGGCTTGCGCCGGATGGTGCGACGCTGGGCTCAGTGAGCCTGGGTGCGGGCGGACCGGATGCGGCGCGGATTTCGGGCACGGTGCGCCTGAGTGGTTCTGCGCCCTTTGGCGTATCCGAGAATGGCGTCTTGCAGAGTGCTGTGATGGATGGGTTCGCCAATGGGCTCATCGCGCGGCAAACCAGTGCCGCGGGTGCGCAAGTGATCCTGACCCCGGCGGAACCAGGGCCGGGGGATTTTAGTCTGCGGCGCATAACCGTCATCGGAGCAGATGGGCGCAGTGTGACCGCCGAAGCCGATCCGGCGCTTGGCACTGGCGCCGCGATGGCCAGCGCACTGGCCGCTGATTTGCGTGCCACCGCACCCGCCAGCCAGATCACCGGTGGGGTTCTCAGCGCGCTGCCGCCCGAAGGGGCGCAGATGCGCGTGAGCCTTGGGTCGCAGGACTATGCCATTCGCATGAGTGGCGGTGCGCCCGTGGTCAGTGGTCCCGAAGCAGGGCGGGTTACCGCACGCTTTGACGCAAGCAACCGCCTTATCTTGGAGACGCAAGGCGGCACGCTGGATGGTTCGGCACTGCGCTTGCCTGCGGACGCGGGCGAAGCCGCACGGTTCGGTATGGGAGTTGGGGATGCACCGGTCACGACCGTGATCGGCCAGCCGTTTGACGCGGGCAATCTGCCGTCCAGCTTTACGGTCACGCTGAACGGGCAGGAGCATTCGATCAGTGTCTCGGCTGGGGGAGTTGTGCTGCCGCCAAGCTTTCCGGGAACAGGTCATATCAACACGACCTATGGCCGGGTGGAAATCTCTTTCAGCGCCCATGCGGGAGAGATGATGATAGATGCCCAATCGGGCGCAGCGGCGGCGGGGTTTGACACTCTTGGTCTTAACGCCGAGGTGGTGAACGGAACGCTGCGTTTGACAGCAACCGATGACCGTGTGTTGGACGTGCAGAGCGAGGCAGGCACAAGCGGCTCTGTGCTGCGATTGGCCAGCATCCCAGATGAAGATCTCTTGGTCGTGATGGGTGGTACAGGCGCGCTGCGCCTCGCCGGACAGATCGGCGATGAGCCTGCGACCGAGCGCACGCGTGAACTACGGGTATTGGATGCCGCAAAGGGTCTGGTCGGGCTCTTTGACCGCGATAGTGGCGCACATCTGGCCTCTCGCACGCTTGATGCGGCGGGAACTGCGCAGTTCGGCGATCTGGAGGTGACACTGGGTGGCGGGCGGGTCACGGGCGATAGATACGTCCTATCGCCGAACGCTGGTGGTGCCGGTGACGGGCGCAGCATCGAGGCGCTGGCCAATCTGCGCCAGCGTGACGGGCTGACAGGGCAAGGAGGCTATGCCAGCAGCTTTGCCAGTCTGCAACAGCGGGCGGGTGCGCAGGTGACAGCAAGCCAGAACCGTGCTGCCACCGCCGAAGCCGAGTTTGAAAGCGCTGCGCGCGCGGAATCCGAACTGAGCGGTGTCGATCTGGATACAGAGGCGGCACAACTGATGCAACAGCAACAGGCCTATCAGGCCAATGCGCAGGTTTTGTCGGTGGCGCGTGCGCTGTTCGACACCCTGCTCCAAGCAATATGAGGTATTGAATGAGCATCGGAACAGCCTTTTTTCACAACGTCACCACACGCAACCTGTCGCAGGTCAATGACCGGATTTCCGATCTGCAAGCGCAGGTTTCGTCGGGTGTCAACGATCCGCGACCTTCAGCCGATCCCGTGCGAGCTCTGCGCCTGTCGGCGGCACAAGAGCAACAACAGGCGTTGGAGCGCTATTCGACCAATCTCGAGCGGGCGGGGGCGCGGCTCGATCAGGCTGACACGGTCCTGAGCGAGACTGGCAATCTCATGCGCCGGGTCGGAGAGCTGGCGCTGCGCGCGGCATCGGATACGGCAACCGCAACAGAGCGGGACAGCATTGGCACTGAGGTGCGGGCGCTGCGCGCGAGTTTGCTTGGGCTGGCCAATGCCCGCGATGAGAGCGGTCGCGCGCTCTTTGGCGGCTACGGCACGCAAGCCGATCCGTTCCGAGACGGGGCAGGCGGCGTGATCTATCGGGGTGACGGCGGGCAATCCCGGCTGCAAGTATCTGAATCCATTGGCCTTCCCACCGGGTTGAGCGGTGATACGGTGTTTCGCATGGGGTCTGAGGACGGTGATGTTTTCGCCGTGATCGACGATTTCCTTAGCACTCTTGCCACGGCCAGTTCCGCGCCACGCGCCAGTGCCACTGGCGACGGCCAATTGAGCCTTGAACCGGCGTTGAGCCGCGCCCCGGCGGAATGGACAATGACCGTTGAAGGGCCGTTGGGCCGGGCCACGATCACCTATGAGGCAGCGCAAGGCGCTCTGTCTTGGGCGGTTGAGGCGATCAACGCCCAGACGGCAACGACCGGGATCAGTGCTGCGCTTGACCCGGATACGGGCGGGTTGAGCCTGTCTGCACAGGGGAATATCACGGTTTCAGGGGTTGCCAGCCAACCTGATCCTGGCGGTGTCTTGGTCTCGGCCCGCGATGCCCAAGGTGCGACGCAGGCGATTGTGCCGAGTGGGCGGACGCGGGATGCGGTGATTGACCGGCTCCAGAGTGCCACGGATCACCTGATTGACCAGCGCACGCAGTTGGGGGCGCTGTCGGCGGATGCGGCGCGGCAATCAGATGTGATCGACAATCGCAAGCTGGCGATGGACCGGGCGGTTGCCGGTCTCGAGGATCTGGATCTCGCGGATGCGCTCACGCGGTTGCAGCAATCAATGCTGACACGGGATGCCGCGCAACAGACATATGCACGGATCACGCAGCAAAGCCTGTTTGATTTTCTAAGGTAAATCAATGACCTGCGATGCTTTCTTTGGCCACGCCAAGTTCAGGAGCAGTCTAGGCTGACTTGGCCCACCGCTTGCAAAGTGGGGGCATGAGACATGCTATACCCTTGATCCTGGCCCTGCTTTGCGCGCCGGTTTTCGCCTTCGCGACCCCTGTGAATTGTGAGGCGCTTGCGGCGCAGGCGTCGGAACGGCATGGTTTGCCGGAGGGATTGCTGAGCGCTATCGCGCGCACGGAATCGGGGCGTGCGCAGGGCAAGTCGGGCGCGCGCGCCTGGGCCTGGACCTCGAACGTACGGGGAAAAGCCTTTTATTATCAAAGCAAAGAGGAGGCTCTGACGCATCTGCGACAGTTGGTGAATCGTGGGGTGCGGGAGTTTGATGTGGGGTGTATGCAGCTTAATTATCGCTGGCATGGGGATCATTTCGCCGATCTCGAAGAGATGATCGATCCAGCGCAGAACACGGAGTATGCGGCCCGCTATCTGAGTGAATTACGTTCAGAAACAGGGAGTTGGGACGCGGCGACGCGGTATTATCATTCGCGTGATCCGGACCGGGGGGCCGCCTATCTGGGGCGGGTGCGCAAGGTTCTGGCGCGGCTTGGGCCGGTCGAGCCGGTGCAGGCAGGGGTACAGCATGTACAATTTGTACGCGCTGACGGTACACAGCCCGGACCAAGCCTGCCGCCGCGCATGGCTCCGCGCCTCGAAGCGCCGTTGGTGCGCGAAGATCGACGATTTTTGGGCAACGCGCCGCTCGTGACGCTGGCGGGCGACGTGCAGTATTGGGACGACTCGGCGCTGCCGGAGGGGGCGCTACCACGGATGCCGGACCGTCCAATCGGCCAAAAGCGCCGTCAGTGATCCCGACTACGCGTATCCGCGACCCAATCCCTATCTTTAGAGTGTTGTCCGAGTCCTTTTGCACGCTCTGAGGGTGCGCAAGATGCTGCTAGGAAGGTTAGTAACCAAAGGGATAGTAGGTCGCATAGTATGACAAGTTATTGGACGGCGTCTTCGCTCACGGAGCAATTTCCGATTGATCTTCGGCTTGATGCGCTATTGGTCGGCGACTCGCCGATGATGCGGCGGGTCAAGCAGACGATCAACATCATTGCCCCAAGCGATGTCCCTGTCTTGATCACCGGCCCCACGGGCGCGGGCAAGGAAGTGGTGGCGACTGCGCTGCATCTTATGTCGGGTCGCACTGGCCCGATGATTCCGGTCAATTGCGGAGCCATTCCGGCTGATCTTTTGGAATCCGAACTTTTTGGACATGAAAAGGGATCGTTCACCGGGGCGCTCAATCGGCGGATCGGGTTGATCGAGCAGGCCGAGGGCGGAACCCTCTTTCTCGACGAAATCGGCGAGACCCCGTTGCATGTGCAGGTCAAGCTGCTGCGCGCGCTGGAGACCCAGACCATTCAGCGGGTGGGGGGCGGAGAGCCGATTGCCGTGAATTTCCGCCTGCTGAGCGCAACCCACCGCGACCTGCACCAAGATGTTGTCGAAAAGCGGTTCCGGGAGGACCTGTTGTTTCGGATCGAGGTGTTCAGCCTGTGCATGCCTGCGCTCTGCGACCATGCCGAGGACATTCCGCAGATCCTGCGCACCATGGAGCAGAGCAACCGGGGCGGTGCCACGCTTCAGTTGACGCCGGGCGCGCTGGCGCTTTTGATGGCCTATGACTGGCCGGGCAATGTGCGTGAACTGCGCAATTTCCATGACCGCGCGCAGATCCTGTTCCGCAACCGGACCATTACCGAGGATGAGGCGCGTGTTGCCATGGTGCCGCGCCTCAGCTTTCCGTCCAAAGACCCCATTGCGCCCGAACCGTCGGTCGAGGCCGTGCCGGTGGGCACACCCGATCTCAAGGACATGTTGGCGGAGAACGGCTCGCTCGATCTGCGGACCATGTTGCAGCGGGTTGAGGTCAAGGTGATTCAATCGGCGCTGGAACTGAGCCACGGGCGGGTCACGCGCGCCGCTGAAATGCTGCGGCTGAAGCGGACCACGCTGATCAGCCGGATGCAAAAGCTGGGTCTCGAGTCAGACAGTCTCTGACGTGGTGCTGTCGCGGTCCGTTGGGGCGCTCAGGTAAGGCGCGAAATCGGTGCGAAACTCTTGGAGAAGGGATTTGGCCGCAGCGACCAGATCGCTCTGGGCGGGATCGCGCCCGTCGCGGGCCAAGGTTTCCGCCTCTGAGAGTGTTTCCGTGAGCTCTTCCAAGCCGATGAAGCCGGTTGAACCAACCGCCTTGTGAATGATCTGGGCCTTGTCGTCGAGCGACAGGTCGGGATTGATCATCGCCGCGAAGGCCAGCTCTGCATCGCCGAGCGTGGCGCGGACCAATCGAACGGCTGTATCCGGTCCCACCAGCGCGCTCAGATCCTGCATGGCGGATGCGGATTCGCGGCTCTCCGTTAGGGGGGGCTCTGCCGGTTCTTTGGCGGACTCTGCGTGAGAGTGATCGCGCCGGGTGTCGCGGATGGCGCGGGCCAGATGCTGCTGACTGACGGGTTTGGTCAGCACATTGTCCATCGCTGACGCCTGCCCCTCGCCGGTATGGGCGCCGATGAGGGCGGTCACGCCGATGATCACCGTCCGGGCAGACGGACCACCAGATTTCCGGATCGTCGCAGCAGCGGTGGGCCCGTCCATCACCGGCATGGAAAAATCCATCAGGATCACGTCAAAAGCCTCGGCCTGCGCCTTGTCCACCGCCTCTTGGCCATTCACGGCGGTTTCGGGGTGGTGACCCATGCGGCGCACCATTTCGGTCATCAGGGTCAGATTGATGTCGTTGTCATCGACAACAAGGACGCGGCGCGGTGTGTCTTGGATCTCAATCCGGGCGTCGGAGGGCGGTGGGGTCAGCCCCTTTTCAGGGGCTTGCGACAGGCGCAGCGGGATTGTGAAGAAGAAGCGGCTCCCGACGTCGGGCGTGCTGACGAGGTCCAGGGCGCCACCCTGCCGCTCGATGGCCAGTCGGGCAATGGGCAGCCCAAGCCCTGTGCCCATGGTGGAGTTCACTTCGCTGCGGCCAACTGTCTCGAAGCTCTCGAAGATGCGTTTCTGGTTTTCGGGCGCAATGCCGACGCCGGTGTCCTCGACCTCGACCGTAAGATTGAGGTCTTCGGGGGCATGTCCAGCAAGGCTGAGGCGGATGGTGATGACGCCGCTCTTGGTGAATTTGACCGCATTGCCCGCAAGATTGTAGAGCGCGCGCGATAAGGCGCTTGGCAATCCCTCGAAGCGATGGGCGCCGAAGGCACCTTGGGTGATCAGTTCGATCCGGTTGTTGGATTTCAACGCCAGTGGCTGCAATTCGTCGACGATGTCGGCGGCAATGCGGGCCGGATCGAAGAGCACGGGTGTTTCCGTGCTCTCGCCCAGCCTGGTCAGTTCCAGCACGTCATCGACCTGATCGAGCGCGCGCGCGCTGCAATCGCGGGCGGTTTTCAGCAGGCCGCGGTTTTCGGGGGACATCTGCGCCTCTTCGATCAATCCGAGCGAGGCCATCAGCCCATGCAGCGGCGTGCGCATTTCATGGCTCATGGTGGCGAGGAACATGCTCTTGGCGCGGGCCGCCTGTTCGGCCTGTTGCAGAGCCTCGCGGAGGTTCGAGGCGGCCTCGAATTGGGCAGAGACGTCACGGATGAAGATGATGATGATGGGTTGGCCGGAAATGTCATGGTCCGTGACCAGCGACAGTTCGACCGGGATTTCGCGCCCGACCGCGTTGCGACACGCCCCGAGCATTGATCCCTTGCCAATCAGATCCTCGACGCTGTCATGGTCGGCGGTATCATGCGCCCCCGGCACCACGATGTCATCGGCACGCATGGTCCGGAGCTCTTCGGACGTGTAGCCCAGAATGCGGTGCGCGCGCGCGTTGCTGTAGAGGATGCGCGACTGGGGATCAGTCACGATCACCGCATTCAGGGTCGAATTGAAGGCGGTCGAGAGCATGGCTGCGATGCGGCCTGTTTCGGCGGTGCGCCGTTCCAGTTCGCGCCAGAGGCGCACGGCCAGAACCGCCCCGATCGCCATCAGGACGAACAGGACCAGAGATTGCACGAAGAACCGGACGAAGAGGCGCTTTTCTTCTTGGCGGACGCGGGTGGTTTCGGTGGTGATTTCTTGAAGCCCGGCCACGGTGATGTCGCGCACCATCGGATAGGAGCGATGCACCGCGTCGCGAAAGGCGTCGAGGGCCTGTGGGTCGCTGACGGTGATCGTGTCGATTCGGTTGGCCAGCCGCTCGCGGGTGATTCTGAGGCGATCCACCTGCGCGAGCAGCGCCTCGGAGGCCTTCATACGTTGCAGGGTCGAGGTGAAGATGTCGATCCGGCTGTAGAAGATGTCGAACTCGCGTTTGACCTGAGCCAGGTTTTCCGGAGTCAGCGGCGCGTTGATCTGGGGGCGAAGGTCAAGGACGGCATCGTCCAGTTTTTGCATCAGGCCGAGGTGATCCACCTCCAACTGCGCCACCACCCAACCGCCGTTGTCGGTATTGGCCGAACGGATCGCATCCAGACGCTGTTGAAACGCCATCGCGCTGACCAGCAGCGCGATGCTGGAGATGAGCATCAGAAACAGCAAGATCTGCGCCGTAAGACGCTTGGTTGTGTTGAAGACCCTGTCGGGGCCGGTGCCGTTGGAGGGGGCGTGTATCACGGATCACTCAGCGAGAATGTCGATCTGCTTGAGTTGCCACACGCTCAGGGTGAAATACTCTTCGCTCTGGAAGCGGGTGTCGATGTCGTAGGGGAACACCAGCCAGAGCGGACCTTTTTCACGCAGCGGGAAGGGGGCACCGTCGATCCGGTTGGCGAGGATCGGCACGGTATCTTCCAGCCGTTCCTCGGGGAAGGTGACGTTATAGTCGTTGATCGCGTGGATGCGCAGGGTGCCGGGCGCGCTGCCGGCGGCCTTTAGCACCGCCATGAGCGCGGGGCCGGAGAATGATTTGGGCGTCGTGTCGGTCCAAATCGTCGTGGTCTCGAAGCTCTGTTGCGGCAGGGCGAGTAGCTCTGCGTCGGTGAAGGTGGTGGTCTGTCCGCTGCGCAGGTCGTTGACGGTCAGGATGACCGCGTCGTCTGCGGCATAGGTCGCGACGGATTGGGCTAGTGTCAGGCCCAGGGCGGCCAGTGTCAGAAAGAATCTACGGTTCATGATGTGTCTCTTACGGTTACTAAAACAAGGTGCATTCGCTGCGTATCTTTTAGCAGAGTTTTTTGCAGGGGCCGCCATATCTAAAGGTAACGCACTATCTAAAGATAGCTCTGCTACTATGATTGGATGTGCTTTTGTCAGCACCCACAACCCATAGTAGGCATCACGCAAATATGATACAAAGTTTCACCTTTGAACGGGATCGTCTGATGGCGATCACATGATCGGAATGACCCGAACACCTTGAGCAATTCGGTGTGCCCAATGTGTGATATGCGGTTCGAATCGGAGGCGGGCATCGGGCGTGGCGGCCAGCAGGACCATGATCGCGCGGGCGCGCCCGTCAGACGGTGCCTTGAGGCCCAGACGGGCGTGATGCCAGAGGCCGTCCCCAAAGCTGACCTCGCCGTCGCGGTCCTGCAAGAGCCGTGCTGTCCATTTGATGCCGAGCGTGTCGAATTCCATATCATAAGGCGGTTCCTGGGTCGTGCTGACGCGCACCGCGTGGGTATGGAGAAAGTCGAACAAAACATCCGGGTCGAGCAAGAGGATGTCAGAGGCAATCGCGACCCAGCCATCGGCCACGCGCCGGTCGAGGGCGCACCATTCCTGTTGGCCATGGGTGCGAAAGGCGAGGTGGTCCCCTTCTCTCAGAGCCTCGGCGATTTCATAGCTGCGTGATCCGATCGAGACCTGTGCGAAAGGAGCCTCGGCACTACAGACATGCCCATGGCTGGCGCAACGGGATTGACTATCGGTGCGGGGGACAAAGGTGTCGGTCATAAGTGTCTGGCTATGCATGCTGGGTTCTCGATCGAGGGTTGGGGTCTGATTGAGTCAACGGCCTGTTGAGCCGAGATTTTAGGGCGTGACTTGGCATGAACTCTGCACGGTGAGGGGAAAGCCGGATCGTCCGGCGTCTGCAACACCCGAAGGAACGCGGCATGAGCACCACACCCGCCGAGCTGGAACACAGCATTCAATTGGCTCTTGAGGCGGCGACTGCCGCGAATGACAGCGCCGAGGACGTGGCGCGCCTGTCGTCCGATACCTTGGCCGCCGCCGCGCGGCTGGACAAGTTTGCCAAGGGGATGAAGCCACTGATGCTGGGCGTCGTGGCGGCTGCGGTGCTCTGCGTTGCCTTGGCGGGGCTGGTCTATCTGCGCACCCTGTCGGACATGCGCACCGCGACCGCCACCCAGATCGAAGCGCTGACGGTATTTTCCAAATCTGTCGGCGAATTGCAGGCGCACATGACCGCGCTGGAGGGATTGTCGGACAGCGTGACAGCGATTGAGGCGGCACAGACCGCCGGGATCGACCGGTTGGAGGCAGTGTTGACGCAAGAGGCCGCGCGTCTTGGCGAGGCAATGGCGAGCGACGGGGCAGAAGATCCCGCCGCGCCGCAAATGCTGCGCAGTCTCTCGGAGGCCCTGCAAGCCAGTCATGTGGAAACACGCGAGGCATTTGCCCAAGGGCTGTCGGATCTGCAACTGGCGATGACCCGGATGTTGGCGGAACGCCCGGAGGTGACGAGATCTGCGGCGCAAAGCAGTGTCGCGCCGGCCAGATCCGTCGCCAAGACCCCATCGCGCAAGAAGCCGCAAGCGCGCGTGGAGCCCAATCCCTTTGGCTTTCCATAGGATGGCCTGCGCATGAGTCCCATAGACATCCCGCGCCAAGATCAGGCGCCCGGCGTGCTGGCGCTCGCGTCGGCCAATCCGCAGGGCAAGGCGCTGGGGCTGCGGCCCGGTGACATTCTGCTGCGCGTCGATACCCATGCGGTTGACGGGCAGACCAAGGATCTGTTGGCCCGGTTCAAGGAACACCCCGAGCGCCCGCGCGTGCTCTGGATGCGACGCGATGCAAAGGTTTGGCCGGTTCTGGCGCGCACGGCAATCCTTGGACGGTGGCGGGCCATGCCTTGGCCCGATACGGCCGCGCGCTTGCCCGAGCCATTGCTGGCAGCGCGGTTGCGCAATTATGATGTGATGATCGGGCCGGACGATATTTATGATGCCCAACCGCAGAAGCCCGCGGTTCTGGGCCTCGTGCCGCCGCTCTATATGCTTCAGATGCGACTTTGGACGCCTCTGGCCATCTGGGCGGCGCTGTCGGTGCTCTGTGTGCCGTTGGGATGGGGGGCGGGGGGCGCGCTTCAGGCGTTGATCTGCATCTATTTCTGGCGCGCGGCACCGATGCTGGTGCGTGTGGATCGTATGGCGCGCGGTTTCCGTCTCTGGCGGGTGATTGCGGCCCGGTCAGAGCGAGACCTGCACCGTCAGATGGTCGCGCTGGCCCCGGAGCTGCGGTTCTTTCACGCCGCCGGGCGGCCTGATCTTGCCGAGGCGCGCTGACGCCCCGGCCGCGTTTTACATTGCGTTCAATTTGCCCTGCCGTTTGCGCTGAAACGACGAGGGAATGTGCATCATGTCGCGGTATTTCGCGACGGTGCGCCGCGCCAAGACGGGACCATCGGCGCTGACCATCTGGGCGATGGCATCATCGCTGAGGGGATTGGTGGGGTCTTCATTGGCGACCATCTTTTGGATGCGGTAGCGGACGGCGGCGGCAGAGGCCCCGCCTTCGCCATCGGCATCCCCGGCCAGTGCCGTGCTGAAGAACCGCTTGAGCCCCATGGTGCCCTGTGGCGTCACCATCAGGATGCCGGTGGTCACGCGGCTGACGGTGCTCTCGTGAACGCCGATGGCCTGTGCCACATCGGCCAGTGTCATCGGGGCGATGCGGGCCGGACCATGTTCCAGAAAGGCGGCCTGACGGCGGACGATTTCCGCACCCACCGCGAGGGCCGTCTGGTTGCGATGCTCGACTGCGCGGCGCAGCCAGCGGGCGACGCCAAGGCGTTCGCCGACATAGTCACGGGCGCGTTTGTCCTGAGTGGCGGCGGCGGCGCTGGCCTCGTTCACCAGAACGGCGGGCAGGGTGGAGCGATTGAGATCAACTCTCCAGCCGGTCGCGGCTCGGGTCACGATCAGGTCGGGCTCGCGCTCGATCAGATCACCGATGAGGAAATCGGCCCCCGGTTTCGGGTTGAGGCTGCGGAGGTGTTTGAGCGTGGTGCGCAGATCGTCCATCGAACAGGCGCAGACCCGTGCCAATCCGGTGAGATCAGCGGCGGCGAGGCGCGGCAGGTTGTTGAGAACGGCGCGAAAAATGGGTGTCATCAGCCCCAGATCCTCGGCCTGAAGCGCCAGACATTCCGCGAGAGTGCGGGCAAAGAGGCCGGTCGGTTCGACCGCTTGCACCGCGTGCAGCATATGTTCGGCCTCGTCCATGTCGAGGGCGCAGGCAAAGGCGATCTCTTCCAGCGGTTCGCCCAGCCAGCCGTTTTCGTCGAGCGCCTCGAGAAAGCGATCCGCGATGTGGCGGTCGTGAGCGGTGTTGAACATCAGGTCGAACTGCGCCGCGACATGGGCATAGAGCGAGAGCGGGTGATCTGCGATGCGGCCGCTGGCATCGTCGCCGTCATTGCCCTTGCCACCGGAATGCGGCAGGCTGGGGAGGGCGCGTTCGGAGCTGGCGACTTCGATGAAGGGGTTTTCCTCGGCTTCCTGCTCGATATAGCGTTGCAGGTCGGTGTTGGACAGTTGCAGCAGGGCAATCGCCTGTTGCATGTGGCCGGTCATCACAAGCCCCTGAGTCTGGGCGGTGCGCTGAGAAATTTGCATGTTCATCGTATTTTCTCCAATCTCTTGCTTAAATACCTATCTGGCTTGTCGTTAGACTGAAGACTCGGAATTCGACGCTGGCGGACGTGTCGATGCAATGGCGGAAAAATCGCGTAACCCTCTTTGATTAAATTGAAAAAACCCCAACGATAGCGTTGGGGTTCTTTCGATACTGTCGAGATTTCGACGTTTACCGGAGCAGCGAGAGCACACCTTCGGCCGACTGGTTGGCCTGTGCGAGCATCGCGGTGCTGGCCTGGGACAGAATTTGCGACCGCGCCATCTCGGACGATTCCTTGGCAAAGTCGGCATCCATGACGCCCGAACGCGCGGCTTGAACGTTGACCGTGATGTTGGTCAGGTTCGAGATCGTGCTGTCGAGGCGGTTGGACACGGCACCGAGGTCGGACCGGGCCTGGCTGACCTTTTGCAGAGCGACGTCAATCACCTTGAGGGCGTCGGCGGCACCGGTCTGGGTGGTCAGGTCGATTTCGGCAACCGAGCTGAGCTCGGAGGTGTTGGCTGCGCCTTCAAAGAACACTTCGCCTGCTGTCACCTCATCGGTGCCGACCGAGAACTGCTTGGTCGAGCTGAGTGCGACCTGACCGCTGACGGCCATGTCATTGTCGGTGTCGTCGAGCGTTGCCGTATGGACGCCAGCGGTTGCGCCGGCTGCGGTGCCGTCGGAGTTGAGCGCTGTTGCGGCCATTGTGGTCGCGCCGGTGCCGGTTGTGAAATCCTCGATCAGGATGTCGGCGCCGGTGGCGTCGGTCAGTTTGATCGTCGAATTGTCATCGCCCATCGTTGCGGTGACGCCAGTCCGGCCAGTCTGGTTGTTGATCGCATTGGCAATGCCGCGCAGGTCGCCGGTGTCGGAGATTGCGATCGTGCCGATGTTCACGCCGTTGACGTCAAAGGTGACCGTGTCCGCAGCGGAGAAGCCCGACAGTTCCATGTTGGTCTCGGCGGACGCCGTGACGCCGGTCGAGGCGCTGACGTCATTGATGGCAGCGGCCATTTCCTGAGCCGATTGACCGGCTGTTGTGGTCAGTTCGGCGCTACCGGCAAAGCCAGTGATGTTGATGGTCGATGCGGCTGTGATGCCGGTGTCTGTGGTGCCGGCCCCTGCGGCGAGCGACACGTCGGACATCATCGTATGCGCGCCGATATCGGTGGCGGCGGCGCTGTCCACGCTGATGTTGAGCACCTGGCCCGAGTCAGCACCGATCTGGAACTGCTTGCCCGAGAAGGAGCCGTCGAGCACGTTCATACCGTTGAAGGTGGTGTCTTTGGCGACACGGTTGATTTCGGTCACAAGCTGCTTGGCTTCTGCGCCGAGGTTGGAACGGTCGGAGGCAGTGTTGGTATCGTTCGCAGACTGAACGGCCAGTTCGCGCAGACGCTGGAGCATGTTCGAGACTTCCGAGTGTGCGCCCTCGGTCGTGTCCAGCAGGTTCTTGCCGTCGGTGGCGTTCCGAACCGCCTGATTGAGGCCGGTGATCTGCGAAGTCATCTTTTCCGCGATGGCCATGCCGGCGGCATCGTCCTTGGCGGCGTTGATGCGCAGGCCTGAGGACAGGCGGCTCATCGCGGCATTCATATCGTCGTTGACGCGGCTCATGTTCGCTTGTGCAGTGATCGCGCTGATGTTGGTATTAATTGTGGTCATGTTCAGTCTCCTGACTTGGCTTGTTACGTTTGCCAGCGCTAGATGGGTGTACGCTGCCCAGCGCTTGACAAGAGCAACGGCGGCCCCGGAGAATGTTTAGCAGGAATTCTAGTAAATTCTTATAAGCATATGATTTAAAATGATATAATACTTTTCTCGCAATCGTATTTGGCTTGGTATGGTTCTTGCCCCATCCCTGCCGAGGCCCGGTATGTTGCCGGTCGCCACGCTTGCTCAGGGAGTCCCGCCAATGGATATTGCTTCGCTCATCGGATTGATCGGTGCGGTGGGAATGGTGATTGGCTCGATGCTGGCGGCGGGTGGTCTGGGGCCGTTCATAGATATCGCCTCGGTTCTGATCGTGTTTGGCGGGACGTTCTTTGCGGTCATGTATAAATGCACCATGCCGGTTTTCCTGCGCAGCTTTGGTGCGATGGGCAAGGCGTTCATGCCCAAGGCGCCGAGCAAAGAGGAGCTGATCACCAAGATGGTCGAGCTGTCGGATGTCGCGCGCAAGAGCGGGTTGATGGCGCTTGAAAATCAGGAAGTGCCGGACAAGTTCTTTTCCAAGGGTCTGCAAATGCTGGTCGATGGCGCGGACGAGTCGAAGTTGGTCAAGCAATTGTCGGAAGAGATCAAGGCGATGAAGGTGCGTCATGGCGAGGTGCATGAGGCGCTGCGCGGCTGGATCGACATTGCCCCGGCGATGGGCATGATCGGCACGCTCATTGGTCTGGTGCAGATGTTGGGCAACATGGCCGACCCCAAAGCGATCGGCCCTGCCATGGCGGTGGCGCTTTTGACCACGCTTTACGGGGCGTTTATCGCCAATGTCATGGTTGGCCCGGTTCTGTCGAAACTCGAAGGATACACCGAGAGTGAAGCCGCCTATCGCGACATGGTTCTGGCGGGGTTGCGCAATATCGCGCGTGGCGAATCCGGGCGAAATGTGCAAGAGCAGATGGTTGCGGTGATGCCGCCCAAGATGCAGCTCAAGTTGTTGGCAGCCTGAGGCGGTGTGACCCATGGCGCGTAAACCCATCCCCCTGCCAGTTCCCATCGAAACTCCGCCCGATGACTGTCCGAAATGCCCGCCCAAGGGTGCGCCTGCGTGGATGGCGACCTTTGCCGATATCGCCACGCTTCTGATGGCGTTTTTCGTTCTGATCCTGTCCTTTGCCGAGTTCAACCAGCCCAAGTTCAAAATGGTGGCGGGATCGCTGAGCATGGCCTTTGGCGTGCAGCGGCAGGTGCCGGTGATGGAGCAGCCCAAGGGCACGGCGATCCTTGATCTGTCGTTCAGCCCGTCGCCGGAAATGTCGGTGACAGAGCAGATGACGCAGGACACGACCGAGACCGAGAACCCCGAAATCGACCGTCCGGTGACGGAGGAGCAGGGCAAGGGGTCTGCCGAAGGCGAGGGCGCTGACGATCCGGGTCAGGCCGAGGCGACAGAATTGGCGCAAGCGCTGCAAGAGGCATTGCACCAGGGGAAGGTCAAGGTCGAGACCCGTGATGGCACGGTGGTGATGAGCTTTGAGGCGGCCGATGACGAGAGCCTGCCGTCGCAGTTGACCGAGGCGGCCGAGGCATTGCAGCAGGCCGCAGAGGCCACGGGGCAATCCACCTCGGATGTGATGTTGCAGGGATTGGCCGAGGCATTGCCGCAGATGGCAGAGGCCGCGCAGAAAGAGGCCGACACTCAAGCGGAAGCAGGCAAGGCCGAACGCAGCGCCGCTCTTGCCGATGCGCAATTGCAGGTCGCCTTGCGGCAGGAAATCGGCGAGGGGCTGGTGACGGTCGAGCAGCGCGAAGACAAGGTGATCATCACAGTCGGGGCTGGCGGAGCCTTTCCATCCGGCGGGGCGGACTTGACCGAAGAGGCGCGCGATGTGATGGCGCGACTGGCCTTTGCGGCGATGGGTGAGGCGAGCAATATCGTCGTGACCGGGCATACCGATACGGTGCCGCTTGGCGGTGGATCGACCTATCAGGACAATTGGGGGCTGGCCGCAGCGCGGGCCTCTGCAGTGGTGCGCGAGCTTTCTGGGTCGGGGTTGATCGAGCCCGAGCGCCTGACGGCGACAAGCCGGGGTGAATCGATGCCGGTCAGCGACAACGACACACCTGAAGGCCGCGAGTTGAACCGCCGAATCGAGATCGAGATCACCTATTGAGGCGGCAGGGCTAACAGCCTGCTGCATTGTGCCGTTGTCAGGGGCGAAGAGGGTATATCATGGAAAACGATATTCTGACGTCGCTGAACCGAGGCGGCACCGGCATCAACATCGCGGAGTTGTCCGACTCGCTGACGCAGGCCGAGATTTCGCCGCGGCGTGAGTTGATCACCGACCGGATTGACCGGGCCGAGCTGCGCTTGTCGGGCTATGATCGGTTGCGCGGTCAGGCCGATCGGATGACCGAAGCCTTGGACCTCATGCGGACCCTGTCGCCGCGCACGGTCAGTAGCGATACCAGCGCGGTATCGGCCACGATCAGCGATCCGGCAGCGGTTGATTTGACGACTGCGAAAATTGGTGTGACGCAGTTGGCGCAGGCGCAGGTTCTGGAATTTGGCGGCTTTACCGACGCTGCGGCAGAGATCGGCGCGGGCGTTCTGACCGTTGATTTCGGAGCGTGGACAGACGATGTCCCGCCGGTGTTCACCGCCGGTGCGCGCGCAGGGCAGACCGTGACGTTTCAGGCCGGCAGCAGTCTGGCCGATATCGCCGAAGCGCTGAGCACGTTTGAGGGCGTATCGGCGCGGGTGATTGATGTGGGGGACGGCACATTCTCGCTCGGGATCATATCCGAGACTGGCGAACAGAATGCCTTGCGTTTGAGTGTCGCGGCGGGGGCGGATGCCGGGCTTGCCAGCTTTGATATCAGCGCCGGGCCGGGTGCAATTCAAGTGCAGAGCGCACAGGATGCTCAACTGAGTTTCAATGGGATCAACGTGACCCGTGCCAGCAATCAGATCGACGATCTCTTGCCCGGCCTCTCGGTGAATCTGAACGCGACCACGGCGGTGGATGCCAGTGTGTCGGCGCGTCCCAATGCCGAAGGCTCGCTGGAGGTGATGCAGAGTTTCGTCGATATCATCAATGCCACGCAGACCCTTGTCAAAACGCTGACCGCGCGCGGATTTGGCGAGGCGGGTGTTGCGGGTGATCTGGCGGGCGACAGTCTGGCCGATGGGGTGCTGCGCGGGATTGAGCGGGTCCTGTCACGGGGGTTCGGGGACCGGGGCACGCATTTGGCGGATATCGGTATTCAGACCGAGCGCGATGGGAGTCTCACGCTTGATGCGGACCGTTTCACCAAGGCTCTGACGGCCAATCCGTCGCTTCTCGATCCGTTGATCCGTGATGATCTGACGGGGCAGACGGTGCGGATCAGCGGCACGCCTGCGACGAGGTCGGAGGCCGGTCGCTTTGCCTTGTTGCGCGATCCGGCCACTGGGATTGCCACTCTGTCGGGGGTGACCTTGTTGGGCGCTGAGCAAGAGAATGGCGACTGGACTTATCGCGTGCCATCAGGCCCGATGCGGGGTCTCACGCTGACGGTGTCTGCCGAAACGGACCTGGCTGAGGTCAACTTTGCCCCCAGTATGGTCGGCAGTTTGCAATCCTATCTCGCGGGTTTTCTTGCCGATGGGAATGCGTTGGAGCAGCGCGAGCGCTCTCTGAGTTCTTCCATTGCCACCGAGACCACCGCACTCGAGGCGTTGGATTTGCGGGCGGAGGAGGTGCGCACGCGCTATCTTGGCCAGTTCACACAAATGGAATTGATCGTCACGCAGCTCAATTCGACCGGCGATTATCTGCAAAACCTGATTGACGGATGGAACTCTGACAACTGAGGTGACCGGCAGACGAGCGCCTCTGGTTGATCGGATTGGGCGTCGTGCAGAGCGTGAGCTGCGGTCGCGCTCTGACCACTCTGCGATCACCTCAACAACGGAAAGGCACCTGCCATGGCTGACTATGAAGTGGCCTATCAAACTTATCACGGTGTGCCATTGGGCGCGCAGCCATATCTAACCCAAGCGACGATCTCGACGGATGACATCGGCGGTGTGCACCGAGGGGTGCTGTGGGACCGTGGTCCGGTCATTGGGGTGGGAACGCATGTTGTGCTGGATGGCGCGCGTTACACCGTGCTGGGGTCCGGGCGCGCGCAGCCGGGGCTGTCGCTCTTCGGGGTTCTCGAAGGGACGGGTGAGGCCCGGGATCTGCTGATGCTTCGGAATGACATGAGCGGCGAGACCGTGTTTCTCTATCCCGACGTTGTGCCCGATGCGCCCGGGATGATGGCGCTTGTGGTTGACGTGACGCCCGTCGGTTACCGGCTGGATGCCGACGCCCCGCTGTCATTTGTCACGGGCACCTCAATCCTGACCCCGACGGGTGAGAGCAAGGTGCAGTCTTTGGGTGCGGGGGATCATGTTCTGGATGTTTCGGGGCAAGAGCGCGTGGTGATCTGGGTTGGAGCGCAGGAGGTGGATCTTGATTTGACCACCTCAAACAGTGTCGCGCCGGTCCGGTTCGAGGTGGGCGCGCTCGGCGCGGGCCATCCCATGCGACCGCTCAAGCTGTCGCCGCAGCACCGGCTTCCGCTGCCGGATCAGGGCGGGGAGGCGGCACCCACGACCGGCCCTGCCGCAGGATTTGTCGGCATGCCAGGCATACGCCGCGCTCATCTGATCGGGATGCTGGGCTATCATTGCATTTTGCTGGATCGTCAGGCGCTCATCCTTGCCAATGGGGCGGCGGTCGAGAGCCTCTATCCCTGCGCGCGGACGCTTGCGCGGCTTGACGCAGAGCAGCGCGCCGAGGTCCGTGTGGCATTGGCGGCGGCGGGTTATGCGCACAGGCCCTATCCGCGTCTCGGGCCAAGTCTGAGCCTTGGCGAAACGCGCGATGCGCTGGGCCTCTGGCCCGAGGAATTGTCAGACCCTGAGGCCCGGAAAACGGGTTGAGCCAGACCTGCTGTCTGGCGGTTTGACCCGGTGGGATCATTCCGCCGCGTGGCTGTGGAGCCGTGCCTGCATCAGATCGCGCAACTGGTTGATCGCGGCCTTTTTGATCTGCGAGACCCGCCCGGTGGTCACATCCAGGATTGCGGCAATTTCATAGACGTTGAGTTCTTCGACATAGTAGAGTTGCAGAACGAGCGCCGAGCGTTCGGGGAGATCTTCGAGCGCGTTCTTCAAGAGCGCCTTGAGTTGCAGATGCTCAACCTCGTCCTCGGGGGTCGCGGCATTGTCGCTGAAGAGGATCGAGTGATCGGTATAGACCTCGTCCAGCGACTGCAACTGATTGGTCTGAAACCGGTTTTCCCAGTCCTGAAAGGTCGCGGTGGACATCTCCAGCGATTTGGCCAGTTCAGGCACGTCGGGTTCGCGGCCCAATTGTTGCGAGAGTTTGCGGCGGGTGGCCTCGATCTTTTGGCGCATGGTGATCGAGTTGCGGCAGAGGTTCGAGTTGCGGCGCAGATGGTCGATGATCGAGCCACGAATACGGATCGCGGCATAGGCCGCAAAGCTGACCCCATCACAGACCGAATAGCGTTGGGAGGCGTCGATCAGCCCCAGATATCCCGCCTGAAGCAGATCGTCGATTTCGATGAAGCGGCCCACGCGGCCATGAAAGTGCCACGCCAACCGCTGCACCAGCGGCATGTGTTGCTCGACCAGTCGGTTGGGATTGGGTTGTTGTTCAGCATAGCTCTGCGGGGCGATCATGACCGGGCCTCCGGCTCTGAGCCGTGACGGCGAAAAAGGACGGACGGGCTCGGGGTTTCAATCGGGTCGGGGATGTTTGCAGGCTCGGGGGCGGCGGCATCCTCGAGCACGCGCAGCCCCTCGACCAGCTGGTCGGGCGCAGACGCCCAGAGCGGCACGAGCCCACCGGCGTTGAGGGCGGCGCGATCCTCGGCGTCCTGGGCCGCGTCTTGTATATCCGTGAGGATCGCGGCCTCGGTCAGGCCTGCCCATTGGCGGTGCAGGGCCGTGATCCGGTCCGCGCGCAGACCGCCCGGCATCACCAGCGCGGCGCGCGCCTCG
>NZ_LADY01000037.1:0-186717 GCF_000961715.1 Roseovarius sp. BRH_c41 | reverse complement strand
GTTCGGAAATGGCCTGACGAGCTGCCTGCAGAGCGCGCTCGGATCCGCCTTGGCGGCTCGTTTCACGTGTTTCCTGCTTAGGCACATGAACTGCTTCAGGTTGGTCCGGAAGCCGTCGATCAAGGTTCTCCGACAATCTACGGATCCGCTCGATCACCCGCCGATGCAGAGGAAAGGCGCGGCGCAATTCCCGGACCGCCCGATCGTTTCCTCGCAGGATGATGGCCGCCCCCAACAAGGGACGGGCCATGCCGACACCGACTGCGGCGAGCGCCATCAACCTTTCGCGCTCGTTGGCGGAGATGACGGACGCTGAGCGGCCAAAGTCCTGCATCGATACGACATGCAGGGTCAAATCCATCCGGCGCAGCCGCCTGAGATCGTTCGTCGCGACAGCCGTTTTCAAAGCTTGCGCGCCGCGAGCAGCGCGCGCAAGAAGCCGGTCTGATACGGCTTCGGTTAGCCGCTTCGTTGCGAGGGTCTGTCCACAGACCTCGCAGGTCATCGACCACGCAAAGCGCCAATGCCGAAGTACCAAATCGGGCGTTTTCTCCACGCAGGCCGAACAATACTGGAAGTCATGCGGCGACACGCATCGGGCGGATTGATGCATCTTGGCCATAAGGGTCATGGCGGTGATCTCATCCCGGGTCCGCTGAAGCACAGCTGTCACTGTGCCCTAATTAATCAGATTCTGCGGATTCAGGGCATTTGGGGACACTTTTGTACCCTTAATTACAATATATCCACAGGCTCCACGCCTCAGGATTTGACGCTACTTGAGAGCCTCCAGATTGCATCGGCGCGCGTCAGCAGCGCTTGGCGATTTGCGTCCGGTCCGAGTTCGGAAATGGCCTGACGAGCTGCCTGCAGAGCGCGCTCGGATCCGCCTTGGCGGCTCGTTTCACGTGTTTCCTGCTTAGGCACATGAACTGCTTCAGGTTGGTCCGGAAGCCGTCGATCAAGGTTCTCCGACAATCTACGGATCCGCTCGATCACCCGCCGATGCAGAGGAAAGGCGCGGCGCAATTCCCGGACCGCCCGATCGTTTCCTCGCAGGATGATGGCCGCCCCCAACAAGGGACGGGCCATGCCGACACCGACTGCGGCGAGCGCCATCAACCTTTCGCGCTCGTTGGCGGAGATGACGGACGCTGAGCGGCCAAAGTCCTGCATCGATACGACATGCAGGGTCAAATCCATCCGGCGCAGCCGCCTGAGATCGTTCGTCGCGACAGCCGTTTTCAAAGCTTGCGCGCCGCGAGCAGCGCGCGCAAGAAGCCGGTCTGATACGGCTTCGGTTAGCCGCTTCGTTGCGAGGGTCTGTCCACAGACCTCGCAGGTCATCGACCACGCAAAGCGCCAATGCCGAAGTACCAAATCGGGCGTTTTCTCCACGCAGGCCGAACAATACTGGAAGTCATGCGGCGACACGCATCGGGCGGATTGATGCATCTTGGCCATAAGGGTCATGGCGGTGATCTCATCCCGGGTCCGCTGAAGCACAGCACTAAGCCGCACCCAGTCCACCACCCGTAGGTCGCTCGCATGCTCAGGCACCCTACCCTGCCCCAAACCCAGATAGCCACAAAGCTCTGCTACCGAGCAATGATTGGCCTTCGCCAACCGACCGATCCAGCTGGTCAAGAGCTCATCGCGCACCGGCGGTGGCCGAAACGGTAGCGGTCTGACGTTCACCCGAATGCAGCAACGGGCTGGCGAGGAATGCTCCAGGCGTGCTTCGTCCATAGCGGTTGCCAGGCCTGAACCGCTTCGTCCGTGATCCGCTCGTCTCCGGTCTCGATCGCATCGATAGCCAGGGACTTGATCATGATGAACACGCGCGACGTGACGCCACCGGTCACTTTCAGGATCGTCCGAAGCGACGCCACCGTCAGACCCGAGCGTTGCTCAAGCGCCATCGCCGCGATCAATGTCTGGATTAGGCGAGAGAACTCCACATCATCTTCCCAAAGCGGCAGGTAGTGTTCGTCCAGACGTCGGGCCAGTTGGTCGTCTCCTCGAACCGCCTCCAGAGCTTCGTTCACACCGAAGACGACGAGCGAGGCACGGAGATCGTTGGCGAGGAACCGGAGCATGTTCAGGAAACGACGTTGCTCCCGGTAGCTGCCAGCAAGCAGATTGTGCACCTCGTCTATCATCAACATCCTAAGGTCCATGTCCCGAAGATGACTGAGCGCGCGCACCTCGAGCTCGGACACGGTATGCCGGCCCCACATCGGCGCCCCAATCGTCGCCAGGATGTGCTGATAGAAGCGTTTTTCGTCCGGTGCGGGCGGGGCCTGAACCAGCAGGATGGGTGTCTTCGTGACGCCCAGATCGGCATTGTACTGCGTTGGATATTTGCTCGCCATCCGCTTGGCGATCATCGTTTTTCCGATGCCAGAGCTTCCATAGACCATCAACCCCGGCATCCGGCTTTGCTGCGGCATTTCCATCAGGGATGTCAATCGGTTGAGAACGATGGTGGCACGGTCAAACGCAATCCAATGGTCGCCGCGAATACGGTCAATTCTTTCGTCTGGGGTCATTAAACTCATCAATCTCATAGGTTGGCAGATCAGGATTGCCCGTGTCGATCGCGAACATTTCGCGCGATGGATCGCGGCGCGGTTTGTGCCGGGGAAGCCGAGCACCTCTTTCGTTTTCCAAGCGGGCAGTCCGTGTCTTTTGGCGCGCCGCCTCGGCCAGCCGCCGTTGCGCGTCTATCAATTGGAATAGGACCCGCTCGTTGATCCGACCGCCATGTTTGTCCTGCCATTCTTTCCGCGCCCGCCGACTTTCCCAAAGCGATATCCGCGGGTGGCTGAGATCCCGGTAGCGCGCCGGGATCACACGGCCGTCACCGGAGATGACCCAGACCTGCGACAAGTCTCGCGGATCGTATTTCACCTGCACCTTGCCCTGCCCGCGTCCGACCAACGACGCGAAGACATCACTCCAGTAATGGACCCCGAAGAGCGTGATCCCGGTGCGCCCGAGTTGGCGCCACTCGAAGGGCAAGAAGCTCGTCCGAAAGGCTTCGACGTCAACAACCTGCCGCCCCGCAGTATCCCCGCCGAGGTCAGCCCAGGCAGCCAACGGCGTTCGGCCGAGGGCTTCGTGAACCGTATTGTGGTAGCGGCAGATTTCCAGATGAAGCCAATCTTCGAACTCGGTCAGTGTCAGGGCCGCGTGCTTCTCGCTGTCATAATCGCCCTTCTCGACGATTGAAGAATGTGTCGTCCCGGGCAGCACATGAACGGCACCCATGGTCGTTCCGATCAACCGTTCGACATGGCCGCCATTGTGTTTGCCGCCAAGCGGGCGATACTCGACGGCAATGCCCCAATCTTCGCAGGCCATTCTGAAGGAGTCGCTGTGGAATTCCTGCGCATTGTCGACGTGGATCGCCTTCGGAATGCCAGCCGTCGGCCAAACCAGCTCTTCCATTGTTCCAGGAACGTGCACCAATTTTCGGCGCACACAGTGATCGAGACATAGGGCGATCGACAAGACAGAGGGTTCATCGAAAGTGACATGTACCCCGAGAACGATCCGGCTCGCGACATCGATGGCCACCGTCAGATAGGGGCGCGCAAGCGGCAGTCGATTGACGTGATCGACCAACGTGATGTCCGAAGTCGTATGATCGATCTGAACGACTTCCAGCGGGGCTGAAACTTCAAGGCGGCCAGGGCGCGCGGCAAAAACCTTGTCAGCCTCCTCTGCCCCGCGCCGTTTCCGGAAGACCACTCGCTGATCCATCGCCTCGAGACGGGCTTTGACCGTTTTCCGGGTCGGGGGCTGAAACCCCTTCGCTTCGCACTCGGCACGGATCTCGCGCCAGATGCGAAGAAAGCTCGAACGCTCACGAACCAGATAGTAGCGCTGCAGACTCTCATCGATGATGATTTCGACGTCTTGAGCGATCCGTTTCGACCCCGGTTTCGGCCCGCGACGGTCCAACTCCAGCGCCGTGGCACGTGCATCGTTCTCTCTCAGACGCCGGTAGAGCGACCATGTGTGGCTTTTCGCCAAGCCGAGTTCCCAAGCCGCTTCCCCGATAGCAGCGCTGATCGGCTCACCCCTCTTCTCAAGCTCTAGGATCGGCCGAAGAACCGCTGCACGATGTTTCGCAATACGTTCGCTGGCCACGTAAATCCCCCGTCCCAACAGGCCGACACTTATCCACAGTTCCGGCCGTACGGCAATTAAGGGTACAGTATGGTAATTAACGGTGCAATATGAAAATTAAGGGTACAAACTGCCATTGATTCTATGGAACAATTTCAGGCCGGATTCTGATTAATTAGGGTACAATGACACCAGGTCTTCAGATGAGATGATCGCAGGTTGCGCGTCAGCAAGGTTGTCGCTGCCTCATAAAGATGCTTTCGCAACATCTTGTCGCCTTGCTTCGAGATACGTCCGTTTCTACTGGTTTCGCCGGACTCGTATCGTCTTGGCGTCAGTCCGAGATATGCGCCCGCACTTGACGACCTAAGCTATCGCCAGGCGGGATGGCTCTACGGGAACTGCTCTGTACGCCAGACTGGCAATCGGATTATCGCAGTTGTGCAGTTGGGATCGGACCGGACTTCAAAGTCGCCACCGTGAAGTTCGACCAACTTGCGCGTTAATGGAAGGCCAAGACCCAGTCCGCCTCGCGTGTCCCGATGTTTGATATCACCACCAACCACGAAGGGTTCATAGAGCTTGGCCAGTTCTACATGCTCACCCAGGTTGCCGCTATCAGCGACCCAGAGCTCGATATTCCCCTGTGCGTCCTGACCGGCACCGACGGTGATGTCTTGACCGCCATGATTAATCGCGTTGAGGGCAAGAGCGTTCAGTGCAACCTTGATCTGGTTCGGATCAAGAAAGACCTGCTGTGTCAATGAACCCTCATCAAGGGTGATCGACTTCAGGACACCGTCGGCACCCGGTAGGTGCAGGTAAGCGATTTCCGCAAAAAGGTCTCCCAATTCGCAACGGTTTTCGTTCAGCCGCAGCTCACCTGTCGAGGCATCACTGAACGCTATAACCGCTTCCACGAGGTTCATCAGGTGTTCGACTGCTTTCCCCGCCGCCCTCATCAATTTCGGATTGACGCCGCTTTCAGCGGTAGCTTCGAGAAGTTGCAGACTGCCACGCAGGATCGTGAGCGGCGTCCGTAACTCATGGCCTATCAAGGTGATGAAAGTGGTCTTCGCGAATTCATCTTCTGTCTTTACCGCCGGTTTCGGCGGAACGCTTTCGAGGGCCGCGACCACGGCCCTGCCCAAGTCCGCAAGGATAGCCATCTGTTGGTCCGAGGGGGCGTCGTGCGGGACGAGATCGAGACCACAGAGACTTCCGAAACGATGTCCCGATGAAAGTACCAAGGGTACTCCGGCATAGTACCGGGCTTCTGGGCCTCCCTTGACGACCATCGGGTGTCGTTTGAAGCGCGGGTCTTTGCTCAGGTCAGGAACCACGAGTGGTTCGTTTGACATAATCGTATGCGCGCAAAAACTGTTGTCTTTGGGCATACGGTGCAGCTCTATCCCGACGACAGCCTTGTACCACTGCGTGTCGTCCTCAACGACACTGATGTGGGCGATGGGACAATCAAGAAGTTTCCTTGCGGCCTCGCAAATAGCTTCGAAAACTGCGTCATTCTCTTCCGTCAGGCCCGGAACGGCAAAAAGAGATCGGAGGCGTGCTTCCTCATTGAACGGAATGGGATAGGTCCTCATAAGCGGCGCCTCTTGGGAAATTAACTTTCACGTCAAAAAGTAGGCTATTTCCGGTTTTGTCAACGATTGCGTTTGCGTGCTCAATGACCGGGGAAAAAGGACGCCTCCGATAGAGATGGCTCGGCACTGAGCGCGGCCCGTGGCAGGTCGGCAAGTTCTGATAGTTTCCACCACTCAATCCTAGCACAACGCTAGGTGGGGGATGTCCAATCCATCAGAACCGCCCATGATCTTCTCTCTTCGCCGGGTCGGCCTGTGACTGCCCTCGATCCGATTGTTGAGCCCTTTATGTGCACGATGGTCAGCACCAGGAACGAGATCCGCGATCGGCTTTGCGTAGCTGCGCAGTTTGTCGGTGATGATCACTCTGGGGCAGGGAGTGGGCAAAACCTGAGGGCGTCGGTGTATGCTGATGGACTTTTTGGAAGAAATAGATCCGCTGCAGCCGGCGCGGGCTGGTAGCTTGAAAGTGGATGTGAGCCGGGGTGAGCGGAACGGGTGTGTATCGTTCGAATGGTTCAACCGGCCCGATGATGAGCGGCATCTTTCGCTCGATGATCTCTGGGCATCGGTGAAGGGCCGGTCGCATCACCCCAGCTCAGAAGCGTCACCAGAATCTGTCCGGTCGCGTTCATGCCGTTGTCGATCGCCCGCTTGCCCGTGAGAATCTGCGCTACCGCCAGCGGCTCGATATCCTGGTGCGCGTTACCGGCGATACAACCAAGATCGCACGATCCGCCCACATTGTCAGCGCCGTGCGTAGCATTTCTTGCATTTGCTTGACGCCGATCGAAACAAACAAGATCTCCGACGCGACGCCCTTTTTCTTTCAACCGAATAGCCTCTTCAACGGCGACCTCGTTGAATGGGTTCATGGACATCCTAACGTTGGCGAGATCGGCACCGCTATTCGTTCACGATGATCGCGTCCTCGATGGACGCGTTCGAAGTGAGGAGGTCGTACTCGGCCTGAAACTGGCTGTATACCTAAAGCGTGAGATCGCGAAGCGTGTTGGTCACGGTCTCCTCAGCGTCTTCGATGAGAGGCCGCCATGTCACGCTGTCCCGGGTGAAACTTCTGGCGGCTTCACTCCGTGGCTTCTTACGAGGCGCATCGACGCCTATTCTGAAGATTGGAGGAATAACACATGGTTCGTACACTTCTCGTAGGCACAGCCCTTGCATTCATGTCGACCACTGCGATGGCACAGAACCCGACCGTAGGCGGCGCAGAGATGTTCGCTGAAAAGAACATCATCGAGAACGCCGTGAACTCGCCAATCCACACGACGCTGGTTGCGGCAGTTAAGCAGGCTGGTCTGGTCGAAACCCTGTCCGGGCCGGGCCCCTTCACAGTATTCGCACCGACTGATGAGGCGTTCGGCATGATCAAGAAGAAATCGCTCGACGCGTTGATGCAGCCCGGCGCCAAGGATCAGCTTGCCAAAATCCTGACTTGCCATGTGGTTGCCGCAGACGCCATGTCGTCTGCCATTGCAGGGATGATCGCCGATGACAATGGCAATCACGCTGTTCCGACGGTCGGAGGTTGTACTCTTCAAGCAAAGATGGATGGCGACAAGATCACGCTGACCGACGAAAATGGCCGTGTCGCCACCGTGACGACTGCAGACGTCGAGCAGTCGAACGGTGTGATCCACGTCATAGATCGGGTGCTGCTTCCCAAGCAATAGGGGCTCCTTTAGAGCGCATGCGATCAGATGCCACCTGTCCGATAGCGGCAGGTGGCATCGACGCCGAAAGAAACCTGCGCAACCTTAACTGAGATTGCAGGTATACGAAGACCATTGGCGCTGTGCCATTCTTTCTTGGACGCAAACGACTTGGGAATGTACAAAACGTAGTGGTTCGGCGACCAGCTTTGCAATACATAGCTGCCCGTCAAGTGCTGCGGCTCGTATGGCAGCTACTTGACGTGCGCCCTGCACCCCCTCCGCCTCGGCCAATGCGTCGCGCAACTGGAAGAGCGTGATGTCCGGGTCTTGGGCAACCAGCTCCTCAAGGAATGCACGGTGTGGTGCCAGCTTGCCCTGACCGCGTGGACGCCCCCGAGGGGCCGGGGCCGAATTTCCTCTGGTTCTGACCTGTCGTGCCCATCGTGCGCCTGTGGCTGGCGAGAGTTTCAGACGTAACGCCGACGCCCGCCCGCTTAACCCATCTTCAATCAGTCGCTGAAATCGCACACAAAGCGCCAAAGGCAAAGGTGCTGATATGACCCATCCTCCCACTCAGGATGGATCACATTCAAGACCAATTGGGCATCCCCCGCGACTCAGGTTTCACGCGAAACGCTCTAAACCAGCGGACGCGTCCCCGCCGGGACGTATGACGCGGATAAGGCCGTCACTCTGAATGCACTGATCAGCGAAACGAGTGCGAGGACCACTTAGGCCGATCCGACCATCCGACGCCAACATGCGGCGACCCATGGAGGTCGACCGCGGAGAGAGCCATGAACCTGGCGCGCGTGAAGGCATCAATTATAAAACTTGACCAATGCGATTAGAGAACTTCAGAGGAGGCACTCCATCCACAGGCTTGCCAGCCGGGTTTTTTGAAGATAACCACAATGTACGCAGGGGAGTCCCAACCGAGGGACTGAGAGGCGGCTGGCCCGCTACGGGCAGTGTCGCGACCCTTTGAACCTGATCCAGTTGACACTGGCGTAGGAAGCTAGGGCGCGTGATTTTGCCGGTAAGGGGCATATCCCGTGGTCTGAACCGGGGGCTCTGCGATGCTCTCATGCCTCCCCAGCCGCGCGCATCTGGTCTCTTTGCAGAACGTGACTCGAGGAGCACCATCATGAACGTCCCGACCCAACGCATCACCCCAAGCGTGACCACCGGGCCCCTGCCCGCCTCCAGAAAAATCTATGTCAACGGCCAGTTGCATCCCGAAATCGCGGTGCCGATGCGCGAAATCTCGACCCACCCGACCGCTGGCGAGGCCCCGCTTGCCGTCTATGACAGCTCTGGTGCCTACACTGATCCGGACCTCACCACCGACATTCGCCAGGGCCTGCCGCCACTCCGCCGCTCTTGGATCATGGCGCGCGGGGATGTGGAGGATTACGAGGGCCGCCACATCAAACCCGAGGATAACGGTTTTGTCACGGGCGACCGGCTGGTACCGGAATTTCCGGTCAAACCCCAGCCGCTGCGCGCCAAACCGGGGGCTGCCCCTACCCAACTCGCCTATGCCCGCGCAGGCATCATCACGCCCGAGATGGAATTCGTCGCCATCCGCGAGAATCAGCTGCGAGAGCTGACACCCTGCCACCGTGACGGCAACGACTGGGGCGCCAATATCCCTGATTACGTCACCCCGGAGTTTGTCCGGCAGGAAATCGCGGCAGGCCGCGCCATCATCCCGGCCAATATCAATCACCCCGAACTTGAGCCGATGATCATCGGGCGCAATTTTCTGGTCAAGATCAACGCCAATATGGGCACCTCCGCCGTCACCTCCTCGATGGAGGAAGAGGTGGACAAACTGGTCTGGGCGATCCGCTGGGGGGCGGACACGGTGATGGATCTCTCCACGGGCCGCAACATCCACAACACTCGCGAATGGATCATCCGCAATTCCCCCGCGCCCATCGGCACCGTGCCAATCTATCAGGCCTTGGAAAAGGTGAATGGCATCGCCGAAGACCTCACGTGGGAGGTGTTCCGCGACACGCTGATCGAGCAGGCCGAACAGGGTGTGGATTACTTCACTATCCACGCTGGCGTGCGTTTGCATATGGTGCCGATGACCGTGGACCGGGTAACGGGGATCGTCAGCCGTGGCGGCTCGATCATGGCCAAATGGCGCCTGCATCATCACCGCGAGTCGTTCCTTTATGAGCATTTCGAGGAGGTCTGCGACATCTGCCGCCAATATGACGTGAGCTTTTCGCTTGGCGACGGGCTGCGCCCCGGCTCGATCGCCGATGCCAATGACGCCGCGCAATTCGCGGAATTGGAGACATTGGGCGAATTGACCAAAATTGCCTGGGCCAAGGACTGCCAGGTGATGATCGAGGGGCCGGGCCATGTCGCCATGCACAAGATCAAGGAGAACATGGAAAAGCAGCTTGAGTGTTGTCACGAGGCCCCGTTCTACACCCTCGGGCCGCTCACCACGGACATCGCCCCCGGCTATGACCACATCACCAGCGGTATCGGGGCTGCGATGATTGGCTGGTTCGGCTGTGCGATGCTCTGCTATGTCACGCCCAAGGAACATCTGGGCCTGCCCGACCGCGACGATGTGAAAACTGGCGTCATCACTTACAAGATCGCCGCCCATGCCGCCGACCTCGCAAAGGGGTTGCCGGGGGCGCAGCGGCGCGACGATGCGCTCAGCCGGGCGCGGTTTGAATTTCGCTGGGAGGATCAGTTTAATCTCTCGCTCGATCCCGAAACCGCGCGCGATTTCCATGATCAGACCTTGCCCAAAGAGGCGCATAAGGTGGCGCATTTCTGTTCGATGTGCGGGCCAAAGTTCTGTTCCATGCGGATCAGCCACGATATCCGCGCGGAGGCGCAGAAAGAGGGTATGGCGGCGATGGCGGAAAAATTCCGCGAGGCCGGCGATCTCTATGTGCCCTTGGATGAATGAACGTATCCTCAACCTCTTGCAGGCATAGGACCATCTAGAAGAAACTGCGCCGCAACAAGCTTGCTGCGGCGCAGTGCTGTTATTGCTTGACTGTCAACGTGGTGACGCGCGGCATGCCATCGTCACCCATCACAAGGGTCATGACAACTTTGTCGCCAACGGAAATTCCAAGCATCACCTCGGCTTCTTTCGCAAATGGCATTTCCATTATCATTTGAGGTCAGTCGATCTCGGGGATTGGAGCATGGCTGACGTTCACGCTATCCTCGTTGATGCTGTTTACCGTCGCGTCAACGAGCATGGCTTCTTCGGCAGAAGCCTTGTCCATGGTCATTGTACCATGATTCATCCCTTCCATGTTGCTCATTTGGGCTATGGCCATTGGTGTGCTCAGGATCACGGTCACGATAATCAGTAGAATCTTGCGCATTGGGTTCTCCTTCTTGTTACGCCAATCGGTGTCGGACGATCATTCGCCAGGCACTGCGGAAGTTGCGAAATCAGTGGGTTCTCGGCGTTCGTTTGCCAACTCGCGTTTGTCTGACGTCAGCACGTTTGGAACAGATTAGAGGATTTGAGCAACGAAGGAGTTCTGGTTCATGCTATCGATTAGGAGATCGAGATGAACAAGAAGCCCGGAACATTGAAAGACGCAGCGGACAAGCTGGTCAAAAACATCCGCCGTGTCTGACGTCAGCACCCGTGGGACTGATTTGAGGATTTGAACAACGGATGATTTCTGGCTCATCTTATCGATTAGGAGATCGAGATGATGAAGAAGCCTGAAACTCAGAAGGACGCGGCTGACAAGTTGGTCAAGAACATTCGCCGCAAGACCCGGCAAACCTATTCAGCGGAAGAGAAAATCCGCATTGTCTTGGCTGGGTTACGCGGCGAGGAAAGCATTTCGGTGCCCTGCCGCCGGGAGGGCATAGCCGAAAGCTTGAATTACAGCTGGTCGAAGGACTTTCTGGAAGCTGGCAAGTGGCGGTTGTCGGGCGAGACAGCCCGCCAAGCAACTTCGCCTGAGGTAAAGGACCTGCGTTCCGAAGCTTTGGCTCTGAAGGAATGCGTGGCAGATCTCACCTTGGAAAACCGCATGCTCAAAAAAAGCATGACAGGGGTTCGGGAGGACGAGGAATGAGATACCCCGCATCTGAGAGGCTGGAGATCATTCGGACGGTCGAAGGATCGCATCTGCCGACCAAATTCACTGGCAGATGAGAGAGGCGATTTACCTCTCTCGTGTCAGCGCATCGGGAAGCACGCGAGCACATATTAGCTTCTAGTTTATCGTGCCCGCCAGCCGAGACTGGCGGGCTTTCTTGCTTATCACAAGAAACTGAAGTCATCCACAGTAATGCTCGCCGCCGCGATGCCTTCGACTAGAATGGTGTTGCCGTTTAAGTTGAACTGCGCGCCTGCAACCGTGTCGACGATACCCAAAGCATCAACGAAACCCGCAATACCATTGCCGCCATTTCTGATGTTGGTCTCACCAGTGTTAGGGTTCACAATCCGGATGAAGAAGCTGTCGGTTCCATCCTCGAAATCAGTAATCACGTCGGCATCGCCGTCGAAGAAAGACGCGAATACGAACTGATCCGCGCCGGTGCCGCCGGTCATCACATCGTTGCCAGCGCCGCCGTTGATCGTGTCATTGCCGGTGCCGCCATCGATCGTATCGTTGCGTCCGCCCCCGGCGAGAAAATCATTGTCGTCGTCGCCAAATATTAAATCATCACCCTCGCCGCCACCGACCCGGTCATTGCCGGCACCGGCGTCAATCGTGTCACGCCCAGTGCCACCACCGACATCATCGGTCCCGCCACCCGCGTTGATCAGCTCATTGCCAAAGCTGCCAGACATGCTGTCATTGCCACCGCCACCCTCTAGCGTATCATTCCCGGCACCGCCTGCGACCACGTCATTACCGGTGCCGCCCGTGATGGAATCTGCGCCAAAACCGCTACCGATGATGTCATCGCCGTCACCACCGTCGATCGTGTCATTTCCCAGACCGCCTCCGATACTGTCATTTCCCTCCCCCCCATTTAGCTGGTCATCGCCGTCGAGACCGCGCAGGGTATCATCACCCAATCCGCCATGAAGGTTGTCATGCGCTTCGCTGCCCGTAACGATCCGGCGGGCCGCATCGCCTTCGGGCGCCTCAGCCCTCAGGGGTTCCTCCATGCTGACGGCCTCAATCTTCATGTAGAGTAGGGACCAGGATTGCATGGTCACCAAGAATGCCTCCAGCTCTTTTGGAGTGACGAGATCTACAATTTCCGTTGTTTGAATGACAGGGTCTGCCGCTTCATCTTGCCCACCCGCACCGCCATCCCATAATTCAATCCAAGAGACACTATATCGAACGCTGTCGAGCACTTCGCTCAGGTTCAGCAGTATTCGGTTTTCCGTGCCGCTACGCTCTGACAGAATAACGAAAGCCTCTGTTTCGTTCTCGAACCCATGGATATCAACGTTGCCTTGATCGAGGAAACCAAGGAATGGGGTCATTCCCATTGTGTTGGTGAGCTGGGCGTAGGCCTCTCCCGCGATCGTCAAATGCTGGCGGTTCTGGTGGATTAGAGTGACGGAAGAACTTTGGTCGAAAATCGAGGGCCAGAAATATGCGGTCGTCACGTCGTGGGTGACCATCTCATAGAACATTGCAACATTTGTTGCAGCCTGCTGCAGGCCCCGATTGTTGGCTTCATCCACATCGCCATTTCTGCGGACATTCCATTCTGTGATGTAGAAATCCAGTTTTGGAAGGCTGGCGTCGCGCATCGGCAGACTTTGACGCCATAGTTCAAGCTGATTGAATCCGTAGTGCTCGTCAGCATCGACCGCATCAAAGCCGCCATCAAGGAAATAGTGTTCTGTCACGCCGTCGATCGCATCCACCGCATTCGACGTATCAAAAATGATCTGCTGGCCATTTGCGTTCTGAACTGTCACGTGATCCTGTTCAAAAGCGGAAATGATCGCGATATTCTGCTGACGTGCAGTGCCCTGCGATGGCACGACGACCTTTGTCAGATCGCTGACTTCCGGGACATTGGCCTCACCCATCTCATGCAGTTCGTAGATGAAACCCGTTGCCTCATCGACGTATAGAATGGTCGTGCCATTTGGGGAGTAGGTTCCGGCCGCACTGAGTGTCTGGACAACAATGTCGGCTTGCGCAGGCCGTGCGATAGCCAACGAGTCTAGCGTTCTCTCGACCACCGCCGCCACAGCTGCGGCCAATTGGCCATACTCGCTCGCAGTCATCCGACCCGAGGCCATGAACTCATTGCCGATCTCGAAGGCATCAACAGTGACGCCTTGTTGTTGCGAGGTCAAAGCCGCCATGGCGACGAAATCAGCCACATTTTCCAGATAGGCCTCAGTGACAACCCGGTTGCCAAAGTCACCTGACAGAAGCGCCTCGGAAGCCGTCTGCGAAAACCCGTTTATCGTTGGAATTACAAGCGTAACGCTCTTTTCGATGGTTGCTGCAAAATTCAAGAATTTAAAGAAAGGTATCAACTCAACGTGCGCATCTTCAAATGAGCCTATTGTTCGGTTATGACTACCGCCCGCAATGTCAGATATGTCAAAATACCATTCGGTAACTGACCCGCCGGGGAACCTTATTGCGTGAAGCCCCAGCCCCTGAAAACGCGCGCCTAATTCCTGCACGAACGACAAATCTGTCGTCATTGTCAGGTTGGCACCAAACATGTCTTCCACAATTACTGTTTTAGAGTTTTCATCCGTCTGATCGTAAACGCGAAGCATTGCTTTGGCACCTTGAAATGGTCGGTAGGTTGCGAGCTCCGCTCCCTAAAGAAAACGACAACCAAAGGAAGGTGGCATTTTTATGTCGAACAACTTCGGATTGCAGAACCTGATTACTAGGCAGCCGACTCATAAAACTCGATCCACAGTCTGACCGACGCCAGTTTGATCATCGACAGGAAGTTGCGTGACGTCTTTTCGTATCGGGTTGCGATACGACGGAACGAGGCTTTCAGCCTGCCAAAGAAACGCTCGATTTTGTTGCGTTCCCGGTAGATTTCAGCATCGAATTCGGCGGGCAGTTTACGGTTTGCCTTGGGAGGGATCACGTCGATAGCACCCTGTTCCCAGATCATGTCCCTGATCCAGTCTGCGTCATATGCCTTGTCCGCGAGCACGTGTTGACCAGGCTGTAGGTTGGCGAGCAGCGTCTTGCACGGCGGCGCGTCATGGGCTTGACCGGGTGTCAATTCATATCGGATCGGCAGCCCATCCTGATTGGTAAGTGCATGTATTTTCGTCCCTAATCCGCCCCGTGAACGACCTAAACAGCGGCGCGGGTCTTTTTTTGAGTGTTGTGGCGGAATGATGCGCGCGCACGCTGGTCCCGTCGACCATCACCATGTCAACGTTATGCGCGTCGGCGATGGCGTCCATGATCCGGTCCCAGTGGCCCGCATAACTCCACCGGTTGAAACAGTTGTAGACCGTGGTCGGTGGGCCGTATTGCTCTGGTAGATCAGCCCAAGGGATGCCGGTGCGCAGGACGTAGAAAATACCGTTGATCACGCGGCGGTCATCAACCCGCTTCTTGCCCCTTGTCTTGTTGGGCAAGACCGCCTTGATGAATTCCCATTCAAGATCGCTCATGTCTGATCGTGCCATTTGCATCCTCCCGCCCGATGTTCGCCCGGGAGTGAATCACAAACCTATACAGTTAAACAAGAATTAATGGGTGTACTGCCTAGTGAATTGAGTCAAAGAGAAATCCTTCACCGTTCTCAAATGTCGTTTCAACGATGATGCGCACTTCCACAGCTGGATGAACGCGCGCCGGGGTGGACTTCTGGTCCCGGATGCGGCAAAGCGCTGGACTTGACTGCACCCCGCTTGCGCCAGCTTCTCTCTTGTACCGATCCCATGAGGCTAATTGGCATCGTCAAGTTGTCGGAGTTCCCGGCAGCGAAAGCCAGGGCGTTTGACCTCAGGCCGCTTTCAGCTCACGCGTGATGTCGTCACAGACCCAATGGGCGTCGGCTCTGGTCTGGCGATAGGCGGCGGCTGGATGTGTATGGCGGCGCGGGCGAAAGACGGTTTGGACCTGATCATGAGCGGAAAGAAATTGCTGGGCTTGTTTTGGCGATTTGAATCTTCCCATGATCTTTTCTCGTCGTCGGGTGGGGCGGTGCGATCCTTCAGATCGATTGTTGAGACCTTTATGGCTGCGGTGCTCGATGCCCAGAGCGAGGTCTTTCAGGGCGGCCCCGTAGCTTCGAAGTTTGTCCGTGACAACAACTCGCGGTTGGCCAAAGGTCTTGAACAGTTTGCGGAAGAACCGATTTGCGGCGTGGCTGAATGAGGATGTCCAGCACATCGCCATTGCTATCAACAGCGCGCCACAACCAATATTTCTTCCCGTTGATCGGAATGACAACTTCGTCGAAGTGCCATTTGTCCGCCGCCGCCGGACGATCCCGCCGGATCATTTTGGCATATTGCGACCCGAATTTTGCAACCCAAGCGCGGACCGTTTCATAGCTGACCACCACACCGCGCGCGGCCAGAAGGTCCTCGACATCGCGCAAGCTCATTGGAAATCTGAAATATTCCCAGACGGCGTAGGCGATGATTTCAGAAGGGAATCGATGCCCTTTGAAAGCGCCGGATTGCTTGGATTTGGTCATGAGGATACCTACCCCCACGGGCGCTGCCCCGCAACTTGACGATGCCCGCTGGATCAATCCCGAACTTCACGGCTGGTGGGTTGGGCGGGATTTTCACATAGCCGTCGATGTCGCGACAGGCGCATTGAAGCACTATGAAAGTTTCCTGCGCCACTTCCACGCTTGTTACCACCCTCAATACAACGGCAACCAACCAGTCATCCACCCGCAGCCTGCCGGGATCGCGGTGACAGACACGGGCGCGACGTTTGTGGGCTGGCACGCGATCACACTAATCCGGGTAGGTTTGGACCCAACTGGGCAGATGCGCGTTTACTTCTTCAATCCCAACAATGACAGCGGACAAGATTGGGGCCACGGTATCGTTGTCTCGACACAGGGCAGCGGAGAACGGTTCGGGGAAGGTTCGCTACCCTTCGAGGATTTTGCCGCTCGGCTCTACTTGTTCCACGATGACGGGCTGACGCCCCTTCCGACAGTGCCGGTGCCGGACGACCAGATTGTTAGTATCGCGACCAAAGGGCGAAAAAGCTGGGCTGCTGGCCGTATCGATCTTTGTCCGACAACGCCCCAGTAAAGTGATAGTGCAGGCCTCATCCGCAGACTTGCGATTGAAGCCCGGGCGGAGATCTGCGCCTGCGGAGTGCCGCATACGCAGAGGGCTTCAGTAGGTCTCTACGACTTCGCTATATTCTCCACGCAACTGGATGGTCATCGTGATAGGCGCGCTGTCCCGGTTCCGCCAGAACCACCCGTGGTCACCGGCAAAGGGCGCTTCGATGCTGCCTTCGCCCGAAGTCTGGCCGCTGCCACGCTCATAGTCGACCGATTCACCGCCGCTGTGAGCGTGCAGGTCAAAGTTGACCCGCCCTCCGGTTGCAGTCCAGGAATATTCGGCCACGTTTCCGGCTTCCATCGTCATCTTGATTTCAGCAGTGCCGTCGGGTTCCAGAACGAAGGTTACGGTGTCCTGCCTCGTCTGCTGCGCGTCCTGCGCGTAGGCAGTTCCGACGAACAGGCCGAAGACGGCGTCGATAACGCTGGAGGACTGGTCCCGTGCACGCTGTTCGTCGAGCAAGCGATCCGCCTCGGCTTCTTCGGCAAGCTGGACCTAAATCTCCCCCATTCCCTTTCGTGCATTTTGTCGGGTGAGCAGGGTGCCAGAGCGAGAGACCACGGTGGTAGAAACGGCCCAAGCTATCAATTGGTCGCTCCGTCGGGTCCCATGACTGCCCTATGTCGACAATCTCCTCCGCGCAGCCGATCAATTAAACGCCGCTTCTCTGCTTAAGCCCAGTGTAAAGAGCATTCAGATCTCGATGCGGATCGCGGACAAAGGCATGCCGTCTCCATGCTAGGAATTGTTTACGGTTATTCAGCATCTAAGCCTATTGTCAGTCCGTCTGTGATCATCTTTCATAATTTGTCTTAATAACTCAGTATCCATGTCCGCCACAAACCCACAAACCCACAAAACCACATTTATTCATTTATGGGTCACGGTGGGTCTTGCCGGATGGGTAGCCAATGATGGTGCCTATGGCCGGATCAACAATTTTCTCAAAGTCTTCTTGCAGCCCTTGCGTTTGGATTATTGCAAGAATGCGAATTTCTGCGTCCGGGCAGACAACCCGAAGGAGTTCCGCGCAAGCAAAGCTTGTTCGCCCTATGGTCACAACATCATCCACGATGGTGATCTTGTTCGGCCCGAAGAACGGTCTCTCCGCCTCGATGCTTTCCAGGTAATAGGGACAGACGAACGCCGGGAATTGCTTGTTAGGCGCTGCGTCTTAGCGCTTGCGCCTCGAACCTTCTTAGCGTGTAACGCGACAGATGGTAGTCGTTATCCTCGCTCTCCAGTTCTGGGAACAGCGCTACGATCTCGTCGCGCTCAGTCGGGTTGACTGCGTTGAGCGATTGCGGGCCGGGGTAAAGGCTCTCAACAGGGCTTGCTTCGGCAAAAATGATCTGGTGCCCATCGAACAACAAATGCCAATATTCTATAGTTTTGAACGGGACGATGCAGATTGTGTCGTCATCAACCAAGTGTTTGGCGGCCACCAGCACCTGAGGTTCGCCAAAGAGCAATTCGGCATGTGCTCCCGAAACCAATATACGGTGATTTTGCGAAACCCAGAGATCTCGCACATTGCCAATTGCCCCGCGCTTTATGCGCACCGGTGCGTTCGCGCAGACCCCCGCAACGGAGGCGCCGCCAATCCAACGAATTGGTTTTGCGCCCTCATCCATTGTGTTGACCAGATCTCCCACTTGCAGCGTTTCAATAGATTGCGGACCTGTGGGCGTCTCGATCAGAGTGCCGGAAACAAAGCATACGATGCTGTTCTCGGCCAGAATATTGAGTTTACTGGAAAAACTTCCGTCGGATAGTTCGCCTTCGGCTATGACGCCATCCCCATTCAGGTCGATATCCTCATTGGTGGGCACCTTGAGAGGGCCATTTGTTGAGGCCAGAGTGCCTAGGATATCGAAGCCGGCCACAACAGCCATCTCTCCAAGGATGGGCGCAGATGGGTCGATCGAGGTTAGTGATGATGCGTTGAATTCCAGATAGCGGTCGCCCATCGTATTGCGCCCAAAATCGATATCCGCTCCGCCGCCAGCTGGAGACGTGTATTCGTATTTTGCGATATCGTAGAAATAATCCGAGGCATTATCATACACCGTTATGCCCACAATCACCGAACCGTCATTTAGCACGCCACCCCCATCTACGCCCGTTACGTTGTAAACGACGATGTCATCGCCCTCAAAGACAGCCATGCCATTATGGATCATCAACTCGCCACCACCCTTGGCGTTCGAGTTTGTTTGCGGATCGCCAATGATGCTGAATCCGTTCAACAATAGCCTTGTATCGGCCATAACTTCTGTTTTCCGCCTCAATTGCCCGCGTCTTTTGCGCGGTTTTATTTATATTTCCACCCTCGACTTCGAGCATTACGGCAAAATAATGGCGCAATTAAGGCGGCATCCATTCATGCTTTAGCGCAGCAGACCGATGGGACCAGATGTTAGGTGTTGGTTGCGCGACCAAAAAATTCTGACGCGCCGGGCGCGGACTTGATCGAGGTATGCCCCGGCATTTCCGGTGGGCTTTCGATCGGGACGGATTTAGGTCAGGAAAAGGAGGACTTGCTATGACCGGGGCAAAGGTATTGTGTGACTTTATGCAAACACTGCTTTGGGCGGTCCTATGCGCGAGCCACGCAGAACGCAGATGGGTGACTGGATCAAGACGATTATCAACGTCGTGTTTGGGGTATTGGTTGTATTGGTAGCCGACGGCTCGGCGCGGCTGGTCACAACTGAATTTTGGCCACTTGCAGTGGTTATGCCTGTCCTAGTCGCAGGGCTAGTCCTGTTCGAGAAGGGGTTCAACGGATTGATTGATTGGGGATTTCCAAGCGAGGTTCAGCCTGCGCGCAAGTCTAAAGCGCAAGGTTTTGCACGATTTGCGCGGCTTCTGAGCCTTCCAGTCGGCATCGCGATCGGTTTAATCTTGGCACTTTTCGGTTTGACTGATGCGACCCTTGCGATGGTTTGATATTTTGCATGGATCTGGGCTCGCTCACCGTTGCAATTGGAACAACTGTCTGACCTCAGCACCCGTGGGACAGATTTAAGGATTTGAACCAAGGATGAATTTTGCCCAATCATCCATCATCTCGCGCCGCTTATCCAACATATAAGTGCGCCTAGAGGCACGCTCCACGTCGCTAGCTATGGTGTGTGCGAGCGCAATCTCTGCCATGTCGCGTGGGTAGCTAGTGCGCTCTGCTGTCCAGTCGCGGAAACTGGATACTGTCAATGGAGGCTCCGGCTTTGACACAGCTTTAGTTAATTCCACTTTTACCAACGCCGTGATCACGGAAACGTTAGAGGGATTCACAATCTCTGATGCCGACGGCACCGACGAATTTGTGGGCATTGAGCAGTTCATGTTTTCGGATATGATGATTGCTGCGCAAGACTTGATCGAAGAGCCTTTTGTTCCGGATGTCATTGTCACCGGAACTTTGGGGTCAGATTTCCTCGCCGGCACTCCGGACAACGACAGTATTACAGGTGGTGATGGCGATGATTCCATCCCGGCCGGCGATGGCAACGATTTCGTCGACGCGGGCCCAGGCAATGACCAAGTTGGCGGTGGTTTTGGCAATGACACCATCATTGGCGGCGATGGCGATGATGTGATGGGTGCCGGCTTTGGCGTTGACAGCGTCTCGGGCGGCCTTGGCAATGACGTGGTGGCGGGCGGTGCTGGCAAGGATACGCTGGATGGCGGTGATGGCAATGACAGCATGTCCGGGAGCTTTGGCAACGACCTTATCCGTGGCGGAGACGGTGCGGATGATATTGGCGGTGGCACAGGGCGTGACACGATCGACGCGGGGGCGGGTAACGACCGGGTCGGTGGCGGGGAGGGCGACGATTTAATCTCTGGCGGTGCGGGCAATGACTTCCTTGCAGGCGGTGGCCGCAACGACACCATCGACGGTGGCACGGGCAATGACACTCTCAATGGTGGCGCTGGTAATGATGTAATGACCGGTGGAGCGGATGCGGATCAAGTCGTGTTCTCGGCGTTCTTCGATGGCGAAGCGGATGTGATCACCGATTTCGAGGATGGCATCGACCGCTTCTTCATCCGGATTGTGAACCCTGACACGGGTGAGACTAACATCAGCAACGGTAACAACTGGCTCCAGGGCTTTGTGGCGGCTTTGGGGATCGTCGATACAGCTGCAGGGGCGCAGTTGAACGTGAACGGCAATACCATTCTGGTCGAAGGCACCGCGGCGGCGAGCCTCACTGTGGATGACTTCAGTTTCTTGTGATGAGTAAGAAACCCGCCAGGCTCGGCTGGCGGGCACGATGAACCAGAAGCTCACATGTGCTCGCGTGCTTCCCAATGCCCTGACACGAGAGAGGTAAATCGCCTCTCTCATTTATAAGGACCGCTAGACCAGTTGGGCCATTGGGACCAAATGAACCGGATGAATCTGAAAAATGCATTAGTTTCAATGCGGTCCAAGTGGTCCAACCGGTGCAAGCCAAAGCTAACAAATTTCAAAGTTATCAATTCTTAAGAAGGCACGTCGTTTCAGGCATCCGCGTAAGCAAGGTCTCGATCCACAGGAACAAAGTTCAATTTGGAAGTCTTAGCCGAGGAATGGCTCGATTTCGCGGTATAGACCTCTGCCCAAACGCGTGGGAGCGGAGGCTAAGAACCTCAAAAGTGGTTATTTGGTCTTCCGCGCACGTGCAAAAGTGTTACCGATAGAAACATTTGGCACCATGACGGCTGAAATAGCCGCAACCTTCCGATCGACTATAAAGTTCAGTCTGCATTGACCATACCTAGGACCTCGGCGACGAGAGGATTTGGAAACCGGCGTCGCAGCGTGACGGCAAGAAACCACTCTGATATGCTCTGGAGCTGGGCGCGCTCGACCAGTAGGCCTGAACGAAGTTCGTCTTGCACGACTATCGGCGGCAATACCGCAAGGCCAGCACCTGCCCGAGCCAGAAGGCGGAGCGTGGCCATATCGTCGGCCTCGGCCGCAATGTGCGGCACGACGCCAAGGCGCTCGATCAAACCATCAAAGGCCGCGCGTAAGGCTGACTCCGGTGTTGGCAGGATCAGCGGTTCGCTTGTCAGCAGGGCGGTCAGCGATAGTGGAACTGCCGTATCGCGCGGAAATCCGACAACGCTGACTGGCTGTTCCGTCAATGCCTGCACAAGATAGGGGCTTGCAGCGTCGCGGGCAGGCGCAACGTTGGTCAAAACAATGTCAAGCGACAAAGCCTCAAGCCCACGAATTAGATCGGATTGTGCCCCCGAGCGAAGCACCAGCTCCACATCCCGCCGCCCGATTAGCGGTGTGACAAAGCCGATCAGGAAATTGCGCGACAGCGTCGATAGCGCTCCGACGCGCAACGCCCGGCGCACATTTCCTGATTGGGCCAACGTGGCGGTCAAATCATCCGCGGTGCGAAATATCGCCTCCGCATGATCGAGCGCAATACGCCCCGCTTCGGTCAGCAGGAGGCCGCGCCCGCGACGTTCAAAAAGATCGTGGCCAAGTACCGTTTCTAGTGTGCGAAGCTGTATCGAGACGGCCGATTGCGACAGGTTCAGTGTCCGTGCCGCACCGGTTAGTGTGCCATCTCGTGCTACGGCGCGAAAGAGCCGGAGATGGTGCAGATTCATCAAGGTCTCACTTCTAAAATATAGAACGATATGAATTAAAATATGAATTTTTATTCATGCATGGCAAGCCGTATTCCTGCGCAAACGATTTGCACAGGAGATCAGTCAGATGTTTCTGCCGATATTTTCGCTCCTTATGCCGCTTGCGGTTCTGTTGACGGCCTTGCTGTTTATCGCCCGGCCGGGCCGCCGCCCGGGGCACCTGCCGCGCGTTGCGGAGGCGGCGACGCTTGTTGCTCTTGGGATTGCGGGCGCAAATCTTTTGCAACTCTTTGCCGCTGGATCCCTGAGCCTCGCGATGGCCAACGGTCTAGTCCTGCTGCGTCTGGATGCGATCAGCGCCACAATGGCAGTGCTCGTAGCATTTGTGGGCTGGGTCGTGGTGCGGTACTCCCGCACCTACCTTGATGGTGAGGCACGCGAAGGCGCGTTTCATGGCTGGATGCTTGTGGCGCTGGCGGCGGTCCTGACCCTTGTGCAGGCGGGCAGCATGGTGGTTCTGATAGCAGCCTTCGTCGCCGTCGGTCTTGTGATGCGGCAACTGCTGCTTTTCTACTCCGAACGGCCTGAGGCGCGGCGTGCTGCGGCCAAGTTCACACTGGTCTGGGGCGCGGGAGACGTGGCGCTGATCTTGGCGGCGCTGCTGCTGGTATCGGCCTTTGGTACATTGAACGTTGCTGCACTGAATGAGGCAGCGGCGGGTGGTCTGCCCATAGTGGCGCAAATTGCAGTGGCGCTGTTGGTGCTTAGCGCCGCGTTCAAAACTGCCTGCTTTCCGCTGCATGGCTGGCTGACGGAGGTTATGGAAGCGCCCACCCCTGTCTCGGCGCTGCTACATGCGGGCATCATCAACGCGGGTGGCGTGCTGTTGATCGTCACTTCCGGCCTAGTTGAAGCCAGCCCCGGTGCGATGGCCGCCCTAGTCCTACTGGGCGGCTTCACGGCGTTGTTTGGCAGCGCGGTCATGCTGACGCAAAGCGCTGTCAAGACCGCGCTGGCTTGGTCGACTGTGGCGCAGATGGGCTTCATGCTGCTGCAATGCGGCCTAGGGCTATGGCCATTGGCGCTGCTGCATATCGTGGCCCACTCGATTTACAAGGCGCATGCTTTTCTCGCGTCCGGGTGCGCCGTTCAGGCGGTGGTGCAAGTTCGACTTCCTGGTGCAATCGCCGTTCCAAACCTGCGCGCGGTGGGGCGGTCTTTCGCTCTGGCACTGCTACTCTATGCCGTGGTGGCGCTTGGCTTTGGTTGGGCGGTTGGCCCGAAATCCGCGCAGTCCCTTGCACTCGGTGCCATCCTGATCTTCGGCGTGGCCTATCTGGTGGCCCAAGGGTTGGCAGATGCGGCCCCGCGCGCGCTCACCCTGCGCACGGCGCGCGCCTCGCTTGGCGCGGCTGTCGCCTATTTCTTCTTTCAGACCTTGGCCAAGCTGCTCTGGGGGCCGCACCTGCCTGCAGCACCCGTGCCAGGGCCGCTGGAATGGGCAATGATCGTGCTGGCAGTGGCCTCCTTCGGGCTTGTCGCCGTGGCGCAGGCGCTGTTCCCGCTCTGGGCACATCACCCGGCAACGGCGGGTCTGCGCGTGCATATCGCAAACGGACTTTATCTAAACGCACTGCTTGACCGCGCTATCGGCGGTCTGAAAACCGGCAAGTCAAATTGATTTCATCGAGGAAACTAATAACATGTTTTTGAAACACAGCGAAATCGAACCCGCGTCCGTGTTGCACGTTCTTAAGAGGGCCGCAGCTTCGGCGCGCGCTATCCCGCCGGCGTTCCCTTTGGATGGCACTGTTGCTGTCAATCCGTTTCTCGGCCAGTTAAACGAGGATTTGCCCCATGCAGCCGCACGATTGGCGCGGGTGGCGGGAGTACGGCTAACCGCGGCGCGCACTGAACTGGCGGCCAAGGTCAAGGCAGGCGTCATCACCGATGATGATCTTGCTGCAGCACTTTGGTTTAGCACATCGCCCGTCAAGCCCGTTGATCTGGCGTTGTTGAAGGCCAAATTGGCGACCGAAAGTCCGGCACAGCAGGCCCTGCCGACAGTCGCCGACCTTGCAGCAAAAGTGACCGGAACCGATTGGCCTGCCGTGATCTCGCGCAGCTTCGGGCTCTGGGCTGCAGGGCATTTCGACCGGGGGCAGGCGTTCTGGACGCCCGCACCTGCTTTGGGTGCCTTTGCGGCCTGGCGGGCTTGGGCTACGCATGACATGACACCCGAGATCGCCGGGTTGAGCTGCTTTTGCGCCCATGTGGCGGCAGCGCCTGACACATCGGAGTGTGCCGTCCTTCGGGCAGCCACCGCACTTGATTTGACGGAGGATGCGGCAGAGACGGCGTTCCACCGGCTGTTGATGGATCTTGGCGGCTGGTCGCAACACGCACGCTGGCTGTCGTGGCAAGCCGAGATGGCGGGCGGTTTGGACGAGACGCTGACGGACCTGCTGGCGATCCGTTTGATCTGGGACGAAGCCCTGCTGGCGCATTTCCCCGAACTAGCGGATGAGTGGCATAGGACGGTCGCTGCCCATGCCGCGCCGATTGCCCCGACTGCGGATCAGGTTCTCGACGCGATCCTTCAGGATGCGGCGGAACGTGCGTATCAACGGCAGCTGTCCGGGATGCTCGCCAAGCCCAAACGAGTCATCGAACGGTCCGCCGTGCAGGCGGCCTTTTGCATCGACGTGCGCTCCGAGGTGTTTCGCCGCGCGTTCGAGGCGCAGAGCCCTGAGATCGAGACCATCGGTTTTGCGGGTTTCTTTGGCCTGCCATTGGCGCACAAGGTGCAGGGCACTGATCTGGCGCGGGCCCATCTGCCAGCACTGCTTACCCCAGCGATTACCACCTCAAGCCATGGCGACGCCGCGACCGAAGACGAGTTCCGTATCGCCGCCCGCGCCACACGTGCCTGGGGTCGGTTCCGGCAGGCAGCGGTGTCGTCCTTCGCTTTTGTCGAAGCGGCAGGGCCTTTATATGGGTGGCAACTGGTCAAGGATGCTCTGGGGCTCGGGGCTAAGGGTCTGACGCCTGCGCTTGCGCCGCATGTCGTCGGCGGGCTGACAGCGGCGCAAAAGGCCGATACCGCTGCGGCGGTTTTACGTGCGATGAGCCTGACCACGGGTCATGCGCGACTTGTGCTGCTGCTTGGCCACGGGGCACAGATGACCAACAATCCCCATGAAAGCGCCTATCATTGCGGGGCCTGCTGTGGTCAGACCGGGGAAGTGTCGGCGCGGGTTTTGGCGACGCTGCTCAATGATCCGGAAACTCGCAGGGGCCTGTCCGAACGTGGCCTTGAATTGCAAAATGACACGCTGTTCATGGCCGGGCTGCATGATACCGTGACGGATGATATCACCCTCTATCTTGACGGGACCGAAACAGATCACGGTGCAGATATCGCGCAGGCGCAGAAATGGCTGAAGGCGGCTGGCGTCATGGCACGGAAAGAGCGTGCCTTGCGCCTGCCGGGGGCCACGCCACAGACGATTGCTGCCCGTGCGTTGAACTGGGCAGAGGTGCGCCCCGAATGGGGCCTGGCGGGCTGTGCGGGATTTATTGCGGCATCGCGTGGCGTCACATCGGGGTCTGACTTTCAGGGGCGCACTTTTCTGCACAATTACGACTGGAAGGCCGATAAGGATTTTTCCACACTTGAATTGATTATGACTGCACCAGTCGTCGTCGCAAGCTGGATCAACTTGCAATACTATGGCTCCGCCGTGGCGTCTTCGGCATTTGGGGGTGGCAACAAACTGATCCACAATGTTGTCGGCGGTATCGGAGTGCTGCAAGGTAATGGAGGCATCTTGCGTCCGGGCCAGCCTTGGCAGACGATCCACGACGGTGACAAGATCATGCATGACCCGCTGCGCTTGTCTGTGATGATCGAAGCGCCGAAAGAGGCGATCATCGATATTTTGGACCGTCACCCACAGGTGCGTGCCCTTTTTGACAATGGCTGGTTGCATCTTTTCGTGCTTGATAATGGCCATGTCGCAGCGCGCTACCAAACCGGCTTGACGTGGATCAAGATGCAGAATCCTGTCGAGGCGACATGACATTCCCTCCAACGGAAACCACTCCATGCCTGTGGGAAAAGATCAGCAACGCGGGCGTGATCCAGATCGAGATGTCGAAATCGCACGAGACGGCGCACAAAACCAAGGGTAAAATAAACTTGAAAGCGAGTCGTGATGACCATGTTCCGGTATAATTCAATCGGAGAGAATGCAGAGTTCATGTACCGGACTTGCATAGCTGGGCTGCTTTATTTTGTAGCGTTGACAACGTGCGCGATGGCTCAATATGGCGGGCTGCCCATTTCTCAAGGCACTCTGAACTATGACCAAGTCAATAAGCTCACGTCTGGCCAATCCTTGACCAATCCAGCATTGGGACAGTCCACGCATTTCAAGGATGGAACCCATGCTTTCAAATATGAGGAGCATTCTCAAACAGTCTTAGGGGTTTTTGAGGTTAATCCGGATGGCAAAGTCTGCGTCGATTTTAAAAGCAACACCAACCGCTGCGGTATCTTCCTGAAAGACCGCGGTCTATTCTTTCTGATCACCAAAGAGGGAGACCGCTTTCCGGTGCATTTCGAATTGAACGTCGACTAGCCACACGACCTCGCATGAGGTTACCTGCGGTGACCTGTGGAAGGCTCCAGTTCCGCAATGGGAATAGCGTTAAGCCCACCCGTGATAAGCACTAAGAAGGCAACGACCATCGCGGCCGACCCCAAGTGCATGGGCGCACAGGTGGGCATGACCAGTGTCCTTCATACTTGGGGATCCGCGCTGACCTATCATCCGCATCTCCACATGATCGTCCCCGGCGGCGGCCTGTCGCCAGACGGCGCCAGGTGGGTCGCCTGCCGCCCGGGGTTCTTCCTGCATGTGCGGGTGCTATCGCGGCTGTTCCGACGCTTGTTTCTGGAAGGGCTGATGGATTTGCACCGCGCAGGCCAGCTCACCTTCTTCGGCGATCTCGCCAGTTTGTCAGAAGCAAAGGCGTTCGCTACCTGGCTCGCCCCATTCTGCAAATCCGAATGGGTAGTCTACGCCAAGCCACCGTTCGGCGGCCCGGAGGCGGTGCTGGCTGACCTGAGCCGATACACCCACCGGGTCGCGATCTCGAATGCGCGCTTAGTCAGTGCCGATGCCCAGACCGTCGCTTTCCACTGGAAGGATTACCGCATCAAATCTGGCGACCGGCAAAAGGTGATGCGGCTGGCCACGCCGGAGTTTATTCGCCGCTTCCTGATCCAAGCCCTGCCTGACGGCTTCCACCGCATCCGGCACGATGGTCTGCTGGCAAGCGCGACCCGCAGGGCCAACATCACAAAGATCTGCGCCTTGCTCTGCGTCCAGTGCCCGGGCAAGGGTCACCGCGTCGGAACCCGAAGCCGACATCATCCCATTCACCCTGCGCGAACCATGCCCCTGTTGCTGTGGCCCCATGCGCGTCATCGAGATCTTCGGCCGCGGGCAAAAACCAATGTCGCGCGCGCCGCCACAGGAGCAGGCCGCATGACACACCGCCTGTCAGATGCCAGACAACGCCAGCGGCTGCGCCCCGCAGACCCGGTGACGACAGGCTGTGCCCATGTTCATTCGGCGCAACGCACGGCAGCAGTCACTCCAGAACAATCAGCTATGTTTGGAGCATCGAACTCGTTCGCGCCCGTCTCAGGCACCACGCACACCATCAGCCGTGCCACTGATACAGGCGGTGCCCCGACGTCTGCACACTTTCCCCATAGGTCGATCCAAGACCCCCGCGGCTTCCTCCTTGGGAGGTTTTCCAAGGAGGGTCGTGGTCGCACCAATGCGCAGCGTTCCGCTGCGACCCGCACCAGAACACCTTCACCAGAGCCGCCGTTGGAGGCAGAGGTCTGCGCTGCTGTGCGGCTTCACCAAACTGGCCGTTCGTGCACTGCACAGCATTTTCACGGGGTAGATGACCGCAGTGCGGGACTTTCCTGCCTCTTGCTGCGACAGCTCGGTCGAGGTTGCGCCTGTCGGGGGACCGCTTCTGGCGCAGTCACTCGGCGGCTGAGTGCAGTTGCTCAGGCATGACCCCCTCTGCCGCGGCTTCCGCGCGCAACCAGTTTCGAAATGCGGCGATCCTCGCGTCATCCGCGCGTGCTTCGGGACAGGCGATCGCGTAGATCGCCATAGGAGACGTTGTCACGTCGAAGAGTCGCTGTAAACGCCCTGAAACGATTGTGCGGCGGACCATGGCATCGTAAGCCAGTGACACGCCCTGATGCTGCTCGACCATGGTCGTCGCAAGCTCGCAATTTGGGTACGTTGGCCCGGGCGGCAGGTCAGCGCCTGCAAGGCCCGCTGCGGCAAACCATTCGTGCCAGGCATCGTCCGTCTGGTCGTAGAAGAGCGTGAGGCGCAGCAGATCCTCTGGGTGCTGCACGTCCTCACGCTCCCGCAATGCCGGAGAGATGACCGGATACCGGGACGAGGCCATTAGCGGCGCGACGCGCAAGCCGGGCGTCGGGCGGTCAGACCACTGGATCACGACGTCCGCGTCGTTGGTCGCGAAGTCGAGCGACGGCGCGCCGTTCGAGACCCGTAGCCGGATGTCACTGGCAAATTCAAGCTTGGGCAGGCGAGGCACCAGCCAGCGCGCCGCAAAGCCCGGCGTCGAGAGAACGCGCACGGGTTGTGGCGCCGCGCGCACGGCCTCTGTCTCTTCTATGAGCGCGTCCAGCAGGTTGGTGAGCTTTCCGGCATAGGCCTCGCCCGTGAGGGTGAACGCGATACGGTTGCCCCAACGCTCGAAAAGCTGCGTGTCGAGGAAACCCTCCAGAGCCTTTATCTGGTGGCTGACGGCCGAGGGCGTCAGGCACAACTCGACCGCGGCGGCCTTGACCGACATATGCCGTGCGGTGGCCTCGAAGGCGCGGACGGCTGCGAAGGGAGGAAGCTTGCGTCCCATCTCTCTGCCTGAACTGAGCTAACGCGTGGCTGAAAAGTGATCGTTCGGTCTCGTAACAAACACAGGGTAGCATGAGACTACAGATTCTCAAAATCAAGCAAAGGAGGGAATGATGCTCCGCTCCATTTTCGCCGTGGCACTCGCCACGGCCCTGATAGCCCTTTGCCCGACGCAGCCGCGCGCCGAGAATGAACCGGGTTCGTCGGTTACCTGGTTGCTACACGCGGACAGCATGACCACACTCGTCTACTCGCTCGATGCATGGCTCGATGAGCAGTCCCCCTGGCCGCGGCGCCATATAGTCCCACGCGTTCGCCTCGTTAACAAGTGGCAGGCGGCGGCAAGGCAGGGTGCAACGGGAAGTTTTCAGCATGGTAGTCTTCGGGGTCTCTATGACCCGGACCGCTCCGAGATCCTGTTGGTGCGCCCCTGGGACCCGCGCAAGGCAGTGGATGTTGCCGTCTTGCTGCACGAACTCACTCATCACCGGCAGGCGCCGCATCACTGGTATTGCCCGGCCGCACAGGAGTTGCCGGCCTACCGGCTGCAAGAGCAGTGGCTTTCGGACCATGGCCATTCCCTTGATGTGAACTGGGTGGCCGTAGTTCTCGACGCCGGATGCACTCCGCGGGACTTCCATCCAGAATGAACGGCCGGATGGCGCAGAGAAGGACCTGCGTCGCGCTCTAATGCAAGGATGGGGAATTTCGGGCCAAGCAGTCTCGGCCATTGTTTTCCGCTCCAAAAGTCGAGCGCATTCCGGGTCGCCATGATCTGATCCCAAACTAAACTTGCACATGAGTTCTCTTTGCGACGCACGTTTAAAGCGCTTGAGGCGATCACAAATTCCAACACCGGGTCGTTCGCAAACGATGCTCTTCGCCGAGTAGACGAATGCTCGCGGGCGCGCCAAAGTCAGTTTGGGCTCCAAACTGCCTTGCGGCAGCACAGCGCTCGAGAAACAAAAGCCTCGGCGTCAAAATAGTCCATAAACTGGCCACTACTAACGACTAGAATGCGGTGCTGCTGCGTGTCGCCGGCCTGCGGCGCCGGGTCGCCAGGGCGAGGGTCAACGCACGCTGGACAGCGTGCAGGGCATCGCGCACATCGCGCCGGGTCAGGCAGTCACGCGCTGCTGGACCGTTCAGGGCGGCGTCGGATGGATGGTCTGTCCCGAACAGGGCAGCTAACTGCGCTTTTTCCATGGCGTTTAGACCCTGCACCACCATCGGCCCCAGCAGCAACGATTCCGACATGCAGCCGTTGGCCATTACAACTTCGTGGCGCGCACAGGCGAAATGCACCCAGGTGATGGTGCGTTTGCCTGCCATGAACCGAATGCCGGGCAGGCCAGTCAGCGCCTTGGCGGGGACAAAAATCTCGTGTGCGAATGGGCCGTCGATCTGGCCCTGTCCGCCGACCAGTATGCGGTGCTGTGGCGACACGATCAGGTCATACGCGGGACGGCCGGGGCCAAGTGAACCTGCCTTGATCAGCACTGGTTTGGCATCTGGCTCGACCTCTTCCAGCGGTTGTTTATTCACGCGTGTCCAGAGAATTTCCTGCGAGCCATTGTCCAAAGTCATCACGTAGTCGCCGGGCTGCAGGCTTTCAACCTTCTTGTGGCCTGTCAGGGTCAGGATATCAGTGCCCTCGGCGTAGCAGATGAACACCTCTGTCGGCGATGTGTCCACAGTGGTCAATGCAATCGCACCATTTCCGAACTGGTTCATCAGGGCCATCGTGCCCGAGCCATCGGTGACAAAGAAAAACCGTTCGTTACTGCCGTTTATGATGACAGAAATCACAGTGATCTGGCTTCCTTCCAAAGGGTTCGGTACCTTGCCATTATCAAAGGGCAACGTGCCCGTCTGTTCCACAATGAAATTGTAGGACGTGCCGTTGATGATCACAGTGGTGTCAGGATCGATGCCCCCACCATTTGCCTCAAGCACAACATCACCCGTGAGTCCGCTATCGAACGTGATGAGCGTGGTAGGCTGCTGTGACGTATTTTCGACATTCAGCGCCGCGTTGTTTGCGCTCGAACCATCGCCGCGCGCATAGAAGCTTAGGGTTGTCATGGTGCTTGCCCGTTCTGGATCATTGCTCTGCCTTCGCAACAAATTGACCACAATATTCGGTGAAATCAGGGCAATAAGACGTTAAATTCAGGTGAACATGGGGCAAAGTCTCTGGGAGTCGCGGACTTGCAGCAACGAAGCGGCCATTCAATACATCGCGCAGAACTTTAGATAGGGTTGATGCCCCCGTGGCTGAGAGAACTGATCAGCTGCTGCAAGAGTATATCCATCGCTCAATCCATCAGGTATGCGTCTCGTAGACCGTATCATTTGCAAGGAATCGGGCTTGCCCGCTGCCGCAACGGTGCCATTGGTCAGCACCGCTGCAAGATCGGCGCCATCGAGCGCGAGTGCCGCGCTCTGTTCGACCAGAAGTACGGCAAGCCGTCGGCCTTCGGTTCTTCAATGACTTCAAAAGTCTGGTCGACTTCCTCAGATCAATCAATGGGTACACACGGTTCCGACCAAAATAGTGGCTGCGCTTATGCCGAATGAGGTTTCCAGGCTCTCGCCGAAGAGGCCGAGCCACGCCTCTTGGGCGCGGTAGGCAACAACTTCGCGTTCAGCCGGGCAGGCAAAGCGCATGTCGCCGACCGCCTGGAGGTGGTGCACCATTTCATGCACGAGGACGGAAAGATCGGCAGGGGTGTTACCAGTCCAGCTATCGGAAAGGTAGATCGTGCGGGCAGGGTGGTCATAGAGGGCTACAACGTCCCCAGGGCGTAAGACTGTTTCAACACCGTAACGCATCTCGACCAATTCAGCGTCAGGCACGGTAATAAGGACGGGTGGTTTCGTCGAGACCGCGAGATCGAAATTGGTGGCAAGCCACAGCATCAAAGTGTCAAGCACGGACGGTGCATCGCGCGGCGATGCGGCAGTTGCTGATCCTGCAACGGCGACGCACAGAGCGAGGACGGCGGGGCCTTTGCATAGAATTTTCATGGTGGTCCTCCATATATGGCCGTGGACTGACTAGGGCCACAGCTCCTGCAAAAAAGGACGTGAGTCATGAAACTGCGCTGAAAGAACCCTGAAATTGTGCTATAATTCATAATTGAGCGCTCTGGAGCCTCCACATGAACACGTCAACGACCATTCGCTTTGGAGGGTTCGTCCTAAACCGGGCGCGCGGGTGCTTGGAGGACTCTCGGGGAGACGAGCGGTTCCTGCGCCCGAAGTCATACCGCCTGCTTGAGGTCTTGCTGGACCGACGCGGCAAGCTGGTCAGCAAGGATGATCTGGTTCGCGAAGTGTGGCCGAATGTCTTCGTGTCAGACGATTCTCTCGCGCAATGTGTCAGCGACGTGCGACGGGCGCTTGGGGCAGAGGGTGCAGGTTTGCTGCGCACTGTGCCGCGGCGCGGCTATGTACTGCTGGACGAGCATGCAATCCCCGAATGTCCGCTTAAGATGCGGGGCAGACCTTGGCAATTTCTGGCCGTAGGCCGGGTCGCAGCCATCCTCGTGGTTTCTACCGGACTCTGGTCGCTGGCGCCCAAGCCCGTAGAGGTAACTACGGCCGTCACGGAAGACGTGTCGATACCGGCCGAGGGGCGGGCCGAAGCATTGCTTGACGCGCGCGACTGGCGCAAACGCGAGAACAATGACGAGGCGCGCGTGCTACTGGAGGCGGTACTTAGGGAGAACCCAGATAATGCGGACGCATGGGCGAGCCTTGGTCTGACGTATTGGCTTGAGGTCCGACATGTGGCTTGGGGCGGCGGAAGGCGCGAAATGAAGCAAGCGGTTGATATGGTGGGGCGTGCCATTGCCATCGGCGGCAGCGCTCGTTCGCACCGATTGCTCGCGGAAATGCGCCTTTTGGCCCCGTTTCCAGAGATGCGCTCACCGGTGGATGCACTTGCAAATGCGCGGGCGGCGGTGGCATTGGACCCCAAGGACGCCGACAACCTGGCCGTATTGGCGCGAGTTCTTGTGCTGACTGGTCGCGCCAAAGAAGCGGTTCACACCATCGAGCAGGCGCGACAGGGCGACCTGACAGAGCCCGATTGGTACCGAGAGATTGCGGGACTAAGCTATCTGCTTGTCGGCGAACCTTCGCGTGCGGTTGAGGAATTCGGACCGCTGCATGGTGCGGGAACCTTTGTCAGCGCGCGATGGTGGCCGGGCTGGCTGCTGGCGGCAAGTCTGGCTCATGCGGGGCACGTCGAAGACGCGACCATGGTCGTTCGCATTGCGCAGAGGGGCCGGCCTATACAGGATTTAGCGGACATCAGCCATTCCCTGACCGGCTTTGCTGACAAAGCGGGTCTTAATGTTGTTTTGGACGGGCTCAGGATGGCCGGGGTTCCAGACTGAATCTGTCAGTCGACATAGGCGCGCTTTTGCCAGTCGCTGTAGCCCTCTTGAAACACAAGATACTCCTGCCATGCAATAGCAAGAAGGGGATCGCGCGACGTGTCTTCGGCAATCACCTCCTCCCAGGCTTGACGTAGCGCGACAAGGGTATCCTTTGGCCATGAATGCAGCTCAACGCCCGCAGCGCGGAACCGCGCCAATGCATTGATCTGCTCCATGACTGCAACAGAGGCTGTCCACGCAATCGTCTCATTGCACGCCGCAGTGATAGCTGTCCTGTGCTGATCCGAGAGCGCAGCCCAAGAGCGCTCGACCACGAGAATCTCAAGCGGGGTAGCAGGCTGCTGCCATCCGGGAAAGTAAAGGTGCCCTGTTACATCAGCGATCCCTAGCTCTGAATCGATTGAGGGTAGCGAGAACTCGGCCGCGAAGATAAGACCTGCCTCGAACGCCGGACGGATTTCCCCTGCTGGCAGTTCGTAAGCAATTGCGCCCAACTTACGCAAGACGCGCGCACCGTAGCCGAAGCTGCGCATAGCCAGCCCGTTGAGATCGTCGGGCCCAGCCATCGGCGTTGTGAACCACCCACCGCCTTCGGCAGGCAGGGAGCCGCAATACAGGCTCTTGAGACCGTGACGGGCATAAATTGCATCCAGCGCTGCCGCGCCGCCGCCTTCCTTCATCCATGCGGTGAATCCCGCTGGATCGGGGCCGAAAGGGAAACCGCCAAAGATTGTTAGCGCAGGGTCCTCGCGATGGTGATGCCCAGCAGTCCCCCAAACCGCATCAACGAGACCGGACTCGAGGGCGCCGAACGTGTTCTGATCGAGCACCATCCGATCATGCACTTCAATGACGAGGCTTCCGCCAGACAACTGCTTGACCTTCTCCGCGAAATAAGTTCCGGACTCACCGAACAGCTTCGGGTGAAGCAGACTATTCATTCGCCAGTTCAGCGTTTTTTCCTGACCCGTTGCCGGTTTTGCCGAAAGTGAGCCTGCAAGGATTAACGTGGCCAGAAGTGTAATCCGGAACGACGGCATCAAGATGTCCTTAAATTGCTTCGATGGCAAAGAAGACCTCACTGTCGTCTGACAATAGCATGAAGAAGAGAAAGCTGGGTATTAACTTTCGGATCTGAGTCTCACTATGGCTGATTGGGACTGTTGCATGACGAGTGGAACGATAGCTCCTAAAGACAGCGTCTGACATCACATGCAACATCGGCAGCGAAGATCGGCAAGACCGGAACTAAGGGTCAAAAAACGATTCCTTTGCAAAGCTTTAAGGTCTGCCGACATCGGTACTTCGTCATCCGATGCTTACTTGTTGCGGCTCGCCTACAACGCCGCATCCTCCAACTGTTCCCGGTCCGGAAGTTCGCGCACGTTTTCCAGATCTACGGCGACGAGAAACTGCTCCGTGGTCACGAAGGTGTAGGGCGCACCACGTCGAGGGAACCGTGGCCCTGTTCCAATCAGCCCTCGCGCATGCAGCCGTCCGATCAGATCGCGGCTGATCTCCTTGCCGAAGATGTCCTTCAGCCCGTCGCGGGTGATAGGCTGGTGGTAGGCGACAGCGGCCAACACCGCGACGTCGAATTCGCTCAGGTCGAGTAGCTGGTCGCCGACATCCGCCGCAGCGCGGATCGCGGGCGCGTAGGCGGGTCGGGTCCGAAACATCCACCCACCCGCCACTTGGGCGATCTCGAACGCCCGGCCGTCCAGATCCGAGACGAGGTCTTCCACCAGAAGATCGACCGAGGTCCCCTGCCCAACAACCCGCGCCAGATCCTCGCGCGACACGGGCGAGACCGAGGCAAAGAGCACCGCTTCGATCCGGCGCATCCATTCCCGCCAGCGTAGTTCCGGCGGCAGGTGCCACTGTACCCTAATAAACCGGATTCTACGGATTCAGGCCCGTTTTTGCACTTTCTGTACCCTTAATAGCAATAATTCCACAGCCTAAGACGGGCGGCAGCTATAGACGATCTGCCCACAAAACGAGGCCAACTAGGTCCGCCTTTTTCAACGGCCAGTCGATGTTATCCACAGGTCGAACGGTATGGCAGTTAAGGGTGCAATATTGGAAACAGGGGTACAGTATGAGAAATAAAGGTACAACTCGTGACTGAAAACAAACGAAAATTTCAGGCAAGATTCTGATCAATTAGGGAACAATGACACAAACCAACAACGCCCACTTCATCGTGGTCATGGGTGCCGTGATCGCCTGTGAGTTGGCGGGGCACAGGTCCCGCGCCGCCCACTGGATGGCTGTTTTGCGCGACCATCGTCCCGATGCGCGGACGTCGCATTTCCTCAATGCCTTGCCATTCGTTGATCCTGCCTTCCGCGGCAAAGTCATCGCCGCACTCAGGTCGGCAGGGTTGCCGGACTGATCTCGTAGCCTCGCTTCTCTGAATGTGAGTTTGGTCACATTGTCGGACCGGCAGGCGGGTCGCCCCGCCTGCCGAGCGTCTCAGTTGTTGGCGGTCAGCGGGTCAATGATTTGTGGCACTTCAGTGATCCGCGAAATCGGGATGCCGCTCAGTTCGGCATGTTTGCGGATCGAGTCCTCGCCATCCGCAAGATAGACACAAAAGGTCTTGTTGCCAGCCACATAACTGTGCTGCCACTGGATTGCAGACCCGATGTTGCTGAGCGCCTGATTGGAGGCTCGCGCGGCGCCGCAGAGTTCGGTCACTGAAAAATTCCCGATGCCGGGGATGTCGCGTTCGATCATGAAACGTTTGAGAATGGCCATGTTCGTGTCCTCCTTGGGATGCCGTGGCGACAGGTTAGGCCTGCGCCGCGGGAACTCATAACCAAATGTTCTTTAGTATGATGAAGGCAGGCTTTAGCAGCAGCCTTGTGAATTTATCGGGGTAAAGATAAACTTTATCAATGACCGCCGCCTCGCATCTAAAATCCCTTCAAGCCTTGGAAATGGCAATCCGGGTCGGTTCACTGACCGGCGCAGCCGACCGTCTGGGCATTACGCCTGCTGCGGTGGGCCAGCGCGTCCGCGCGCTGGAAGAGTATCTGGGCAGGGATTTGCTGTTGCGGGGCCGGTCAGGGCTGTCCCCGACTGCCGACCTGCAGCACGCTCTGGCCGATCTGAAGGTCGCTTTCGCGGCCCTGGACCGGGTGACAGAAAACCTTGATTTCCAACGGGTCTCAGAGATCCATATCGTGGCAGATCCGGATTGGTCAGAACTCTGGCTGCTGCCGCGGTTGGCCGCATTCCGAGCGGAAAACCCGAATATCCTTTTCTGCATCAACGGGGCTGGGGACGTTCCGCTACGCCTTGGAGCGCCAGATTGCCGGATCGAATACACCGATCCCGGTCGCGGTGAGGAGTTGTTCCGCGACCGTCTGTTGCCGGTGACTGGTCCTGACAATCTGCGAAGGATGGCGGATTGGGACTCGCAGATGCCGCTGGAGGGGATGCCCTTCTTGCATCTTGAGGCACAGCGCGACGACCTGCGGCGGCCTGGCTGGCCGCAATGGGTGGAAAAGTTCGGCAATCGTCGCGATGGTCCCGGGCGCGGAGTGCACTACCGCCACGCCCGGTTGGCGCTGGAGGCAGTTCGCCAGAATGTAGGCTTTCTGATCTGCGGTCTTTCGCTGGTGGAGGACGACCTGGCACAGGGGCGCATCGTCCTGCCCTATGCGGCGCAGCAGAGCCTTGCAGCACCTTTGCCCTATGTTCTGACGGTGACCGCACATGGTGCCCTGCGCCCGCAGTTGCAGCGATTCATCGACTGGCTGCGTGGTGAGGCAAGGTTGACCCGCCATAGTATTCTTCGCGCTACGGAAGAGAGCTGAATCGTCCGTGGATCAAGCCCCACTGACCCTGCCTTGGATAGTCCCATTACACTGGTTTGCGCATTCTGCCGTGTTCGAGTGGGCCTTACAAAATGGCCTGATCAAGAACCGCAGCGGACCAACTCCGGTTTCCTCTTCTTGCCTATGGGCACTGATACACCTGTCGGAAGCTTTCAGAACCCGTGGCGGCGCAGTTCGGCGACGATCAGAGATCTGGAGGCCGTATCCTGCGTGGGGAAGGCGGCAAGATAGTGTGCGGCCGTCGCATCTGCCTTGCGCCGACGCACCTCTTGCCGCCAGCGGGCAGCCTGATCGTGGCGCCCGGCCAGACCATTGGCAGCAACCGCTATCATCGCAATCAGGTAATGAGCGCCGGGCGTGCTTGCGGCCTTGTCGCCCAAGCGGGAGGCGCCGAGGTAGTCGCCGGTCTGCATCAGCATCTGCGCCCGGACCCCGTGAAACCCGTACAGCAGCGGATCAAGCGGACTGAGTTGAAGGGCGATGTCCAACCCGGCCCCGGTCGCCGCAGCATCACCTGCCAGCATCGAGGTCAAGGCTGAGGAATAGAAGCCCTGCGCATAGTTCGGGTTCAGCGTGGTGGCCCGGTCAAGCCACCCTGCGGCCGAATCCAGCTCATTGGTCAACCAGTAGGAACGCCCCATGGTGAAATTCGTGAACGGATCCAGTGAGTCCAGCTCCAGCCCACGTTCGGCATGGCATCGAGCAGCCCGTGTAGCCGCTTGTACATCTGGGCCTAACTGCAGAAATGCCTCAAGAAAACTGGTGAATGACAGCCCGGCATGAGCACGAGCAAATTGCGGTTCCAGCGTTACGGCCCGCTTAAAGCAACCCTTTGCTCGCAGGTTGTCCTCACCCGTAAACCGATACAGATGTTGCAAACCAAGATGGTAGTTCGCCCAAGCATCCAGTGTCTCGATCCCGGCCATCTGTGCAACCCGCGCTTCATTCAGCGGAATGTAGACCTCAAGCGCTGTGACAAGATGCGTGACGATCTGAAAACGCAGATCGTCGATGTTGTCGATCTGCGCTACCAGACGATCCCCCCAGATAACTTCGTTCTTGCTGCTGTCCGAGAGTTCAAGCGTCACGGCGAGGCTGCGATTGTGGGCCTCTATGATGCCGGTCAGGACATAGCGTGCGCCCAAGGCAGTGGCGACATGATCAAGGTTCGGCTCGGGGTCACGGAACCGGAAAGACGAGCCGCGCGCGATCACCGCCAGCCAGCGCATGCACGATAGCGCCTGGATGATCTCACACGGGATCGCCTCGGCCAGAATGGCAAGTTCGGGGGCTAGGGCGAGCGCGCGAAACGGAAGGATAGCAATCGACGGCCTACCAGCTAGCGGACCCTTCGGTTGGGCGATCTCCCGTGCCGCGGGTTGCGCGGGTTGTGTTTCCACAACCTCTGCCACGAAACGGAATCCCCGGCCGTGAACGGTGCGGATGATCGTCTGGCCTTCGCCATTATCGTCAACTGCGCGGCGCGCCGAACGGATGCGGCTGGAAATGCTGGCATCCGAAACTGCCCGTCCCTGCCAGACCTCTGCCACGATTTCGTCCTTGGTCACCATGCGGTCGCGGTTGCGCACCAGATGGACCAGCAGGGCAAGCACCTGCGGTTCGAGGCGCACGGACTCGGACCCGCGCGACAATTCGAACCGTTCGGAATCAAGCCGGAAGGCGCCAAAAATCCATGTCATGCGTCAGAATACCGCAGAATCATGCGTTTCTACACGAATTCTTCAGGAACCGGTCAAGCATGCCCTGACCAAGAGCGTAACCTTGATGAGAGAGCGGGGCATTGGGCCGCGCACACCGAAGTGAAAGGGCCTGGGACATGGACGCCATGACAATTCGGACGACCAAAGGGCGTGGGATGCTTTATGACAGCATTCTTGAAACCGTAGGTGACACGCCTGTGGTGCGTATCAACAACCTCGGCCCGCAGGGTGTGCGGCTTTACGTCAAGGTTGAGGCGTTCAATCCGGCAGCCTCGATCAAGGACCGACTTGCGCTGAACATCATCGAGGCGGCAGAACGGACGGGGGCGCTAAAGCCTGGCCAGACCGTCATCGAGGCCACAAGCGGAAACACCGGAATCGGTTTGGCTATGGTTTGCGCGCAAAAAGGCTATCCTCTGGTAGTAACCATGGCCGACAGCTTTTCGGTCGAGCGGCGTCGGCTGATGCGAATGCTGGGGGCAAAGGTCGTGCTGACGCCGCGCGCGCAGAAAGGCACCGGCATGTACATGAAAGCCGCAGAACTGGCGGAAAAGCACGGTTGGTTTCTGGCCCGCCAGTTCGAAACCGCCGCGAATGCCGACATCCACGAGGCGACCACCGCGCGCGAGCTTATCGGCGACTTTGCCGGGGACCGGTTGGACTATGTGGTGACCGGTTATGGCACCGGCGGTACGGTGACTGGTCTTTCTCGCGTCTTGCGCCGCGAGCGTCCAGAAACGCGGATCATCCTGACCGAACCTGCCAACGCGCAACTGATTGGCAGTGGAATGGCGCAGGAGCGCGGAGTCGGTGGCGCGCCGACCGCCAGTCATCCCAGTTTTGAGCCGCATCCCATTCAGGGCTGGACGCCGGATTTCATCCCCAACGTCTTGCAGGAATGTCTCGACAGCAGCGGCTATGATGAACTGATCCCGGTTAAAGGGGCCGACGGTGTGGCTTGGGCGAAGAAACTGGCGCAGCGCGAGGGAATTCTAACCGGTATTTCGGGCGGCGCTACCTTTGCCATCGCGATGAAGGTTGCCGAGCGAGCGGAGCCGGGCTCGGTGATCCTGGCGATGCTGCCCGACACCGGCGAACGCTATCTGACGACACCACTTTTTGCCGACATTCCCGAAGACATGGACGCGGAAGAGGTGGCGCTGTCGCAATCGACGCCCGGAAATCAGATGGGCTGAAGCCGCCATAGGGAAGGAGCTGGACATGACTACTCAGGAAACCAACTTCGCCGAAGAGACGCTTGATCCCACCGATTGGGCTGCCACGCGGGCGCTAGCGCACCGGATGGTCGATGACGCCATAGACCATCTGGACGGGGTTCGCGAACGGCCGCTTTGGCAAGAGATGCCTGCCTCGGTGCAGGCCGGTTTTGCCGAACCGCTGCCACAGGGACCGCAGCCTCTTGAAGACGTTTATTCTGACATCACCGCCAGTCTGATGCCGCATCCGATGGGCAACATCCATCCACGGTTCTGGATGTGGTATATGGGGGCCGGAAATTTCACCGGCGCTTTGGGCGATTTTCTGGCGGCCATCGACGGGTCGAACCTCGGCGGCGGGAACATGGCGGCCAGCCAGATCGACCTGCAGGTGACGGACTGGATCAGGGACATGATGGGCTTTCCCGAAACGGCCAGCGGCACTTTGGTCACAGGCGGATCCATGGCCAACATCATCGGGCTGATGGCGGCGCGCAATGCCATGGCCGGAGTCGATCTGCGGCAATACGGGGTGGACGCCATGGCGCAGCCCTTGCGGTTCTATGCCTCGGATCAGGTTCACAGCTGTCATTTCAAGGCGATGAACCTGCTAGGGTTGGGCAAGGGTTCATTGTGCAAGGTGCTTTCGGGTGACCAGTTCCGCATGGGCATTGATGCACTGAAAGAACAGATCAGAACCGATCGTGGTCAGGGCATCAAGCCAGCCTGTGTAATTGCAACGGCGGGGACCACCAACACTGGGTCTATCGACGATCTGTCCGCCATCGCTGATCTTTGTGCCGCAGAGGGGCTGTGGATGCACGTCGATGGCTGCATTGGTGCCTTGATCTCCATCGCACCGGACAACCGCCATCTGGTCGCAGGGATCGAACGGGCAGACTCGCTGGCACTAGATCTGCACAAGGGGCTTCAGGCTCCCTTCGATGTAGGATGTGCCCTGGTACGTGACCGCCGACAGCACAGGTTGACCTTTGCCGAAGATGCCGAATATCTGCAAAAGATGTCGCGCGGCATTGCGGCTGCAGAATTCCTGCACGACTACAATCTGGACACTTCGCGCGGGTTCCGAGCGCTGAAGATCTGGATGATGCTCAAGGAACACGGGGTTGAAAAGTTCGGGCGGCTCATCGATCAGGGCATTGCGCAGGCGCACTATCTGACAGAAAGGATCACGCTTGAACCGATGCTGGAACTGATGGCACCGACTGTGACCGACGTCGTTTGTTTTCGCTACAATCCGGGCGGACTTGACGAAGCCACGCTGCGCGATCTGAACATCGAGATCATGTTGTGTCTGCAGGAAGCCGGCATCGCGGCAGTATCCGACACGACCATTCACGGTCACCACTGTCTGCGTGCAGCCATCTGCAATCACCGCACGCGGCGGACGGATCTCGACCTTCTGGTGCGAGAAACCTTGCTGATCGGCGGCAATCTGGTGGTAACATCGAACCAACGGGCGGCAATTGGTTGACAGAGGCTTTTCAAGAGCTGGTCGGTCACAAATGCAATTCACAGTCATCTTGGAAGCAGGAGGACCAACATGGGCTACTTCGATCTGGGAACCTGGTCACGCAAGGTCACAACGGACAACCCCGAGGCGCAGCTTTGGTTCGACCGCGGGCTGAACTGGCTTTACGGGTTCAACCACGAAGAGGCGATCATCTGCTTCGAAAAGGCTCTGCAGTTTGACGTCGATTGCCTGATGGCACACTGGGGCATCGCCCACTGCATCGGACCTAATTATAACAAGCTGTGGGAGTTCTTCAGTCCCGAAGAAAAGGTTGCGGCGCTGGACCGGGCGCACCTTTCGCTGAAGCAGGCAGCAGCCGTAGCTGACCGCGCGACGCCTGCAGAGCATGCCATCCTGATGGCCCTTGCCGCTAGGTTTCCAACCGATCCTGCGATAGAAGATTATGGTCCATGGAATGACGCCTTTGCGGACGAAATGCGCAAGATTCATGCCGCCTTTCCGACCGATCTGGACGTGACCGCGCTCTTTGCTGAGGCACTAATGAACCGCACGCCATGGAAGCTCTGGGACCTGCGGGCGCGCGGCCCTGCCGAAGGAGCCTCGACGGTGGAGGCACAGGCCGCGCTGGAACGGGCCTTTGCCAACGATCCCGCAGCATGGGACCATCCCGGCCTATTGCACATGTATATCCACCTAATGGAAATGTCGCCCACACCCGAAAAGGCGCTGCGCCACGGGGATCGACTGGTAGATCTCGTTCCGGATTCTGGCCATCTGGGGCATATGGCAACCCATATCGACGTGCTGTGTGGCGATTACCAAAATGTCATCTGGCGCAACGTGCGCGCAGTGGCCGTTGACAGAAAGTATTTCGACCATGCGGGGGGTGAGAATTTCTACACGATCTATCGCATCCACAACTTGCATTTCGTGATCTACGGCGCAATGTTTCTGGCCCGCCCGACCACCGCGCTGGCAGCGGCAGCCGCCCTGCGCGAAACCCTCCCCGAGCAAGTGGTTCGCTTTATGCCAGAATTTTTTGAGGCGTTCATCGGTATGAAGTTTCATGTGCTGGTCCGCTTTGGTCGCTGGCAGGAGATTCTGGACGAGCGGCTTCCGACCGACCCCGCGCTCTACCTTAACACCATGGCATTGCTGCACTATGCCAGAGCGGTTGCCTTGGCCAATCTTGCCCGTCTTGACGAAGCCCGCGCTGAACGTGACGCCTTTGCAACCGCGCAGCGCGCCGTGCCAGATGACTGGATGATGTTCAACAACCCCTGTTCAGCCGTCCTGTTGGTGGCCGAACAGATGATGCTGGGCGAACTGGCCTATAAGTCGGGGCAAACCGAAGCGGGCCTTGAGCACCTTCGCGCGGCGGTCCGGTTGGACGACGGGATGCTGTATGACGAACCTTGGGGCTGGATGCAGCCCGCCCGTCACGCCCTTGGTGCGTTGCTTATGGATGCCGGGCAGTATGCCGAGGCCGAGGTGGTGTATCGGGCCGATTTGGGTCTGGACCAGACCCTGCCGCGTCCCTGCCAGCATCCCCGCAACGTGTGGAGTCTGCACGGGCTGGATGAATGCCTGCGCAGACGGGATGAAACCGTCGAACGGCGGCATATCGGGCTCCAGTTGGACCAGGCCATGGCAAGGGCCGAGGTCCCGATCCAGTCGTCTTGCTACTGCAGGTCCAAAAAGCTGCCGCGTACCGCCGATCCCGCGACGATCAATAGGGTAGAACCTTTGACACGGTCAACCTAGAAAGTCGCCGATGCAGGTATGCTGTCCCCCGCAAGGGGCAATTGCCTGCCAACGCCGCCAATTGAAGCGCTCTGCTTGACTTAGACCGCGTGAATACTGGCAAGTTCCGCATTACTGCTCAGGCGGGTGCCGTCGCCGAAAGCAACGTCATCGTTACGGGCACCCGCAAGCCAAGATCCGTCTCGAAACGTCTGAAGCCCGCATCAATATCGGCAACGATTGCAGACGCTTGCGCCGCAGTGGCCCCTTTTGCTTCCATGATGCGGGCCGCAGGTCCCAGCGAGCCGACGCTGGATGCCGCTTCGGCCGCAGTGCCGCGCGTTTCGAGGATCACTTGCATCGGATCGGCGCGCACGTCGACCCAGCCCGCTGATGTGAGGAGAGCCACGGTTCGGTCTGCGTTCGCGAATGCCAAGGGCCCCGGTGCATCCGGATCTGAGGCGATTGGTCCCAGGTGCCGGATTGCGGCCCCGGTCGGTATGCTAAACCATGGATTTTCGTCCCCTCGTCGCCAGACAACAGCCGAAAGTTGGGCACCGGGCCGTGCTGCGTGAAGCAGGTTCGCAAAGGCCGCAACAGGATTGCCAAAGAACATCACCCCCATCCGCGATACAATTCTGTCAAATGAGGCGGGCATAAAAGGATGTGTCTGTGCGTCCGCAAGCAAATACTCGACATGGGCGCTCTGCTCAGAAACTGCGATGGCCCGTGCCGTGTCGAGCAACTTTTCAGAAATGTCCACGGCAGTCACGCCGCCGCCACCACCTGCCAAAACAGCCGCTCTGCGCGCAACCGATCCACTGCCGCAGCCGACATCGAGCACCTGCATCCCTGGCCTGATCGCAGCTCGCGCGAGAAGGGGCGTATTCATCGGCGCGTGCAGAGTTTCGAGGTCTGTCTGGAAGGTCACCCACTTGTCACCAAAGTCAGAGTTCCAGAACTGCCGCTGCGCTGCGTTGGGTTCATCAGTCAATGCAGACCTCCGTGAAAGAACCTTCCAGCCAATCCGGGAGGTTCGCCCTGACGCTGATGAGTAGTCTACCACAGATCCGTTGGTGTTGTGTTGCTATATGTTGCGGAGCGAGCCGGTAGGTGCCTTCGGGACAAGGTCCGATGGAGGCTGGATGTTCCGGGGGGTAGTGTCCGAGGACGTGGTGCGCGACCGCAAACACCCTGAACGGGGATATCGCACCTAACTCGGCGTAATCCAGTTTGCCAACAGGTTCGGCCGAAACCGACTTGATGCCGCTGTAGTGAGCCAAGAGCATCGTCAGCACATCATAACGGGGAGTCTGAACGGTAGTGTCGCAAATTTTGCAAGACTTTGAAAAGGCTCACCTTCGGACATGACTATCCCGCGAGCACCGCGAACTGCTGAAATGCGGGAAGATCATTTGCCGCAAGTTGGCGCTTTCGGATCATGTGGTCAACCTCGATGCCAGCGATGGTCGCGGCAGCAGAGTGGAAGGCCTTGAAGCCCATCATGGGCCCAGTGATCCGCTTGATGAACCGGTGATCCTGTTCAAGAATATTTTTGAGATATTTGACCTGCCTGATCGTGACTATGTGCCCCGTCCCAGTGAATTTCAAGATCACATTTACGGCCATCAGGCCAGCCAGGTTTGCGCCGCTCTTGTCGATGCGCACCCGGTCCGGCCCACCGTTTCTGCCGATAGCCTGCTTGAAAAACCTGCGAGCCGCTGCCAGATCGCGGCGCTCTGACAGCATGAAATGAAGAGTTTGGCCGTTCCGATCGACCGCGCGGTAGAGGTAAGTCCATTTGCCCCGGACCCGTATGTATGTCTCGTCCATCCGCCAGGAACTCGCCGTAGCTCGTTTCCCGGATTGGGCATTTTCCGCAATCAGTGGCGAGAATTTCACCACCCAGCGGTTAAGCGTCGCATGGTCAACGACGACACCACGTTCCGCCATAATCTCTTCAAGGTCGCGATACGACACCGCATAGCGAACATAGAAAAATACCGCGTACAAGACCACGGCCTTCGGGTAGTGCACGCCTTTGAAATCTATCGCCATTCTGTCCAACCCGCGCAATCGTTTCTTCCGACCGTGCTCTGCAATATCGCCTGTCCAGCTGGAAGCGGAATAGTTTGCGACACAGCCTTTGCGAGGCATTCCCAAATTAATGCAACGGACCCTACTGAGGCGCCTCCTCAAGATTGAGCCAGTAGCGCGTGTACCTACGCTCACCTGTGCGCCTGAATGCCTCCATCTCAACAAGGTCTTGCAGATCCCTTGTCGCCGTTGCACGCGAAGTACCGGTAATCGAAATGTAGTTCTCGGCGCTTAGGCCACCTTTGAACCCTTCTGGTCCTTCTCGGAACATCCGCTTGATCGCCTTGGTCTGCCGCTCGTTCAGGTTGTCCCGGTGCCTGTCATAGAAATGTGCTTTCGCAATGAAGAAGCCGACACGATCCAAAGTGACTTGCTGCGCTGCAAGCACCGTTTCGGCAAACCACACGAGCCAAGGTGTGACATCCAATATCTTCTGGTGCCGTTCAAGCTGGTCATAGTAGGCCTTCCATTGCCGTTCGATTGTGAAGGCAAGCGCGATCAGGCTTGGCTGTCCGATATTCTGAGCCAAGGACTTTTCGGCCAGGGCCCGACCCAAGCGACCATTCCCGTCTTCGAATGGATGGATGCTTTCGAAATAGAGGTGGCTCAGCCCAGCACGCGTCAGTGCCGGCAATGGGTCACTGGTACCCGGCGCCGTCCTGCTGAACCAGTCGACATAACGGTCCATCTCGTCTGCAACCTGCGCCGAAGGCGGCGCCTCAAAATGTACGACCGGACGATCAAGACGGCCAGAGACGATCTGCATGGCTTCTTCGTGCTTGCGATAGGACCCGATTGCCTCCAGCCGTTTGTCGAAAGACAAGAGCATCTCATGCCACCGAAAGAGCGTGTTATGTGTAAGAGGCTCGGCATAAGTTGAGTAAACATCGACCATCATCTCGGCTACGCCCTGTTCTCGAGGCCTGTTCGGATAGCTGTCCGGTGCCAATCCGAGTTGTCGGCGAAGCGAGGATTGCACGCTGAGCCGATCGAGCATCTCACCTTCGATGGCGCTGGTCTTCATGGCCTCATCGCTCAGCAGATCAATGCGGAGCTGATCACGTTCTGACGGGCTGACATGGTGAACCGCTCCCAGGATTTCGCCTGACGACAGCAGAAAACGTTGTTCAAGCGGCGCCAATGCTGTCGCGTCATACCGAAAATCCGGCCAGTTAGGTAATTGCCAATTCCATGCCATGAGTTATAGACGTCCTTTCTATAACTCAAAAATAGATCACTTTAGAGCCATAGAAGTCAATCCTATACCTCAACAAGCGCAAGAATGTTTTTGCGGGTACTCTCACATGTCCACTACTGGCCCGACAGCTGAAGCCAAAACAAGCGAGCATTTTCGGCAAATCTGGAGGTAGCGTCCGTCAAGGTGGTGTAATTTTCCAGATGGCCTGAGGTCATGATCAGGCGGCTTTCGTTGGGTGTTGTCAACTTAACTCGCCGGCCGCGAAGAGATGGCCGGTCTTGGAGCGTCAGATGCTCGCGGCCTCCTTCCAGGCGTCGAAGGCCTCTATTCTGTGATAGCGTGTTGCGTTTGCGGAACGGCGGCGGGCAGGTATTGAGAATCGGTTTCTGGCGGCAGACTGGCATGTCACAAACCGTTGCAACCCGCCCGGAGAGCGAAACCCTTGCATGCACCGCTCTCGTTTTCGAAACGGCAAATGGCTGTTCTCGGCCCGATTGTTCAGGCCTTTGTGGGAGCGATGTTCAAGGCCGGACGCGATCTCGCGTCTGGCCGCACCGTAGGAGCGCAGCTTGTCCGTGACGATCCGTTTGGGCAGGCCAAACCGCTTGATCAGCGCTTTCAAAAGACGCTTTGCGGCACGCTTGTCGCGCCTAGATTGCAGGATTTCCTCAAGAACGATCCCCTCTTGGTCAACCGCGCGCCAGAGCCAGAATTTCCGCCCCGGGATCGTCACCACAACTTCGTCGAGATGCCAGACATCCCCCGGACGCGCCTGCCGCCGGCGCAAGTTTCGGGCGATCTGCGGGGCGAATTTCGCCACCCAACGCCGGATCGTTTCGTAGGAAACATCAATGCCACGCTTCAGGAGCATTTCCTCGACTTCGCGCAGGGAGAGGTTGAAACGGACGTACAGCCAAACCGCGTGCGCGATGATCTCTGGTGGAAAACGGTGGCGCTTGTAGCTGACGATCATGCTCATGCGCAGCAACTACGCAAAATCTCCAACGCTTCCACCAGGCCAAAGTTAATGTGACAATGCCGTCGGTCAGACTGTGGATCGAGTTTTATGAGTCGGCTGCCTAGTCAGACCGAGTGAACGATCCAATTCGCAGGATTGATGCCATTTGTCCTCTGTTCCGTGTCCTGTTCGGAAGTCTTCGGGTCAAAGGCATGCATCCGCGCCCTAATCCAGCACGCGCGCGACTGCGCCAATCAGGTCCAATACCTCTCGCGTCTCGCGGTCCACGCGGTAGACATAGTCGCCAACGCGGTAGTAGGTCTCGTTCGGGTTAAGCCCATAGCGCCCTGGATTTCTGATGATCCAATAGTCGTCAAAGATCACGTCGCCGCGCCCGTATCTGCGGACTTGGCCAGGCGGCACGCAGGGTGGGTTTTTCTTGGCCAGACCGGGAGGGCAATCCGCGGCTCTTACAAAGCCGCTAGATTGTCCCTTGCGGGAATTATGATTTCCCGCTTCTGCAGCGAGCCCAAGACAGGCCACCGCCGTTGCCGCGATCAAAATCGGAGAATGTCGCATGATGTTACTCCCGCTCATTTACTGTGTGGCAAAGATAAGCATTCTGCCGACAAGCTGTCCCTCAGCTTAATACGCGTCAGCGGAAAAGGGCCTATTGATCAATCAGCCGGGTCCGTGGTCATAAACTTCTGCAGCCTGAAGAGCATAGCTGCCCCCGTCTCCGTGATCAATGCGCTCACAATTGGCGTCCGCGGTCGCTTTAGGTTCACTCCTGACAATCCTGGGTGTCCTAGACATCTAGCCGCCTGCGCCACCGCGATGCCACGCCAGACAGTCCCCGCATGTGTGTTCAGCCCTCCGAAACCCTGACGTTGACCGGCAATCTGTCGGTTTTGCTTTCGCCCTCATTCTCGGCCGCAATCAGCGTGATGATTTTGATGCTGGTGCTGTCGTCCGCACCCCCCTCCGGAAGTCGCAGCCTGGCGCGGGCCGAGGGGCTCAACCCCAGTTCGGCCATGAAACGCCCCATGATCTCCAGCTGCTTGTTGGCGACCGTCAGCCAGGGCGATTGCTGGACATAGCCCGAGGGCGTCTTGATCAGCGCAGGTCCCTTGGCGAGATGCTCCTCGGCCTCCACCCAGCGTGCCCAGGCCTGACAATAGGCCGCCAGTGCGGCGCGATCGGTCACCGACAGCACACCCATCCGGTAGAGTGGGTGTCACTGTACCCTAATAACCCGGATTCTGCGGATTCAGGCCCGTTTTGGCACTTTCTGTACCCTTAATAGCAATAATTCCACAGCCTACGACGGGCGGCAGCTATAGACGATTTGCCCACAAAACAAAGTCAACTAGGTCCGCCTTTTTCAACGGCCTTTCGATCTTATCCACAGGTCGAACGGTATGGCAGTTAAGGGTGCAATATTGGAGATAGGGGTCCAGTATGAGAAATAAGGGTACAATTCGTGACTGAAAAAAACGAAAATTTCAGGTAAGATTCTGATCAATTAGGGTACAGTGACACTAGCTTTGGCAGCGGCGGCTAGCCAATACGGCGTCAGCGAACCCCTGATGCGGATGCGGCTCAACGCGACGGGCGCCCTTAAACGCTCCAGAGCATCGGCCTGGAGATAGCTTGGGCCAAGCGTTCGCTGGATAGCCGGCCTATACTGCGTCGATGACTCCCGCATCTTCCAACTGCTCGCGATCGGGAAGTTCGCGTAAGGACGCCAGCCCGAACGCGACAAGGAAGGCATCGGTCGTCACAAAGGTATAGGGTGCCCCGCGCTGCGGCGACCGCGGCCCTGTTCCAATCAGCCCTCGCGCATGCAGCCGTCCGATCAGATCGCGGCTGATCTCCTTGCCGAAGATGTCCTTCAGCCCGTCGCGGGTGATAGGCTGGTGGTAGGCGACAGCGGCCAACACCGCGACGTCGAATTCGCTCAGGTCGAGTAGCTGGTCGCCGACATCCGCCGCAGCGCGGATCGCGGGCGCGTAGGCGGGTCGGGTCCGAAACATCCACCCACCCGCCACTTGGGCTATCTCGAACGCCCGGCCGTCCAGATCCGCGACGAGGTCCTCGACCAGCAGGTCAATCGACGCCCCCTGCCCAACCACCCGCGCCAGATCGTCGCGCGGAACCGGCGAGGCCGAGGCAAAAAGCACCGCCTCGATCCGGCGCATCCATTCGCGCCAGCGCAACTCTGGCGGCAGGTCGATCAACTCCTGGTCAAGCTCCGGTTCAGAACGATCTTTGGCCATCGCTACACCCCGTAGAGCCGGAAGGTGTCGCGCCCGGTCAGCTCGCGAAGAGCGCCCAAGTCCACCAGCCGGTCGCAAAGCCGCCGCGCGGCGCGATCCGGCAATGGCAGCGCCGAAGGCGCAATAGCATCGCGGGTCAGGAACATCTCGACCGCGTCGCCAGCCCCCTTGGCCCGGAGCTTGGGTGCGACCGCCTTCAGATGCGCCGCCCGACGCGCGAGGTCGGCGGCCTGCCGCACGGCCACGACCACCGAGGAGAGGAGCGCCCGATGGCAGGCGAGCCTCAAGTCGTCCCCACGCTTGCGCAGGTCAGCGCGTTTCAGGCCCGCGGCCAGCAGCGGCACGAGACGATCCCAGCCGAGCGCCTGAGCCAGGGTCGCATCCGCGAGGATCAGCCCTGCTACATCTGCGCGCGGCGCCTCGCGCAGCACCGCATCCAGCACCATCGCGGCACGGGTCACGGGCGCCCCCTGCCCCGCATCTAGCGACGTCGCGATCTGATCACCCTGAAGTTCAGGCAGCGCCCGGACCAGAGATTTCACGGTCACCGGCCTTTCCGTGGCGCGACGCCACGCCAGACATGTTTCACCTGCCGGGCCGGGCAGGTCGCCGGGGCGCAGCAGATGGACCGAATCGCGCAACTCCCCTGCCCGTTCCGGCCGACCGGAGAACGCGACACAAGCCTCTGCTGCGCGGAGCGCGAGCCTGTCCCGCAACAAGGTTTGGGGGACACAGTCCCGCCCCAACACCAGATGCAGGTGGGCCAGCGCGGCGCCCGACAAAAACGCCACATCTTCAAGGGGCTCAACACGGACCGAGGTGACCCAGGCGGGCATCCGGGGTAGCGTGTCTAGGTCGCTGATGTGATCGGGGCGGGCAAATGTCATGCCGGAAGCCTACATCGTTGCGGCGCTTTCTACCACCAAATAGCACATAAACCGCCCCACCTTACAGCTCCTCCCTACGTCCAATAAGTTTGCATTATCGGACACAATGCACATAAGCTCCGACGCATGAGCAAAACACCTGAATACCTACCCTCAGAGGTCGAGAAATTGAAGTCAACGCCCCATGATCCGCCAAACCATGACGCGCGCAACGAGAGAGAGCCTCCTGACCGCAATACCATCGCCCTGCCCGCCCACGTCGCCGGATCGGGAACGCTCGACCGCCTCGTGGACACCGCCCGCGACTATGCCCGCGCCGCAGCTTCGGACAACACGCTGAAGGCCTATGCTAGGGACTGGGCGCATTTCGCGCGCTGGTGCCGAATGAAAGGCGCCGAGCCGCTGCCGCCCTCGCCCGAGATGATCGGGCTCTATCTGGCCGACCTCGCGTCACCTTCAGGAAAGGCTCCTGCCCTATCAGTTTCCACGATCGAGCGCCGCCTGTCGGGCCTTGGATGGAACTACGCACAACGGGGCCTCACCCTCGATCGCAAGAACCGCCACATTGTCACGGTCCTGGCGGGGATCAAACGCAAGCACGCGCGTCCGCCGGTGCAGAAGGAAGCCATTATGGCCGAAGACATCCTCGCGATGGTGGGCACCCTGCCCTATGATCTGCGCGGGCTGCGAGATCGCGCGATCCTGCTCTTGGGCTATGCCGGAGGTTTGCGCCGATCGGAAATCGTCAGTCTTGATGTGCACAAGGACGACACATCAGATTCCGGCGGCTGGATCGAGATGTTCGACAAGGGCGCCCTGCTGACCCTCAATGCCAAGACCGGCTGGCGCGAAGTCGAAATCGGACGCGGCTCGAAAGAACAGACTTGCCCCGTATATGCACTCGAGCAATGGCTGCACTTTGCGAAGATCGACTTTGGCCCGATCTTTGTCGGCACCTCCCGCGATGGCAAGCGTGCTTCGGAAACGCGGCTCAACGACAAACATGTAGCCCGGCTAATCAAGCGCACCGTCCTCGACGCCGGCATCCGATCCGAGCTGCCCGAGAAAGAACGACTGGCGCTGTTCTCAGGACACAGCTTGCGTGCCGGCCTCGCCAGTTCGGCGGAAGTCGACGAACGCTACGTCCAGAAGCAGCTGGGGCACGCCACGGCCGAGATGACCCGCCGCTACCAGCGCCGCCGTGACCGGTTCCGGGTGAACCTGACCAAGGCAGCGGGACTATAGGTCGACATTTCTGAGAGCAGCCAACGCCGCGACATGACGTGGAAGATCACTGCGGGAATGCAGGATATCAACGATGATGACCGCGTCCGGCTGATCCAAGAACAGCAGGAAATGCTCCCCTGCCCTCGCGAACCGCAGATCGGCCGCATCATCGACCAGAACCGCACAGCTTCTGCTATGCGCTTGACCATTCAGGATTGCCTGACAGCGGGTGAGCAGTTCCGCTTCATAAAGGTCTGCCTGTTTGAGCCCGAATTGTTCGATCGTCCATTTGGCAATCTCGACCAGACTGGCCTCTGCGCGACGCGTCAGCCGAAGGGATCGGCTCATGAAGATGCGTGGGCTTGCCGAAATGCCCGCCGGATCGCGTCGTCACCGCTACCTTCGGCAAAATCGCCCGCCTTTGCCTGCGCCAATCCCTCGAACAACCCCTGTCGGATACCGGCGAGCTGGGCTTCTTCCTGCTCCAGCAGACGAAGCCCCGCGCGCATTGCCTCACTGACGTTCTGGTAACGTCCGGACGCAACCAGTGCCTGCACCAGCTGGTCTTGGGTTTCGGTCAGAACGACATTGCGTGTCACCATTTCTCGGCCCTCCATCATTGGCAATATATGCCAACACACCACATCGATCAAGATCAGGCGGCCTGCCCGCTGAGCCTGCCGTAGAAGCTGCGCTCGAGATGCAGCTCCCCTGCCCTGGCCTTTTCGACCATGCCACGCAGATATCCGCCCGGCGAGGAAACTTCTCCCGCGCTGTGTTTCTCGAAGACAAGCGCGAATGCTGCCGTTGCCACCTGAGTGCCCATTCGGTCCTGCGCCACGTTCCACGCGTGTTCTGAGATCCCGATCATTGGCCTAAGTTGCCCCGCAACCCGGTGCAGATCGCCCCAATCCTTCAGGAACCCACCCATATTGCGCGCCCAGGATGCGAATTCCGGACAGGCTTGCATGATTGTGGGCAGATCGAGCGCCGTGCGCTTCTTCCGCACCTCGGCAACCCATTCTTCCAGCTCCCTATCAACCCGATCCTCGGTCTGAGCATTGGGCACCACGGTCGCCGCTTCCTCTTTTTCAGAGGAATTACGAGTTACAGGATCAAGTTGATTTGTAGTTAGTATATGAGGTTCAGAAATGACCTCCCTGGGGTTCATTTCTTGAGTCTTATCGAAGACTTGTGCTTTGGTTTCGGGGGTGTTTTCCACAGGCTGGACGACCTCAGTTGCCTTGAGATAGGCGGCCTCGACCCGCTCCTGAAGCTCCCTGAACCACGTCAGCAGCCGTGCCAGCTGATCCGAGGCTTCATGGCGGCGAGGAAGTCGATCCAGAAGCTCAGCAAAGAGACCCGTGAACTGTGCCCAGGGCCCGCGCAACGTGCTGCTGACGGCGGCTTCGATCCGTGCGCGGATCATCCGGCGCGCGACCGTGATCTGACGTTTCAGGCGCTGGCAGAGCTCGCGTTCAGCCTGCAACTCGGCATGAAGCTCCTCGAACTCCTCGACGCGGGCTGAAAGCGGCGACAGATCGAAACCATATGCCTCGATGATGCGGCCATCAGCGTCTCTGCGGCCCCACCGCTTGCCGTTGGGACTGTCCTGGAAAGAAATCACACCGATCTCGGCCAGGCGCCGTGCGTGGCGCTTGAGCGCAGAGAGCGAAAATCCTGTCTGCTCCATCAGATAGGCGTTCGACGCCCAGACGATCGGGCGCCGCCCCTCCTCCCAGTCCTGAGCCTGGGTAAAGGCTCCGAGCGTGTCGAGGAGCATCATGTCTCCGGCCTTGAGGCCGATGTATGCACCAACCCGCTTCACAGCAACGAAAGCCCGCGTTTTGGGTACAGCTACTCGTTCACCGGCTTGGGCAAGCTGCTCTGCAATGCCAAGACCCGGTGTCGGCTTGCGCCAACCTGTATGTTTCATGCCTGTTTCTCACCTCCAGTTATGTGGAGGCAAAAGAAAGCCCTTCGCCGAAGTGGCGTTCTTGTTGACAGTAATTCGCGGGAGAGATATCGTCTAAGCGACCAAACTTTTCAGATTAGCTCTCAGGCCACGCTGCTTGGGGGCTTTTCTTTTGCCTAGATCATTGTTCTGACTGCTCCTCTTTCGTCGCGAGGAATTCACTGTACAGCTGATCAAGCCGGCCCGAGAGAAAGTCCCCGAACTCGGTCGAATCTTGCGCCGTGAGTGAAATGCTGAATGCCTTTCCGGACCGGCCGATGACGCCTTTGATGCGGCCTTTGCCGGCGGTCCAGGTACGTTTCTTGGGCGTGGCACGCGTTTTTCGGCTTTTCGGCGCCCTGCCCGCTTCTGCTAGCTTGCTGTGCAGACACTCGAAGCGTGCATCACTGTCGAGGCCCTGAAAACCGTCGAACTCCAAAGCTCCTTTGAGGATCTTCTCATTCTTGGGCTCCGCAGCCAGCTTCTTGAAATCCTCCCAACGATCACGCCCGATCTGCTTGGCAGGGCCAATCTGTTCGATGACGTGCCGCGGGACGTTCTGCGCCACTGAAAGCATGCGCGAAAGCAAAGTACCATCAATGGTCAGGGCGGACTGGATCACGTCCTTTGCTTGCCCCATATCCAAGAGGCTCTTCGCAAATAGGGCCTTCTCAATAAAAGAGAGATCTGCGCGCGCAGTGTTTTCCTGCCCCTGAGCAAGTATGTGGGCCACATCGTCCATCGGCTTTACAACTGCGCGAACCTTACGGCCGAGCGCTGATGCAACTCGCACACGGCGGTGCCCAAAGACGATCATGTAGCGACCATCTGCTTCTGGATGCGGTCGAAGCAATACCGGTGTGTCCTGGCGACCGGCCGCGATCGATGCTTTCAGTTCGTCGAAAGCAACATCGTCATCACTAAGCCGATCCGAAACAAATGATACATCGATTAATTGCGGATCGATCTCGACAATGGTTTCGCCCTCAAGGAGACGCTTCGAGTTCTCCGCAAGGCTATCAATCGAAACCTTCATCGATTTCGAAGCGCCGCGCATTGCGTATCCGGAGCGTCCGGAATCCTTGGGTTGCTCTGGCGAGCCTGCCATTACGCTCTTCAGGAGGTCTTTGCGAGCCATCAAGCCATCTCCACTTCGTTAGAATCCAACCGCCCCGCAGCCCACATTTCGACAGTTGCACGGCTGTCAAAGTTAGCGCTCTGCACGGCTGTCAAAACCACAGTCATTCTCGCCCCCAAGCCTTGTGGATCAGCTCGGCAATTTCGTCGTTCACATCATTCAACGACGTTACTGCACGGTCATAAGTAGTCCGCACGAACTGAGACCGCTCAACTTCGTAAAGCGTCTGTTTGGTGATCCCAGCGTCAGAGATCGCCGTCGATTTCAGTACAGGAGCCGAAAGCATCTGGTTTGGAAACATCGCCTGGAGGAACCCGACCATCTGCTTTTGAGGGCCATCTGTTGGCTCAAACCGCGTTACGAGGTAGCGGAACCACTTCAGGCGCATGTTTGCTCCGGCATCACGGATCGTCTTCATGATCCCACCCAGCATCAAAAGAAACTGGCTCATCGACATGACGTCCAGCATCTGAGGATGGACCGTCACAATTACCGAGGAAGAAGCCGTCAGAGCAGTGAGCGTGAGGTAGCCCAGCTGAGGAGGGCAATCGATTACGACCACGTCATAGCGGTCATCAACTTCGCCGAGCGCCTTGGATATACGAGTGAAGAAGGTGCGGCCCTCATGGGGATCGCTGCTCGTCAAGGCAACCGGGGTATCGTATTCGTACTCCTGAAGTTCGAGGCTTGCCGGAACGATGTCTAGGTTTGGGAAGTTTGTCGGTCGGATTACTTCAGAGATAGGCTTTCGCTCGTCATCATACCGGAGTGTCTCATAGAGCGATGGCACGTTGTCGAGTTCAGGCTGAATACCGTGCAAAGCTGTTAGTGAAGCTTGAGGATCCAAGTCGATCGCAAGAACGCGATGGCCCTTCAGCGCCAAATGCTGAGCTAGATGAGCTGCGGTAGTGGTTTTTCCGCTGCCCCCTTTGAAGTTTACGACAGACACAACGTGCAGTTCTTCGCCAGGCTGTCGATAGGGGACATAACGGCGCTTTCCGGGACGACCATGCTTGTCCAGATAGGCTCTCAGTTCCAGCATTTGCTCAGCCGAGTAGCTGCGCCTGCCGGAAGACGACGTTTCGGGCTCGGGACCTTTGCCCTCGAGGTGAAGCTTCTTGATGGTCGACTGGGTCACGCCGAGATAGAAGGCAACCTCTGCCAATGAAAACTGACGTAGACCTTTTTGGGCATCCGGAGGATACTGCTCCTGCCGCAACATGTTGAGGCGGTCAGAAATAAGTTCTCCCTGTTGGAGAATGATTTCATCGAAGGGTTGGTCCTTCGTATCAGCCTCAAAAGACCGTTTTCGCATCTGACTGCCCTCTAAATATCGCTTTTTCAGCGATTTCGCTCATTAAAGTGTCATCTACACGGAAAAATGAGTCTTAACAACGATTTTCGCCCGGCAGTTCGACCTTGCCCAATCCGTTAGCGGGCCTAGATGTCTCGACAAACTGTAGCGATCGTGAAAAGTAGCCACCCAATATCTAGGGAAGACTGTCACAAGCTCGGATGTGCAGACACCTAGAGCTTTGCGCAAGATCCACCGCAGCCCTTTGTTTTTATTTTATTTTCGCCCCCTGCACGGCTGTCAAGATGCAAGGCGCTCGAAGCCTCAAAACGCTAGGGGGACCACGAATATGTCTGCTCCAAAACGGATTGAGTCCTAATCACCTTGCGCCCAATCAGTGATCAGTTGCTTCCACCAAGCGCACCACCCACTGTGCACCAACATGCAGGCAATGCCTGTCAGTGCAAAGGGAAACAGAGGAAATCGGCTGGGTTGCCCCAGCCGATTCTTTGCGTCACGCGGCGTCTTTCGGCCCCCAGGGGATGACGGCCTGCAGGGACAGATCGTCCTGGTTCGCGGCCTTGCCGAGGTTGGCGTTGAAGCCGTGGTCGCGGATGGTCAGCGTGTAGTAGTCGGCGCCGGTCTCCTTGTTCTGCTTCTTCCAGATGCCGCCGCATTCGACCAGCTTGCCGCGCGGGGAGCGGCCGAGGACGCGGTGCGTGGGGGCCATCGGATTCGTGCTCGCGACGGGTTCGACCGTGATGTCGAGGTCGAAGGTCAGGGTCGAGATAGAGCCGACGCCCTTGGCGGTCTCAAAGTCGGCGCTGGTGAATTTGATGCAGTTCGTGGTCATTGCTCTTCTCCTTGTTTGCGTTGCAATGATGGTCACCTTGCAGCTGGCCAAGGTCCGGCCACACCGAAGGCGAAGCGCAGCGGAGAGGGGCAGGCGCCGGTCTTTTTGCCTCGCGAGGAATGGCCCGCAGGGCCAGGGGAAAAAGATCGGCGACAACCTTTGTGGACGGGACGACAGCTGCGACCAGCATGTCATGCAACTCAGACAAAAGGAGAAGTGCGGTACCCGCGAATGGGAAATGGGGGAACTGCGGATTAAGATGCGGCGGGGGCCTCGGTCCACTTCCAAAAGAGCCTGAGAATGACGTGGGCCAGACTTCAAAGTCGCGCCCCCGGGATGGCTTGTCGCGACCAATGTCTTCGCTAGCTCATCCATGATGCAGATGAGCACTCGATTCACTCAGAGCTTAGAACGAAAGGCCGCCTCGTTACGTGACACCGCAACCATCCAATCGCACGAAATGACAAACCGGCCGGTCGGATCGATCATTCTGTGCGACGGTACACATAGCCAGGGTATGCCGACCCAACTGACCGCGCATTCCAGTAGGCCCCGGCAGCCGTCGCCGACTTGCCCTTCCAGCGTGCATGCTATACGTCATTGACACATACGCCGCCGAAACCTATTTAGAACTGACAATGACGCGATTGCAGAGAGTGGTCGAACTGCCAGAATTCCAGAGGCGCGCCAAGGCAATCATGTCGGACCAGAAACGCGAGGCGACGATCAACTTCATTGCCGCCAATCCGGAAGCGGGCATCTCTCTTGGATGCGGGCTACGCAAAGTCTGAATCCAAGAGAGGGGAGTGGCAAGAGTGGCAGCTTCAGGACGGTGTATGTCTTTGGCGGGACCCATATGCCGATCTTTCTGATCACGGTCTTCGCCAAGAATGAGAAAGCCAACCTGTCGAAGACCGAACAGGCTGCGGCGGTAGCGATGAGTAAGTCGCTTGTCGCGAAATATGGAAACGCAACATGAGTGCATTTGAATCCGTATCCAAGGGCCTGGAAGAGGCTCTGGCCTTCGCGAATGGCGATTTGGCAGGCGCAAAAGTGCATGAGGTTTCCGTTGCTGAGGTCGACGTCGCCGAAGTTCGGCAACGGACTGGCCTATCCCAGGCAGAGTTCGCCAAGAGCATTGGCGTCGCGAAAGGCACGCTCCTGAACTGGGAACACGGGCGTCGGCAGCCGACAGGCCCGGCACAGGTTCTGTTAGCACTGATCGCAAAGAAGCCTTCTGTGGTTCAAGATCTCCTGCGCGGCGCGTGAACCGGGGCCTAAGCCCCGATTCTCTTGATTCGAATCCCGAGTTTGCGAGCCTTGTCGACGATGTTCTCGGTGATCCCGGAGCCCGGCGTTGCGATCAGACCCTGCGGCATGGTCTCGAGCATCTTGTCATTGCGCTTGAAGGGGGCCGCCTTGCCGTGGCTCTTCCAGTCGGGTTTGAAAACCACCTGAGTGACACCTCGGGTATCGGCCCAACGGGCCGCGATCATCTCGGCGCCTTTCGGCGTGCCCCCGTGCAAGAGCACCATGTCAGGGTATTTCGCAAGGGTGGCATCGAGGACGGACCAGATCAGATCGTAGGCCTGATAGTCCCCGCCCGAAAACGCAATCCGTGTGCCTTCGGGGCAGTGCACCTCGGTCTCCTTGCGGCGCTTGGCGGAAAGATAGGCCCGACTGTCCACCACGGCGGAGGTGAGGCCGCGATGCGAAACCTTGGATCCGGTCCGGGGCAGCCAGGGCGAGCCTGTCGCGGCCGAAAAGCGGTCCACGGCCAGATCGCGCATCTGCTCGAAAGCGTTGCGATGGTCCCAGAGCTTCAGCCCGATCATCTGGAGGCGCTCAAGCTCGACCGAGGCGACCTCGGAGCCGTCCTGTATGGCCAGGCTTTCTCGGACCTCGAATTCATTGTCGTCCAGAAGCTTCTGGATATGGGTGAGCCGGCGATGGAAGATAGAGGTGAGGGACCAGAGCATCTCTTCGAGATTGTCTTCCAACTGGCTACCAGTGAGGAGACCGATGGTGGTGTCAAAGAGGTTCGCCATGGCGAGTTCGACCTCGTCGGGCTGGGGCAGGGGGCGATGATCGGTCTCGCCGGGTCCCGGTGTTGCGCCATGAAGTGCCAAGTGGTCGAGGATGGCGGAGGTCACACCGGTTTCATCTTGGATGTCTGTCTGGTGGGGCATTGTATGGTTCCTCTGTTTGATCTGACCCGATTTGGATGGGGCGATAAAAGGACCGGCGGCGCCCGGGCCGCATCCGTCAGGATCGGAGCGCAGCGGAGAATGTGACCCGGGCCAGAAAATTGTTCCCGCGAGGAATGGCCCGAAGGGGCAGGGGAATTTTCTGGGTCGGGGCGCATTGCTGCCCGGGCGAGGAGCACTCAGCTCCGACCCGCCGGTCCATCGCTCCCCTTATCCAAACGGGATCAGATCGAACCCGCGGAACTTTTGCCACCTCAGTCATCACGAGAGGAGACTGGCGCTCACCCGTCCTCGATCTCCAGACCTTGCGCTATCATGGCACCCAAAAGGGACTGCCGCAGCGCGTCTTTGCCAAATGCCTGCAAATCGTCGTTGAAATCCTCCATGCTCGGCACGAGATCACGACAGGCAATTCCAAGCGATTCCAGTTGGTTACGCAATCTCACGGATGCGTTACGTCCAGCCTCGTCGTTATCCCGCGCAATCCAGACCCACCTGATACCCCGCGGTGGGTTGAAGAGGCCGAGATGTGTGGCGGTGAGACAGGAGGCCAGGTCGAAATCAGGCAGAGCCGTGCCGACCGAGAGGGTGTTCTCGAGACCTTCGCCGACAATGAGATCAGAGCGCGTCTTGCCGGACCAGAAGCGGATGGCATGGCCATGCAGCTGCCCGAGGATCCGTTTCGGACTCTCGATCGAGGTCAGGCTACCGGTGGACGGGTCGAGATAGAAGCGCGCGCATCCGGTGATCTGGCCACGATTGTCGGTGATCTTTGCCAGCAGGGCAGGGACCCTTCGCGGCAGATCGGCATCGTAATCGTCCCGCCGCAGGAAGACCCGCGGATGATAGCGCAGGGCCGGGCCGAGCCGTGTGATGCCACGCCCCTGCAGATAGGTGGCGGCCAAGGTGCTAAGAACCGGCTTGCCAGCGGCAAAGAGCTTTCGCGCCTGCGCGCTGCGTTTGGCAGAGGCTGCATCCGGGCGCTCAGCCCTTTGGGTTTCACGAGGTCCGGCGGGGTAGGATGCCTCGCCGAGAAAGGACCGGGCCTCCCTCAGCGTTTCCTTGAGCGTGAGCGACCCAAGCCGTTCATGCAGCAGGTCGATCAGATCGCCATATTCACCCGTCGCATAATCGGTCCAGGACCCGGCCTTTCGCCCGCCTTCCGCCTGGAGCCGGATGGCAAGGCTCTGGCCTTTCGTTCCCGAGGTGTCGCCAACCTGCCAATAGTTGCCCTGCTTGCACCCCTCGGGGAAATACTGGTGGCAGAAACTCTCGGCACAGTCCGCAAGATCGGCCGAGAGGCCCGCGATGCTGCGCCGCGCGGTCATGCGGCAGCCTCCGCTACGCTGGCGCCAACCGGATGCTCGGCAAGTACACGCGCCAGCACATCGATGCCATCTCTCGGGATGAACACCCGCGTCCTCCACTGGATCACCTCGGTGAAGCAGCCCATTGATTTCAGACTTGGCAAGGCCGAACCCGTCGCGCCGATCAGTTCAAGTCTTGGCTGCCCCATGACCAGAGAGCGGCGCAACTGGTAACCGCCGAGCAGGTTGAGGGTCGTCCTGGCCTCTATCACCGCTGATAAGACCTCCTGCGGCGTCATCTCGATCTGGCAGTCGAGCCCAAGACGCGCATAGACGTTCAAGAGCTGGTCCTGGCTGACCAATCGACCGATGGCGCGTTCCCCATCCTCGGTCTGCAGGCGGTAGATGCGCATGTTGTCGGCGGGCAGCTGGTCCCAGATCGGCAGGATGAGGCCGCAGATCAGCGTGATCTTCGAGGTGGTGAACTCCGGCACCGCGTCGACCTCGGCCTGCCAAAGGTGCTCGAACATCGCGTCATCGATCTCTTCCCAGTGCGAGGTCGAGAACTCGCTGGCTGCGAGGATCTCGGTTCCCATGGGCCGCAGCAGCTTCACGCGCAGGATCGGAACACCATCCTCATCCATGAAGGCCGGCGCCTTGACCATCAGCGCCGCGCGCTTGGAGATCTTGTTCCAGCAGAGCGTCGCGCCGTCCGTGTTTGCGCAGATCGATTTGACGCGGGGCAGGGTAAGCGGATCGTTGCGATCCGTGCGCTGCACGGTCAGGGCGGTTGCAGTCGCCCCCGTCACCTCATGCTCGAAGATCACCTTGCGATCAACGATCTCGAACTTCTCGGCGCGCAGGGTCTCGAGGCCGACATCCAGCGTACCTGCCTGCCGCGCATCCTCGATGATGGCCGAGAGGAACCCGCCAAAGGCCTCGAAGATCGCGTCCTGCATGTCGATCCGGAGAGCCAGACAGCGATTCAGAAACTGCTGGATCGGCGGCAGGTTCTCCTTCATCGTGCCATCCGCCTCATCGAGCATTAGCCCGGTCATCTCCTGGAATTTCGCATAGGAGCAGGCCTCGATCTTGCCCGCGCGCAGCTTGTAGAAAAACTGCCGCAATGCGGCCCGCGCATAGGGGCTCTCGAGGTTGTCTCCGGCGCGGAACATGTTCTGCCCACCGGTCTCACGTTGCCCCTTGGTGATCGCGCCAAGCGTGTCGAGGCGACGCGCGATGGTGGAGAGAAACCGCTTCTCACCTTTCACATTGGTCGCCACCGGCCGAAAGAGCGGTGGCTGCGCCTGGTTGGTACGATTGGTGCGCCCGAGCCCCTGAATTGCATTGTCGGCTTTCCAACCAGGCTCGAGCAGGTAATGCACCCGCAAGCACTGGTTCTTCACGCCAAGATCGGCGTGATAGCTACGCCCCGTGCCACCGGCATCGGAGAAGATCAGGATGCGCTTGGCATCATCCATGAAGGCTTGGGTTTCTCCGAGATTGGAGGAGGCGGGGCGGTTCTCGACCTTGAGCCGACCTTCCCGCGTTCTCACGATGCGCCGCTTGCGCCCTGTGACCTCAGCCACAGCATCGCCCCCGAAATGCCAGAGGATCTGATCAAGCGCGCCCTGCACCGGGGCGAGGGCACCCAGATGTTCAACCAGATCGTCCCGCCGCCGCTCCGCCTCGCGACAAATGATCGCGTTGCCACTCGCATCGAGGGCCGGGCGCGAGCGCAGATCGCCGTTCTCGTCGGTGTAGGGTTCAAACAGCTGCGTCGGGAAGCTATGCATCAGGTAGTCCATGATGTTCTCGCGCGGCGTAAAATCGACCTGCATATCGTCCCAGTCCGAGGGCGGGATCTCTTCGAGGCGACGTTCCATCACCGCCTCGCTGGTCGAGACCACCTGAATGACGGCGGAATACCCCGCCGCCAGGTCCGCTTCGATCGCGCGGATTAGCGAAGGGCATTTCATGGCGGTGATGAGATGGTTGAAGAAGCGCTGCTTGTTGCTCTCGAAAGCCGAGCGTGCGGCGGATTTTGCCTGAGCGTTCAAGGTGCCGGTCTCGGAGGAAATGCCAGACGCCTGAAGGGCTGCCTCGAGGTTGGTGTGGATGATCTGATACGCATCGGCGTAGCTGTCATAGATCGCGATCTGTGCGGGTGAGAGCTCATGGACCAGCATTTCGTATTCGACCCCGGCGTAAGAGAGGGATCGCGCGAGATAGAGCCCAAGCGCCTTCAGGTCGCGGGAAATCATCTCCATGGCGGCAATGCCCCCAGCTTCCATCGCAGCGACGAACTCCGCCCGCGTCACGAAGGGGAAATCCGCCGTTCCCCAAAGCCCGAGGCGTGAAGCATAGGCGAGATTGCCGACGACCGTGGCGCCGGTGGCCGAGACGTAAACGACGCGTGCATCAGGCACGGCATTCTGCAGGGCGAGGCCCGCAAGACCTTGCTGCGATGCCTTCTTATCGCCGCGGTCAGACTTTTCGCCAGCGGCATTCGCCATGGCGTGGCTTTCGTCAAAAGCGATCACGCCTTCGAACCCCTCACCGAGCCAGGACGTGACCTGATCGAGGCGGGAGGCTTTGCCCTCCCGCTCGGCTGAGCGCAGTGTAGCATAGGTGACGAAGAGAATGCCTTCGAGGAGGTGGATGTCGCTGCCCTGGCGGAACTTCGAGAGTGGCACGATATCGCTCTCACGACCGCCAAGCGCCATCCAGTCGCGCCGCGCATCCTCGATAAGCTTGTCGCTTTTCGAGACCCAGACAGAACGGCGGCGACCCTGCAGCCAATTGTCGAGGATGATGCCCGCGACCTGCCGACCCTTACCGCAGCCGGTGCCATCGCCCAGGAACCAGCCCTTGCGCAGACGGAAGGCACCCTCATCGTTCTCGGCCGCCGCCATCAGATGGCCTTCGATCTCGCCGCGCTTGAACCAGCCCTTGAGATGCGTCTCATGCGCATTGCCCGCATAGATGACGCTTTCCAGCTGCGGCGCAGAGAGTAGGCCGTCGGCGACGAGGGACTTCGGCAAGACGGGGCGGTAGGACGGCACGGGCGGCGGGACAGACGCCATGGCAGCGGATTGCACCAGCGCGGTTGGATGCTCCGCCGCGCCGTCGATCCGGATCGACTGCAAGTCGTAAGCCTCGTAGACCGTGTCCTGCAGCGCTCCTTCCGGTTCCCTCCAGGCTTTCGGCATGTAGTCGAGCGGGGCCTTCTCGATGTCATCGAAGAGATGCTTGCCGCGTTCCTCGGCGAGGGCGCGGGTTTCCTTGCGGGCGGCGTTGCGTAAGGCGTGCAGGTTGGTACGGGTCGGGCGCGGTGGCACCGAAAGAGCAGAATTGGTGAGGCAGGGCGGGGGGCAGCGGCGTTCCGGGCAATGAGTGAGAACTGCGGAGAGAAGATCACCCGTTGTCGCGCAGATCGGATAATAGGCGGCCTCGCAGTCGACCGGTGCGGTCTCTTCAGCACCAGCCAGCCGCTTGTCGATCACCGTCAGCCGCGTGTCGATCGTGGTCCCATGCCGCGCGAAGATCCTGCCGTCGATGGCCGCGGAAAACACCACATCGGCGCTTTGTGCGATCCGCTGGAATGTCGACTGTAAGGATTTCGTAGAGGGCCGAAAGCTCTCGCCCGTGATGACGACAAGCCGCCCTCCCGACGCAAGACGTGCCAGCGCGGACAGAACATGCAGGCTGGTGGCCTGCCTGAACTTACCCTCGACATGGTTCGCAGCTGAAAATGGCGGGTTCATCACGATGACCGAGGGCGCAACTGAGCGGTCGAGCCGGTCGTCGATCGAGACGGCATCGTGGTTTGACACGTTGGCCTCGGGAAACAGGTGCCCGAGCAAGGCATGGCGGGTTTCGGCAAGCTCGTTGAGCGCCAGACGTGCGCACGCAATTCGGGCGAAAATCGCCAGCATGCCAGTGCCGGCCGAGGGTTCGAGCACCAAGTCGCCCCCGCGAAACCCCGCCGCCTGCGCCACAATGGCCGCGAGGGGCAAAGGGGTCGAGAACTGTTGCAAGCGCACGCTGTCCTCAGAACGCAGCGTGTGGGAGGGTGCCAGACCGGCGAGACGCTCGATCATGGAGAGGAAAGCCTGCGGTGAGGCCGCCTGGCGCTGCATCAGCGCGCCGTAGCGCGAGAGCATCTGGATCTGCGCGACTTCGGCGGCCTCATAGGCGTCCTTCCAGACCCAGGCGCCGCTGGTGTCACTGGCGCAGAAGGCCTCTGCCATCGCGGCGCGTAGGGCGGCGGCGTCGATGGTCTTGCCAGCCTCGAACAAAGGGACGAGTTCGGTAGCAGCCTGCATCAGGTTTTGAGCAAAGCCTGCAGCCTCGGTCAGGGCAGGGGCCTCCGCAAGACATGCAAGCGGGACAGAATGGGGGTGAGCGTTCATCGGCAATCTCCGGGGTTGAGGGTTGGCCCCGAGCCCCGCGCGCACTCTCTCACCCGGGAGGGGTCACACCTCCCGCCCTGCCTCTCGCTCTTTCATGGCAAAGCCCCGGCGCGTCTTTGGCCGGTGTCAGGTCGGCCGCAGATGGCGCGGCACGTCCATGGATTGATGCAGCACCCGGATCACAAATATCCTGTTCGGGCCCACCTCGTAGAACACGAGGTGTCGGCCCGTGATCAGTTTCCGCGCACCCTGCAAGAGATCGGAACAGTCAGACCCCATTAGGGGATTGGTGATCAGCCCCTTCAGGGCACGCTCGATGTCGTCGAGATAGCGGTCCGCCTGCGCCGCGCCCCACTGCCCATGTGTCTCGACCCAGATGTCGACGAGATCGGATTTTGCCGCCTGGGAGTAATGGATGTCACGCATCAGATGCGCCGGAGCGGCTCCGCGCCTCGCGCTTGATTGCGTCCATGTCGAGCGGTCCGGCGTCGCCGGATCGCTTACCCTCCATCAACGCAACTCGAAGCCGCGCCCGCTGACCTTCCTGCTCCTCCATCAGACGCAAAGAGGCACGAATCAACTCACTGGTTGACCCGTAGCGCCCCTCTTTCAGCATCAGGGCGATAAATTCGTCCCAATGGGGGCCAAGTGTCACGCTTGTGCTTGCCATGCTCACCTCCGAAATACGCATGGATAAGATATATGAGTATCGCGAGCGTTTCAACTCGGGGGCGGGCTTGCGCCTTGTTCTTCGGCGACGGCTCTGCGTCCCTCCGGCAAAATAAGGTGGTCCAGCTCATAGTCACCGAAGAAGCCCCAGCAGGCGTCGACCTCCTTGCCGTCCCGCTTGATGACATAGCCATAGACCCGCCCGGCAAGATAGGCGTCGTAGCTGACGATTTCGGCGCGTAGAATGTCCTCAACCTTTTCGCGCAGCGTTTTGGTGCCGCGTTTCACACGGAATTCCGTCCGGACCGCTTCGAACGTTACGTAGACGTAGCCTACCTGACCAGAATCCCACGGGCAGTGGAACGCGATGGTGTTCATCGCGAGGCCGGAATGGTCGTAAAGAAACACGGGCAAGATGATCGCCTTGCGCTCCGCGCGCTCGCGCAGCTGGTCCATCGAGAGATCGCTCTGATCCGAAACACCCGCAAGATCGCGCAGGAACGCTTCGGGGCTTTCGAACAGGTGACTGTCACCCAGCCTGTATCGGCGATGCCAGCAGATCAGCGTGCCGAGGTTGGACCACTCCCGTGGGCTTTCGGGATCGGGGTCATGGAAAATCTTGATGGTGTGGCCGGAATAGGCCTCCTCATAGACGGGGTCGTGCATGTCGATGTCCTTTTTTGAAACGCAATCGACCCGCCAGGCCGATAGGGGCGCAGGCGGGGCGATCTGGATTGGATGAGTTGGTTGGTGAGTTTGCTCCCCGGCGGATCAGGCGGCGGCGCGGTTCTGGCGGTGCTGAACGTGCTCGACCGAGACTTTCAGAAGCCAATCCTCGAAACCGAGAATGGTCTGGTGACCCGCAACCGCCGCGACCCATGCCGCACGCGGATCGCCGACGATCTGGGTCGGATCGTTGTCGATCAGGCTGCGACCGAAGTGACGTTCAGCATCATAGATCCCAACGGTATGATGTTTGTGGGCTCTGTGAACAAAGAGACCTAGGTGCTCTTTGGATGAGTCGAACCAGTCATGCACGAACTGATAGTCATCTGGGACACCGCCAAACTTTCGGGCTGAGCTTTCGGCGTGGTGGAGGGGATGTGCCATATCAAAGCCCCTCGTGTTCGGTGGTGTTGGTCTCGATGTAACGGTTCGAGTGGCTGACATCGATCTTGTCGGTCTCGAGCGCCCAGGTGAGATCGCCATAGCCGCCCTCGTTGTTCTCGAACACGGGGCTGAGCGCATAGGCAAAGTCCCAGCCGAAATCTTCGACGCGGCGACGCAGATCTTCTGTCATAGTGATCGTTTCAGGGGCCACGACGACGTCCTAGACATTGCCGGAAGCGCCATAGCCCTCGTAGTGCACCTTGATGCTAGTCACGCCGAGGGCGCACAGCTCGGCAAGTAGAGCGGCTCGGGTCTCGACCCTCCGCTCGGCAGCACGTTGCTGGGCTTCCAACATCTGCGCGTAGAAATCATTCACTTGTGTCAGGTCGTTCATCCTTTGGAATCAAGGGAAGGGGAGGGCGACCGTTGCATCAGGTCGCCCAGGAGGTTTCCTGCGGGTGGCTTCAGGCCGCGGCGTCGCCGCGTTTCTCAGCCGTCTGGTCAACCAGGTTGAAATAGAGGTTCTCGGTCGCGCGCTTGAACCCCGGCGGTTTGCGCGGGGCGAGGCAGCGCACCGAAGCGCTGCAGCTCTCGCCATGCTCCATCGCAAACTGCGTCACCTGGTCGATCAGGTCATCCATGCCCGCGGCCTGGATGCGTTTTTCGGGGTAACTCGCCATCATCTGGAAATGGGTGACGACGAAGGCGCCGTCGCGATGCGCGGGATAGAGGGTGATCTGGTAGTCGAGTGTCTTGGCCATCTCTGGTCTCCTGCCGCGGGCGGAGCGCGATCATCGCGCCCCTTGAAACCCGTCAGCAGGAAAGGACCGCCCTTTGTGCAAGGGCGGTCCGAGGGTTCATCAGGAATGGGGCCGGGTCAGTATTCCGACGGCAGAAGCAGAGTCAGGACGCGGCAGGTTTGCGCGGGATCGGAGGGCTCAGGGGAGCCGAATTGATAGTCCACGTCGTACAGATCAAGTTTGAACCAGACCGTGGTCCCATCGAGGTCGATGACCCCCATCTCGTGCCAACCATAGGGATCGCTGTTAGCGTTGAACGCGTCAAACGAAGCGACACGGCGGGTGAGAGCAAGCTGGGCTTCAGGCCCAAGCGCTGCAACGCCGCGCGTCATGACGAACTGGCCCTGTGGTGCATCTGCGACGGGGGTGACCCCAAGGATGGAGCGGCGAAAGACGTCATTCTGAGCGGCGATCAGTGCGGCTTCCTTGACGGGATCGATATCGAGTGTGGTGGTCATGAAATTTCTCCGCGACGGGCCAGCCGATCCTACACCGGTTGATTAAAACCCGTCAGCGGGAAAGGGCCGCCCTCTGCGCGAGGACGGCCCATGGGTCAGTCAGGATTCAGAGCAGCACCAAGCGCTCAGGCTGCGTCGCCTCTGAGAAAGGCGGGCAATACTTCCGGTTCGTCATCCATGTCAGACATGGCATCTTCACCGGGCTCGGCTCCGCCCGGATCGGTTTTGCCCTCATCGCTCTGGGGATCGAAGTCAGCATCGGACGTACCTGCAAACACCATCCCGTCGGGCAACCAGCGGGTGGTCTTGGCCACCGTCGCCGCGCCAAAGCCTTCAGTCTCGCCTGCCGTTTCTGCAAATGCCCGCTCCATCGCGGCCGCGAGATCGCCTTTGCGCTCGCGATTGCGGTCCTCGGCGTAGTCGTCGCCGATCAGATTGCGCGCCGTGGCCACCGCATGACCCTTGTTGACCCGGCCCCAGTAGTTCTGCGCGGTTGGTCGCCAGCAGGCCGCCACATCAACGTCGAGCCGCGCGCCGATCGCCTCGATGATCGGGGAGGGGCGATTGTCGGTGTTGAGTTGCGGCTTGACCGCCAGACCCCCCGCCCAGGCGAAAAGCGCCTGCTTGTCCGCAATTGGCAGCGCCGACATCGCCCGGAAGTCCTCGGGTTTATCGAGCTTCATCCAGTCCGTGGCAAGGTCCTGTTCCAGCGCCTCGAGCATCTTCTGGGCGACGGTATCGGCATGCAGTACCTCGCGGTTCTGCGCCTGGAAGGGACGGATCGAGATGTCGAGCGCCTCGTTGTTGTAGGACCGCCCAAGCGCCTGTTCGCAGAGTGCATAGAGCATCACATCGAAGGCCACCTCGAAATCCGCCGCCAGATGCGCCCGCAGTATGTGCTGGCGGGTTGCACGCAAATCGTCAGCGAGGCTCGCCGAAATCCCATCCGCCTTGCGCAAGGTAGCGGCCGGATCGGAGGTCGGCACCGGCGACGAAGAGGTCGGCGGCGTCACGTGTGGGCGGGCAGGGGAGGGGTCATCACCCGCGTCAGCACGATCTTCGCCCGGCTCGGTCGCAGCGGGGATATCTTCTGGCCGTACGAGGCCTTTTTCGACACGCAGCGCCCCGTCATGACCGATGGTCAGAACCACGCCCGCGATGGCACGGTCTTCGTCCGCGTACGGCTGCCGTTCGCGCTGCAGGGCTTCGATCTCGCGCAGGCGCGGCTCGATGGCGTAATATTCTTCGGTTTCAGCGTCGGTCCAGTCCTCGCCGTCATTCTGTGCCGCCAATTCTTCTTCGCGGGCGATGAGGCGTTCTTCCTCTGCAAGCAGGTCCGGATGGGGATCAACATCCTGCGGATAGACCCGCCCGAAACTGCGAAACGCGCCGTAATCCACCGAGAGGTGAACCTCGACCCATTTCCACTCCGCCTCAAAAGATTTGGCCACAGCCTGTAGCTTCTCGATGGCGAGGCGTTCCAATAGGTCGGGGTTTTCCATATGGGCGCTGGCGCGATCGTCGAAGAGATCGCGCAAAAGAATGCCACCTGCCGCCTCATAGGCTTCGATGCCGACAAAGCGCCCGAGGGCCGAATTCGCGGAATGCGCGGTCTCAGTCAGCTGGCGTTTGATGCTCTGAGGATGGATGTGATAGGTGCCCTTCACTGCATTCCAGACTGCCAGCTGGCGATCATGGTCATCCGTCAGCGTGAAAGCCATCACGCATTCGAGGGTCAGATCGCCCGCGCGGAATTGCCCGATGATCTCTGGCGCGACACGGGCGAGTTTGAGACGACGGCGCACCAGGTCGACGGAGACGCCGAATTTGAGCGCGATCTCCTCCTCGCCGCGACCCTCGCCGATCATCTTGTCGAAAGCTTCGAACTGGTCGGCCGGGTGCATCGCCGTGCGCTGGAGATTTTCCGTGGCGGAGGTGAGGATGGCGTTGCGCTCATCCTCGACAAGGCAGGGCACCGGGTGGTCTCCAGGGATCACACCGTCTTCGGCGAGCTGCTTCAACGCCTTCAGGCGGCGACCGCCCGCATCGACCGCAAAACGTGTCTCAGACAGCGCGTGAACCACCAGGTTCTGCTTGATGCCTGTCTCGCGGATGCTGGCGAGAAGTTCAACGTCATCGCTGGCGCTGGCGGCGACCTTGCGGACGTTGAGCGGACTCGGCTCCAGCTGGTTGAGCGGGATCAGGCGGATGACGGCGGCACTTTTAGATGTAGCCGATCCGGGGGCTTCGGTCTTCTTCGCGGTGGCGGGTTTCGAGCGGGTCTTGGCCATGGTCAGGATCCTTGTCGCGCCGGACCCGGATGAGCCTCTCTCTATCCTTTCAAGCCCGGCAACCGGGCTTCCCTTTCTCTGGCTCGATCCAACGTTGGCGCGGCTTATGCTCTATTGGGGTTGGGGACGGCGCATACGGCACGGTTCACTGTGCCCTTAAGCATGTGATATTCCATGATGGTCATCATTGACGCAAACTGGACCGCCTTACGGACAGTTGGTTTCATTCTGGTCGAGACGGCACAGGTCCAGTCCCGCCAAGACAAGCTGCTCGAACCGCCGAGCTGTTGCGGTCAGGCTTCGGCGTCTTGATCGCAACAAATAGAAACGCCTTCTCAACGACAGGTCCGTGATCGGTAAAAATGCGATCCCGGGGTCGTTGAACAGCCGCACGGCATTTTCCGGCAATAGCGCGATGCCGGTCCCCGCCCGCACTAGGCAGAGCTGCGCAATGGTCGAATGACAGTGCAGCCCACCAGTCTTCAGCGCCGCGGGCAGGTCCGGCGCCTCAACAATCAGGCGGGCCGTGCCGGTGCCAGGGTCAAGGTGGATCAACTCAGTCGGATCAATCTCGGCTAGGTGAAACCAGGTCGTCTGGCGCGTGTGGCGATGCCCGGCTGGACAAGGCGGCCCGATGCTGTCGCTGGCGATTTCGGTCTGCTCTAAATCGGGAGAACTGCGCGCGCGACCCGCCAGCGCAAGGTCGAGCCGCCCATCAGCCACCATATCAGTCAACGTTTCCGCAATATCGTCATGCAGGGTCAGTTTCACTTCAGGATGATCGGAACGAAACTGGGCAATCACGGGCGCGACCAGTGGCGAGATCATCGACGGTGTCGCCCCAACACGCAGAATACCCCGCGTGTCTCCGGCAGCCTGTCGCGCACGGACAAGCGACTGGTCCAGCGCCTCTAGCAACGGCGTGGTGTCCTCTAGGTGTTCAGTCCCGGCATCTGCTGAACCTGATCTCGCGGGCGTAAGCGATATCTGATATGCTCAACCGCTATTGGATTTATATGTCACCTATGCCCTAATCAGAATTCTCGAGGAGATTTCTGGGAGGAGAAACCATGCTTCGTATGAATTTTTTGACCGCAGTTGCAGTCACTTTAGCGGCGACATCCGCACAGGCGGATGTTCAGCTTTCGGTGGCGACCGGTGGAACAGGGGGCGTTTATTATCCCCTCGGCGGCGGCGTCGCCGAAGTCATCAACAATAACATTGACGGCTATTCGGCGACCGCAGAAGTTACCGGCGCATCGGTGGAAAACGTCAGCCTCGTTGCCTCGGGTGATGCAGACCTGGCTTTTGTTTTGGGAAATGTTGCCATACAAGCTTATGGTGGAGCAGGCCGTTTCGAAGAGCAGGCCGTTTCGCAGCTACGTGCTGTTAGTACCATCTACTCCAATATGATCCAGATCGTCGCCCTAGCTGACAGTGGCATTACCTCGCTGGACGACCTGCGCGGAAAGCGCGTGTCAATCGGGGCACCCGGGTCGGGAAACGAGGTGAACTCTTCACAAGTTCTCGGCGCAAATGGGATCACCTACGACGATTTCGACGAACAGCGCCTGAACTTCAACGAAACCGCCGATGCACTTGGTAACGGCGACATCGATGTCGGCATCTGGAGCGTGGGCGCTCCTACCTCCTCGATCCTCAACCTGTCCACGGTGCATGACATCACGGTTGTCCCGCTGACCGACACGCAGATCGATGCGGTCATCGCCAAATATCCCACTTATTCGCGTACTACCATGGCAGGCGGTACATATAAGGGTCTGGACGCAGACATGGCCGTGCTCGGCATCCCCAACGTTCTTGTCGCTTCCGCAGAAATGGATGAGGACGAGGTCTATCAGATCACCAAGGCGATTTATGAAAACCTCGGCGATCTCCAAGCAGTGCACCCAGCGGCAAAAGAGACTTCGGTTGAACTGGCCATGGGCTCCACACCGATCCCTCTGCATCCCGGCGCGATCCGCTATTTCGAGGAAATCGGGGCGACCATTCCCTACAAGCTTCGTCCGTGAAAGCACAAAAATGGGGGCGGTCGATGACCGCCCTACTGTTTCTGGTAGCCTCTGCTGTCCCGGCGAAACCTGACCGGCTGCTCATCACTCGGATATCTTCTGGCGAAATCCTCGCGGACTTTGATGCGCCTCAGGGAACCCACTGGAGCATTCTCTGGACCCATTCCGTCGATGGATACGAGGTCGAGGATGTCTACGAAAACCGGGCGGGCCGGCTGATGCTGGTGCGGTCACACATGCCGGATTTCGGTGCCGGACTGGGCCATATTCCCGGACGGGGACGGCAGGTGTCGGACGGTCAGGGCGGCTATTGGATCGAGGAGATCGACGAAGCCGTTCCGGGCGATGCCTATGTGCTGCGGACCGGGCGCGCCAATGTAAACCACCGGCTGCGTGCACCGCACTTTGAAATTTCCCTCACCGCGTTCGGAGCACATGAATCCCTTCAAGTCGCGCTAGTGCCGGATGAATGAAAGTTGAATCACCACATGGAAAAACCAGACCAAAGCCCCGTGTTTGTTCTGCGCGTCATTGCCGTGGTCGGCATCGCCCTGTCCCTTTTCCAACTCTATTCCGCCGGCATCCAGCCGCTTGGACTATTCTATCAGCGGCCGATCCATCTCGGCTTTATCCTGGTACTGTGCTTCCTGATCCACCCGTTGGCCGCATCCTGGACCAAAGTGCGGGAGCTAGCTTGGTGCATTGATGCCCTGTTGATCGCGGGGTCGGTTGTTGTCGGGCTTTGGCTGCCGGTGAACCTTGAGACTATCGCCAATGCCATCACCCCCCGCACTATTGACATCTGGGTCGGCATTGCGACGATTGTGCTCGTGCTTGAGGCTGCGCGCCGGGCCGTCGGCCTGGGGATGTCGATCATCGGCGCGGTCTTTTTGGCCTATGCCTTCGCCGGACGCCGGGGCGAACTGCCTTGGCTCGCCGACTGGCTGCCCGGCATCCTGAACCACCGGGGCTTTTCGCTGGAGCGCGTCGCCAGCCAGATGACATTAGGCCAGGAAGGGATCTATGGCATACCGCTTGGCGTCGCGGCGACCTTCGTGTTCATCTTCGTGCTGTTCGGCGCGGTCCTGGAAGTCACCGGCGCGGGCAAATTCTTTATTGACCTGGCCTATGCCACGACAGGCCGGCAGAGGGGCGGACCGGCGAAGGCAGCCATCGTGGCCTCGGCCGGCATGGGCTCGATCTCTGGCTCGGCCATTGCCAACGTGGTGACGACCGGCGCCTTCACTATCCCGCTGATGAAAAAGCTCGGCTACCGCCCTGCCCAAGCCGGCGGGATCGAGGCTGCAGCCTCGACCGGGGGGCAGATCATGCCGCCGCTGATGGGCGCAGGCGCCTTTCTGATGAGCGAATTCACCCAGGTACCCTATATCCATATTGTGGTCATCTCGATCTTCCCGGCGTTCCTCTACTTTGGTGCGGTCTACCTCTTGGTGCATATCTCGGCGGTGAAGTTGGGTATAAAGGGCTTGCCGGCCAGCGAATTGCCGCAGACCCGCAAGGTGCTGGCCGAGGGCTGGCACTTCCTTTTGCCGCTATTTGCGCTGGTCGTCCTGCTGGTAGCCGGCTATTCTCCGATGCGCGTGGGCTACTACACGATCCTTCTGGTGGCCGCTGCCGCTGCCGCGCGCGCGCTTTGGCACTTTGCCACCGATGCCCCGACTAGCGCTGGCTTTGCCGCTCTAGTGAAACAGGGGATCGCGACCACGCTCAAAGCACTGGAATTGGGGGCGCGCAGTACCGTGGCAGTCTCGGTCGCCTGTGCTGTCGCGGGGATCATCGTGGGTGTGGTCGGTCTGACCGGGCTAGGGCTAAAATTCAGCGCAATGATGCTGGCCCTGTCGCAGGGCAATCTGCTGATCGCTCTGGCGCTGATCATCGTGGCCAGCCTGATCCTTGGCATGGGGCTGCCCGTCACCGCCGCCTACATCGTGCTGATCATCCTTGTCGGCCCCGCCCTGACCGAGGAATTCGGTGTACCGCTGCTGATCGCGCACTTGGTGGTCTTCTGGTATTCGCAGGATTCCAACGTGACGCCCCCGGTGGCTCTGGCGGGCTTTGCGGGCGCGGCCATCGCCGGATCGAAACCGTTGGAAACCAGTGTGCAAGCTTGGAAGTTCGCCAAGGGCCTGTATTTGATCCCTCTCTTCATGGTCTATAACGATCCGATTATTCTGGGTGGTCCGATCCTCTTGGTGCTGTGGAACGGTCTGCTGGCGATCGTCGGGCTGACGGCGTTTGCGGCCGTGCTTGAAGGCTACCTGTTCGCGCCCGTCCCTCTCTGGCTGCGCCTCAGTCTGCTTGGCGGCATCGTCGCGGTCTTCTGGCCCGCTCTGATGATCGAGGTCATGGGCGCCGCGGTCATCTTCGCGGGACTGGGATGGAACTGGCACGTGAGCCGCAGGCAACAGCCGGCCCCTATCGGAGACACTGCTTGATATCGCCCCGTGACATCATCGTTCCGGCGGAGCACATCCGCCAGAACGGAAATTGCGCCTCAGCTAGGCTGAACCGTCGCCGATGCGGTAGCTTATTGGGTGTCGGTCACATGCTCAAGCCAGTCGACGGCGTCCTCACCTTCTGGACTTTTCTGCATCGCAATATGCGTCACGCCAGTGTCGGGTCGTGCGACGTGCCAGTGTTTCTCTCCTTGCGGGATCCAAATCCGGTCGCCCGCAATGATAATCTACGGCTGTCCCTCCCAGACCTAGATCATCCCAAACCCGGCCGTGACATAAAGCGTCTGCTGCATAGGATGCGTATGCTAGGCCGTGCGTGCGCCAGGTCCGAAGATGACAAGGTTCGCTTTCAGCATCGCCGGCGCGGGGGCCGAAACGATCGGATTCTGCCAGACCGTGCCGGTAAAGGCCGAGGCAGGAGCCCGGCGCGTTGGCACGCTGCCATTGGGTGTATTGTACATGTGAATTCTCCGTTGAGATTCGGTACCAACCTGACTCCGGTAGAGCGGCACGTTCAGCAGGCGATCTGCCCTGATCACATGAAACCACGCCTCTCCCCGCCGAAAGGACGACCATGACCGATCTTACGCAATTTGATGCCGATATCGCAGGGATTATCGGCGCGGCGCATGTGCTGACGGCGCAGGCTGACATGGCCGGGTACGTCGGGGACTGGCGCGGCCGCTACCACGGGCAGGCCCGTGCCGTGATCCGCCCCGCCAGCACCGCCGAGGTGTCCGAGGTGGTCAAGGCTGCGCACCGCCATGGTGTCCGGATCGTGCCGCAGTCAGGCAACACGGGACTGGTCGGCGGCGCTGTGCCGGACGATGCCAAACGCAGCGTAGTGCTGAGCCTGTCGCGGATGCGGACGGTGCGGGAAGTGGATCTGGACAACAATTCGGTCACCGTCGAAGCCGGCCTGGTCTTGGCAGAACTGCGCGATCTTGCCGCCAGTCATGACCGGCTGTTTCCGGTGAACCTTGGCGCGGTCGGCAGTGCGCAGGTTGGCGGGCTTGTCTCGACCAATGCGGGCGGTACCGAGGCGCTGCGCTACGGCACCATGCGCGACCAGGTGCTGGGGCTCGAGGTCGTCCTCGCGGATGGTCGTGTGCTGGACGGGCTGCGCGGGCTACGCAAGGACAATTCGGGCTATGATCTCAAGCATCTCTTCATCGGCACCGAGGGGACGCTTGGAATCGTCACCGCGGCTGTGCTGAAACTCTGGCCGCGGCGGATGGCCTCATCCACTGCCTTGGTCGCTCTGCCTCACCCCGAGGCCGCGACCCGTCTTCTGAGTGCCTTCTACGCGCGGATCGGCAACCGGGTCGAAAGCTTCGAGCTGATCAACCGAAGCCAGATCGAGACCGTTCAGAAGCACTGTGCCGAGATCACTAGCCCCATGCCTCTGACCCATGACTGGTACACGTTGATCGAAATCTCCGACCCAGCCCGGCTGATGGATTTGAACGCCGCGATGGTGGAGGTGCTGGGCAACCAATTCGAAGACGGCACGGTCAGCGATGCGGTCATTGCCCAGGATCTGACCCAGGCCGCCCGCATCTGGGAGATCCGTCATTCGATTTCCGAGGCGAACAAGGACGAAGGTTTCACGGTCTCGAACGACACCTCCGTCCCGGTGTCGCGGCAGCCTGCCTTCCTTGCGCGCGTGACCGCGGACCTGATTCGGGACTATCCACAGGCGCTGTGCAATCACTGCGGTCACATGGGGGACGGCAATGTCCATGTGATCGTAGTCTTCCCGCACGGGACGTACGACTACGACTCATGCGACGATCTTGGCTTTGCGGTCAACCGCATCGTCCATATGGCCGCGCTTGAATTCGGCGGCAGCATCGCGGCGGAACATGGCATCGGACGAATGCATGTCCGCAGGCTGGCCGAAACCAAAAGCCCCGTGGCGCTGGATCTGATGCGGCAGATCAAGCGCACGCTGGACCCCGAAGGCACGCTGAACCCTGGCAAAATCCTGGCCCGCTACGAAGGCTGACTGCGTGGCACACTGGTGGTTGACGAGAAAAAGGGCGCCACATGCGGGCGGCCCTGTCTGGCCCGGGTCAGCCCGGTTCAGCGCACGACGTAGACCGACACCTCGGCATGCCGGACCACGCGCGCTGCGTTCGGCCCCAGAAGATAGTCCCGGATGTCGGGCCGGTGCGCCCCCAGAACGATCAGGTCAGCGCCTTCTTTGCGGGCGACCTCAAGCACTTCGTGATAGGTGGTGCCGACGCAGACGATGTGGCGGACCTTTGTGTTGACTTCTTCGCCCAGAACGGTTCCAACCGCCAGCGTCAGCAGGGTGCGGGCCTGTTCGCAGGCCTTTTTCATGTGGTCGGCCGAGAAATACCCGCCGACCATGCTCATCCCGAAATCTGGAATGACGGTCACGACGTCCAGCTGGGCCCCGTCCGCCTGCGCCAGCTTTGCCGCTTCGCGCAGCACCTTCGCTTCGCTGTCCGCCCGGCTGACGTCGATTGCGCAGAGAATGACCTTGCTCATGCCGTCTGTCCTTCCGTTGGCCGGGGCTGAGCCCGTGCCCTTCGCGATTGTATCCCCCAGATCAGCGCCAGCAGCAGCAGAGCGGGGATAAAGATCAGTTCCTTCGGCAGCTGGGCAACCGGGGATTGAACGGACGTCATCTGCACGGGATCGTCGCCGTAGAAGTCGAACTGCCCCAGCTGCTCCGCAAGAGCGGTGCCAAAGGCGGGTTCCTCAAAGATCAGCGCCTCACCTTCGACCCGATAGATCAGTCCAAGCGCCTCCAGTCGGCTTTGCCCGTCCGCGCCCTCGGGCACGGTCACGGCAAGCGTGGTCTGCGTCGGCTGGAAGGTGTCGAAGTCCTGTCCCGAGATCCCCAGTCGCAGCATCGTCCCCGGCTCGGCCTGACCGATGACCTCGACCAGCTGAACCGGTTCGGCGCTTGCATAGGGTGGCTGGATCCGGTCCATGAAGACCCCCGGCCGGAACAGGGCAAAGGCCAACAGCAGCAGCACCACGGTCTCCCAGATCCGGGACTTAGTGACAAAGTACCCCATCGTCGCGGCAGTGAAGACCAGGATGCCGATCGTGGCGATGACAAAGACGAACAGCCCCTGCGCCCAAGTCACATCTATCAGCAGCAGGTCGGTGTTGAAGATGAAGGCAAAAGGCAGTGCAACTGTCCGGAGGCTGTAGAAGAACGCCGTGAACCCGGTGCGGATTGCATCACCGCCGGACACCGCTGCTGCGGCAAAGCTGGCCAGCCCAACAGGCGGGGTCACATCAGCCATGATTCCGAAGTAGAAGACAAAAAGATGCACGGCAATCAGGGGAAAGATAAGCCCGGACTGGGCTCCTAGTTCGACCACAACCGAGACCATCAGTGACGAGACCACTATGTAGTTGGCCGTGGTCGGTAGGCCCATGCCTAGTATCAGCGACAAGATTGCGACAAAGATTAGCATAAGGATGACACTTCCGCCGGACAGGTAACCGACAAAGTCGGCCAACACCTGGCCCACTCCAGTCAACGAAATGGTTCCAACTATGATGCCTGCGGTGGCGGTCGCCAAGCCAATCCCGATCATATTGCGGGCCCCAGCGATCATTCCGTCGATTAAGTCGCGGAAACCTTCTCTAAACAGCGCTGCGTAGCCGGCCTGAATGCGGAAGAAAGCTTTTAGAGGCTTCTGCGTCAGCAGAATAACGAACAGCAAGCAGATAGCCCAGAAAGCGGACAAGCCGGGCGATTTGCGTTCGATCATTAGGAAGTAAACCAGAACTACAATCGGCATCAGGTGATAAAGTCCGGTCTTCCAGATCCGGGCGAGGTCAGGAAGTTCGACGATATCCGCATTTGGATCGTCAGGTTCCAGCTCGTCATCTTTGGCAGCGAGCCAGACCAGGAAGACATAGATTGCAATTAGCAGCAGCGACAGCACCCAGCCCGCCGCTTGGGGGATCAGATCGACAATCAACCCGACCGGGAACTGAGTCGCATAGCACAGCGCCGCAAATCCGATGAAGAAGGCGGCCATGCCTCCGATGGTGCGGCCAACGGAGACAACCTTGTTGCCGAGGGTCGGCAAGTTGTTCTTCACCGCCTCGAGATGCACTATGTAGACCAGCGCGATATAGGAAATGATGGCCGGAACAAAGGCATGCGTGATGACCTCTAAATACGATATTCCCACGTACTCCACCATCAGGAAGGCCGCGGCCCCCATTACGGGAGGCATGATTTGGCCATTGACCGAGGCGGCAACCTCGACTGCGCCGGCCTTTTCTGCCGAGAACCCAACCCGTTTCATCAGCGGGATGGTAAAAGTGCCGGTAGTCACGACGTTGGCGATGGACGATCCCGAAATCAGGCCCGTCGCGGCCGATCCGACGACCGCCGCTTTGGCCGGGCCGCCGCGCAGGTGGCCAAGCGCCCCGAAGGCCATCTTGATGAAATAGTTACCCGCCCCCGCCTTGTCCAAAAGCGCCCCGAAGAGCACGAAAAGGAACACGAATTTCGTGGAAACTCCCAGGGCGATGCCGAAGACACCTTCCGAGGTGATCCACATATGGCTCATCGCCTTGCGCAGCGACGCGCCCGCCCACTGGATCTGGTCGGGCACCACGTCCGATGACCCGAAGAACACATAGGCCAGAAAGATCAGCGAAAGCACGACCATGACCGGACCAAGCGTCCGGTAAGCGGCGATGAACAGGAAAACCAGGCCAGCCAGCGCGTACCAGGCATCGGTCTGGGTCGCCAGCCCGCCGGTCGCGGCGATTTTTTCGTAGAAGATATAACCATAAAGCGCCAGGAAGGCGCCGCCCGCGGCCAAGATCCAATCATACCACGGCACCTGGTGGCGAGGGGCCGATCTGAACAGCGGATAGGCTATTGCCGACAGGAAGATCGCAAAGGCCAGATGCACTTGCCGGTCGTTGTTGATCAGTGACCCGGGAAGGATATAGGGCGCGACCGGAGACGCCAGCGCCACCTGGAACAGCGACCACAGCAGGGCCACGGCGGCGACCGCCTTGCCGATCGGCCCTCCGATCGATCTTGCTCCGCTGTCCGAAGAGCTGACGAGTTCCTGCAGTTCTGCTTCGCTGAGTGCTCGGTTGTCGCGTTCTACCATGGTGCCCCTGCCTACCCGGTTTTATGCTGAAAGAGCCCGGCCGGAAGGCAGTCCCGATCAGGTTTGACGACGAAACGGGAGGGGAACCCCTCCCGTGCCTGCAACGTGGCGGATTACTCCAACCAGCCCCGCTCGCGGTAGTACTTCTCAGCACCGGGGTGCAGCGGCGCGGACAGGCCCGCGCTGATCATCTCGTCTTCTTTCAGCGTCGCGAAGGCCGGATGGAAGCCGCGGAATTCCTCGATGTTGTCGAAGATCGCCTTGACCAGAACATAGACGGCCTCGTCCGACACATTAGCCGAGGTCACCAGCGTCGCGCCAACACCGAAGGTCGCGGTGTCGGCATGGGTGCCGGCATACATGCCTCCGGGGATCGTTGCGGTCCGGTAATAGCTGTTTTCGGCAACAAGGGCGTCGACGGCGTCGCCCGCCACTTCGACCATAACGGCCTCGCAGGTGGTCGTGGCTTCGGACAGCGACCCGGCAGGGTGGCCGGTGGTCATGACAAAGGCGTCAATCTGGTTGTCGCAGAGCGCGGCGGATTGCTCGGTAACCTTCAGTTCTGTCGCCAAGGCGAAGCTGTCGGTCGTCCAGCCCTTTTCGGCCATCAGCGTGTCCATGTTGGCACGGGTGCCGGACCCAAGCGGGCCAAGGTTCACACGCTTGCCTTCCAAATCGTCAAAGTTAGTCACGCCGGCATCGGCGCGGGCGACAACCGTAAACGCTTCGGGGTGGAGGGCTAGCACGGCGCGCAAACCTTCGAAGGCGCCCGCTTCCTGGAACTGGTCGCTGCCGTTGAAGGCGTGGTACTGCCAGTCGGACTGGGCGATTCCGAACTGCAGTTCGCCTTCGCGGATGGTGTTGATGTTGTAGATCGAGCCGCCGGTAGATTCCACGGAACAGCGGATGCCATGTTCCTTGCGGGTCTGGTTTACCAGACGGCAGATCGCGCCGCCGGCCGGGTAATAGGCACCGGTTACGCCTCCGGTGCCGATGGTGATGAATTCATCTGCATGGCCTGCACCAGCAGAGAGCGTGGTGGCAAGGGCCGTCGAAACAGCAACCGTCTTGATGTAGTTCATTGATATTGTCCTTCTGTTGGAGATTTTACTGGAAGTGAGTTGACCGAACCCCCGAGTTTCAGGTCGTATTCTGACCCATTCGAGGAATGAAAAAAGGGAATGAAATTTTAGAGCTACATTCCCTTTCGGAATTAAAAAGCGAAGCCTGCGGACCGGGGATCAGACGCGATCCCAAGACCGCCGTGTCCAAAAGGATTCTCTTGCCCGCTTGCTACAGCTTCAGCGCAGGACAAAGGGATTCGGGACCCCCTCAGCCAGGTTGATCCAGACGCATTTGGTTTGCAGGAACTCATAGATCGCGTCCTGTCCATTCTCGCGCCCAAGCCCGCTTTGCTTGTAGCCGCCGAAGGGCGCCATGAAGCTGACGGCACGATAGGTGTTCACCCAGACCGTACCGGCCCTGAGCGCATTCGACATCTTGAACGCTCGGCGGATCGATCCGGTCCAGATGCCCGCAGCCAGACCGTAGATCGTGTCGTTAGCGATCCGGATCGCGTCCTCTTCGTCCTCGAAGGGGATGATCGACAGGACGGGACCAAAGACCTCTTCCTGCGCGATCCGCATCGCATTGGTCACATCGCCAAAGATCGTGGGTTCGACAAACCAGCCATCGGCCAGATCAGCCCGGTCGGGCACCTTGCCGCCCAGCAGACAGGTTGCGCCCTCGTCCTTGGCCACTGCGATATATTCGAGTACCTTCTGTCGCTGCGGACGGGTGGTGATCGGCCCGACTTGCGTAGCCTCATCCATCGGATTGCCAAGCTGCGCGGTGGCGGCAAATTCGGTCACGCGCTGCGCGACTTCTTTGTAAATCGACCGCTGCACCAATAGACGTGATCCGGCGATACAGCTCTGCCCCGAGGCCGCGAAGATCCCCGAGATCGCCCCTTTGACCGCATCGTCCAGGTTGGCATCGTCGAAGATGATGTTGGGCGACTTGCCACCCAGTTCGAGCGAGACGTGCTTCATGCCCTTCGCCGCTGCCTGGTATACGGCCTTGCCGGTCGCGTCACCGCCAGTAAAGGCCACCTTGGCCACCTTGGGATGTTCGGTTAGCGCGGCGCCGATTTCGTGGCCATAACCCGTTACGGTGTTGACGACACCATTGGGGAAGCCAGCCTCCTTGAACAGGGCAACAAAGGCTAGGGTCGAGGCCGAGGTGAATTCGGACGGTTTGATCACGGCCGTGTTCCCAGCCGCCAGCAGCGCAGCCAGTTTCCAGGTCAGCAGCAGAAGGGGCGAATTCCACGGGGTGATGCAGACCACCACGCCAAGCGGTTCGTGGCGGGTGTAGGTGAACATGTCAGGTTTATCCGAAGGCAGCACACCACCTTCGATCTTGTCGGCCAGACCGCCGAAATAGCGATAGTACTCGGGCAGGTACCGCACCTGCCCCAACATCTCGGCGCGCAGTTTGCCGTTGTCGCGGACCTCAAGCGTCGCCAACTTCTCGGCGTCGCGCTCGATTAGATCGGCCAGTCGGTGCAGCAGCTTGCCACGTACAGTAGGGGTCATCGAGGCCCAGGGGCCGCTGCTGCCTGCGTCAAAGGCCGCCGCTATGGCGGCCTCTGCGTCCTGTGTGGTCCCCTGGGGGATCTGCGACCAGACCTTCCCGGTAAAAGGGTCTTCGCTGTCGATCCAGCGACCCGAGCCATTGGCCAGGGTTTCGCCGTTCACGATATTTAGGAACTGTTGCATGGTCATGGGATCAAATCGGCTGAAAGCCCAAGGCGCCACGGAAGCGGTTCTTGATGTGCACGCCATCGCGCGACGGCAGAACTCGGGGCTCGTTGCCCGGCTTGATCTTGAGGACCGCCAGACGCAGTCCGCCGCAGGTTTCCAGCGAATCGCGGAAGTCTGGCAAATCAGCCTCATCCGTGATGCACTGTGTATGCGGGAACCCCATGGAAGCCGCGATCTGATCGATCGCGATCCCGCGTCCGGCATGGCTTTCCTGCATACCTGTTTCGCCAAAATGACCGTTGTCCAGAACGGCAATCGTCAGGTTCGCAGGTTTTTTCAGCGCAACCGAGGCCAAGGCACCAAGACCCATCATCAGTTCACCATCACCGGTGATGACTACAACGGGGCGTTCAGGCTGCGCCATGGCCAGACCAAAACCCACGGTCACCGCCGACCCCATGGCCGCCCAGAGGTAATAGTTATTGTCATGATCGCCGGCGGCCATCACGTCATAGGAAGCTGAACCCAGGCCGGTGACGACCAGCATGCGGTCACGGTTTTCGAGCAGGCCAGCAACAACTTCGCGTCGCGGCAGCGTGCCGCCCTTGATCACTTGATCCATTCTTTTTCTCCGATCAGACGCTGGCTGAGAAGCAGTGCAGTCGCGCTATCGCCGTTGAAAGCCATGGTGGCGGCCCCGTGCAGCAGGGGCTCCACATCTTCGGGGTGGTCAGCCTTCCAGGTCATCACGCCCATCTGGCGCAGCGTACCTTCGGTGGCCTGCCCCATGGGGTTTTGCCAGCCATTGAACTCTGCCCATTCGCCGCGCATCGTCACGACCATCAACAGCGGAAAACGCGCGCAGGCCTGCAGAGCCAAGGTGTTAATGCAGTTGCCCACGCCCGAAGACTGCAGCAGAAGCGCGCCGCGCTGACCGCCAAGCCATGCGCCTGCAAGATACCCGATACCTTCCTCTTCTGTGGTCAGAACCACGGATTCGATGGAATTATCGGCTTCTGCCATACGGATGGCGACCGAATGGCCCGCATCCGGAACGTAAACGATATGTTGAACGTCGTGGCGCTTCAGAACATCGAAAACGTTCTGCTGCCAGTCCGGGCTTGATCGCTGATCAAGTGCCATTGTGCACCTCCCAAGTTTTGACTTGGCCAGGTTAAGCTCTCTTTCCTAGTAAAGAAAATAATACTAGTCTCTTTTAGATATCGCAGAATTAGATACCTTGAGGCTGATCTGGCTCCAGCATTTTCCCACCCCATTTGTTCGAGGCCACCAGTTCGGCTGAAATAGTGCGGAATAGCACCCCAGCATATCGGGTCGCAGGTTGGACCGGGCGGTCTGTCGGGAAGCACATGACCACGCGCCTATGCGGCTTCGGGTCCAACAGAGGAGCCACCTCAAGACGTCCCTTTAACATTTCCTCGTAAATCGGGGCCAAAGGCAAGAAGGTCACACCGAACCCCACTTTCACGAGGTCAAGCATCGCACGCATGGAATCGGCCATAATAGAGGCTTCGATGCGCACACCAGCCAGTCGCGCGCAGTCATCAACAATTTCTCTTAGGGCATGTCCGCGTGCCGGAAGTACAAAGCTCTCGCCAGATAAATCCGCAAACCGAACGGGTGTATTCATATCTAGGCCATATCCAGGTCGACCGACCAAAAAGAGGTCTTCAATGACAACGGGCTCGACCCTCAGCGCTGGAGACGGCGGAGGATTATATCCTGCCACAAGATCAAGCTCTCCTTTCTGAAGCCAGTCCACAAGGTATGAGCTGAACGCCGTTTTGAACTGGATCTCCAGCTTGGGATGGTCAGCCCTGATCCGCTTGGTGAGCTCTGGAATCATGAACTCACTCATAGTTGGAGTCAGGCCGATCCGGATCTGACCACGAAATGTCAAACCATCATCTGCCGCAATGGTTCTGATCGTTTCAGCTTCACCCATGATGCGTGCAGCAGCCGCAACAATCTCTTGTCCGATCGGTGTAACGCTCATGCCCCGCCCATGCCGTGCAAACAGGCGGACTTGCAGTTCTTCCTCAAGCAGCCGGATCTGACGACTAAGTGCAGGCTGGACTGTATTGAGACGCTCAGCCGCCCTGCTGAGTGAGCCCAACTCGGCTACATGAACAAGTGTACGGAGCTGAGTTATATCCATTTGCTATCTCCCTCTTAAGCGACGATAGCAGATTGGCAATCTAGTAGTAACCATCTTCTTTTCTGGGACGCCGCGCTCTAGCCAGACAAAAGTCGAGCCCCTGCCCAGGTCTCGGCTTCAATCAGGTCGGTTACGACATGTCGCAACAAATCCGCTACGACCATCTGCGCCCGTGTTACAGGACGCCCGGTTGGCAAGATCAAATAGACCCGTCGACGTAAGTCATCTCCTTCGATCTGACTGACCGACAGCGTGCCAGCGTCCCGTTCTGCCCGCACCGCATGGGCGGGCAGGATTGACGGACCGAACCCATTCGCCACCAGGCTTTTGATATTGGCGTAGGAATCGATTTCGATCGCTACCCCTGCGGTGACACCGACTGACTGGAACTTTTCGTCGATTAAGTCCCGCAATCCATGTCCCTTACTGGGCAGGACCATAGACTGCCCCGCCATCGCTGCCAGAGGCAAGCGCGCGGCCATGTCGCTGTCTGGGTTCGAAAGTATCACAAGGTCTTCCTCCAGCAAAAGATCAGACTGAAACCCCGGGAACCCGATATCGCGATAGAGAATGGCCAAGTCGACCCGATCTTCAGCCATCCAAGCGGCGATAAAACCGCTCATCGCTTCAGCAATGTTGATTGTTATCCGAGGGTAAAGCTTGTGTGCGGCGGCGATCAACGGAAGCGATACCATGGAGCTGATCGTACCTGGCAAGCCAATACGCACGACGCCTGAGGGATTGGAACCCAATGTGCTGATGTCATCGATCGTGCGAGACATCTCATCCAGGATGCGGCGGGCGCGCTCGGCCAGCAACAGCCCGGCCTCGGTCGGTACCACACCACTGCGTTGCCGCAGCATCAGTGGCGTTCCTAACTGATCCTCAAGTTTTCGCAGCTGTTGCGAAAGCGCCGGTTGCGCCACCCCCAAGGTCTGCGAGGCAGCGGTAATCGATCCCTGTTTCGCAATCTCCAAAAAATATCTCAGCTGCCGTGCGTCCAGCATGTCCCACCCCATACCGCTAGCGTATGGGAGAGATAGTAAACATATATTTGTCTAATGCCAGTGTTTACCACTATCACGTCGCAAACTAATCACGGGAATCCAGCCATGAATTTTTTGACCGACGACTACCAGGACATCCGCGACGGCGTAAAAGCCCTGTGCACCCAGTTCCCCGCTGAATATCATCGCAAAGTGGACGAGGAAAAGGCTTACCCCGAAGCCTTCGTCGATGCGCTGACGCAGGAAGGCTGGATGGCCGCACTGATCCCTGTTGAATACGGCGGGTCGGGCCTTGGTCTGATTGAGGCCAGCATCATCATGGAAGAGATCAACCGAGCGGGTGGAAACTCTGGCGCCTGTCACGGGCAGATGTACAATATGAACACGCTGGTACGGCATGGATCGGAGGAGCAACGCCAGAAGTACCTGCCCAAGATTGCCTCTGGAGAGCTGCGGCTTCAGTCTATGGGCGTGACCGAACCCACAACCGGCACCGACACCACCAAGATCAAGACCACCGCCGTCAAGAAGGACGGCCGCTATGTCATAAACGGCCAAAAGGTCTGGATCAGCCGGGTGCAACACTCGGATTACATGATCCTTCTGGCGCGTACGACACCTCTTGCCGAGGTGAAGAAGAAATCCGAAGGCCTGTCGGTCTTTCTCGTCGATATTAAAGAGGCCATGAAATCGGGCATGACGGTCCAGCCGATCCCGAACATGGTCAACCACGAAACTAATGAGCTGTTCTTTGACAACCTTGAAATCCCCGAAGAAAACCTCATCGGAGAGGAAGGCAAGGGTTTCAAATACATCCTGACTGGGCTGAACGCCGAGCGCGCGCTGATCGCGGCGGAATGTATCGGTGACGGCTATTGGTTTACCGATAAAGTCACCGCTTACGTAAGTGAACGTCATGTCTTCGGGCGCCCAATTGGGATGAACCAAGGCGTGCAATTTCCCATAGCCGAGGCCTTTATCGAGGTCGAGGCCGCCAACCTGATGCGCTACAAGGCCTGCGCACTCTACGATGCAGGCCAACCCTGCGGGGCCGAGGCGAATATGGCCAAGTATCTTGCCGCTAAGGCAAGCTGGGAAGCGGCCAACGCCTGTATTCAGTTCCACGGCGGGTTCGGTTTCGCCAACGAATACGACGTCGAGCGCAAATTCCGTGAAACGCGTCTCTATCAGGTCGCGCCGATCTCCACGAACCTGATTCTGTCCTACGTCGCCGAGCATATCCTCGGCATGCCGAGGTCGTTCTGATGCTGCCGCTCGAAGGAATTACGGTCGTTGCCATCGAGCAGGCAGTCGCCGCTCCATTCGCAACGTCCAAGTTTGCGGACGCAGGGGCCAAGGTGTTCAAGATCGAGCGCCCCGAAGGCGACTTTGCCCGCGGATACGACGATGTAGCCAAAGGGCAATCGAGCTATTTTGTCTGGCTCAATCGTGGCAAGGACGCGGTAACGCTGGATCTCGGCTCGGACAAGGGAAAGGAGGCGCTCGAAGACCTTCTCGCCGACGCAGACGTCCTGATCCAGAACCTGAAACCGGGGTCTCTGGCGAAACTCGGGTTTGGAACCGAACGGTTGCACCGCGATTATCCGCGTTTGGTCACCTGTTCTATTTCCGGCTACGGCGATCATGGCCCGATGGCGGACCGCAAGGCCTATGACCTCCTGATCCAAGCCGAAAGCGGCCTTTGCTCGCTGACTGGTGGACCGTCCGAACCGGCTCGTGTCGGCATTTCCATCGTCGACATCGCGACAGGCGCGACGGCATACGCGGCCATTCTCGAAGCGCTGATCCGTCGTGGTGTCACGGGGCAGGGCGCCGACATTTCGGTGTCGATGTTTGACGTCATGGCGGACTGGCTGACCGTCCCGCTCCTGAACCACGAAGGCGGCAAGAGCCCGAAACGCATCGGTCTGGCGCACCCGTCGATCGCGCCCTACGGCGCGTTCCAGCCCAAGTCCGGCCCCGCGATCCTGATCGCGATCCAGAGCGACCGCGAATGGCGGATGCTCTGCCGCGATTTCATCGGGGACGAGGCTTTGGCCAACGACCCGAGGTTTGCCACCAATGTCGCCCGCGTCAACAACCGCGCAGAAACGGATGCGGTCGTCGCGGCAGCCTTCGGCAAGATGGACTCCGCCGCAGCGCTCGAAAGACTGTCGGCCACAGGTATCGCCTTGGCATCGGTCAACGACATGGCCGGTCTGTCCGAGCATCCGCACCTGCGTCGTATCACCGTCGACAGCCCGAACGGACCTGTCAGCTTTCCCGCGCCTGCCGCGCGTTTCGTCGGCGAAGTGCGCAGCTACGGCGCCGTGCCCGCCTTGAAACCTCTGGAGAATTGACGATGCAAATCGATATCGCCAAGCTGCAAGGCTGGATCGGGCGCGAGCAAAAAGACAGCGAAGTTCTCTCGACCATGCTGGTGCGGCAGTTCAACGCCACCTTTGATCGGACCTCCGGCACCGAGCAGGGGGACGAGGCGCCGCTCTTGATCCACCTGTGTCTTGCTCAGCCGACCGCGCCCATGTCTGAACTCGGTCGCGACGGTCACCCCGCTCTTGGCGGCTTTTTGCCGCCGGTGCCTCTGCCGCGACGGATGTGGGCCGGTGGCGCCTTTACCTTTCACAGCGGGATACGCATCGGCGAAGAGGTTACGCGCCATTCGACGATCACCGATGTCCAGCTGAAAGAAGGCCGCTCGGGCGCATTGTGCTTTGTCACGGTCCAACACGAGGTCTCCGCCAATGGCCGCGCCGCGCTGAGTGAACGTCAGGACATCGTGTATCGCGACATCCCCGCCGCTTCGCAAGGTAAGCCCAAGGCCGAGCCCACGCCTGCGGCGGTCGGAGAGCATACGCGGGTCGTGGAACCGCACCCGACACTGCTTTTCCGCTATTCCGCGCTGACCTTCAACGGCCACCGCATCCACTACGACAAGCCGTTCTGCATCGCTGTCGAAGGGTATCCCGGTCTCGTGGTGCACGGCCCGATGCAGGCTACCATGCTCTGTCAGTACGCAGCAGATCTGCGTGGGCAGGCACCGAAGACCTTTGCGTTCCGTTCGCTCTCGCCGATCTTTGACAACGCCGATTTCACGGTGAACGCGGCGGAGGAGGGCGATGCGCTCAAACTCTGGACCGCCCGCACCGGCGGCCCCGTTGCAATGGAGGCGACGGCACAATGGTAAGCTCTATCGCAACGCCGCTTTTCGTGCCCGCTTCCAAGCCCGAGCGTTTCGTCAAGGCCGCAGCCCGCGGCGCGGATGCGGTGATCCTCGATCTCGAAGATGCCGTCGCCGCCGCAGATAAGGATACGGCCCGCGCCGCGCTAAATGCGGAGTTCACCGATTTGCCGGTGATCGTGCGCATCAACGCAATCGGCACGCCGTGGCACGCGGCAGACCTTGCCGCAGTCTCTGGCAAGGGATTTGCCGCTGTCATTCTGCCGAAATCCGAAACCGCCGAAACGGTGGCGCAGGTTGTTGCCGCCCTGCCGGGGCTGCCGGTCATCGCGCTGATCGAGAGCGCGCTCGGCCTTGCCAATGCGCGCGCGATCGCAGCGGTTGACGGGGTAGCGCGTCTGGCGTTCGGCTCGGTCGATTTCTGCGCCGATCTAGGATGTGCGCATCTGCGCGACATCCTGTTGCCCGCGCGCAGCGAACTGGTGCTTGCTTCCCGCTTGGGCGGTATCGCCGCTCCGATCGACGGGGTCACGGTCCAGCTCGACGATCCCGCGGTCACCCGTGACGACGCGGGCCATGCCCGTGATCTCGGTATGACCGGCAAGCTCTGCATCCACCCCAAACAGATCGCCGAGGTCAAACGCGCTTTCGCCCCGTCCGAAGACGAGATTTCCTGGGCCAAACGCGTCCTTGCTTCGGGGGACGGTGCGGTCGCTGTGGACGGTGCCATGGTCGACGAGCCTGTGCGCATCCGTGCGCGCGCGATCCTCGCCGCCGTACCGGAGTAGGGGTCGTGACGCTTCCGCAGCTCATACTCCTTCCGGGTCTTTTGAACGACACCGATCTGTGGCGCGATCAGGTGGCCGATCTTGGTGACTTGGCACGGCCCGAAGTGGCCGATATTACACAAGGTACGACACTGGAGGCTCTGGCCGAAGATGTCCTCGCCCGCGCCGAGGACAGATTTGCGCTTGCGGGCTTTTCATTGGGCGGGATCGTCGCGCTCGAGATCATGCGGCGTGCGCCCGAACGGGTGAGCCACCTCGCACTGCTCGATACGACGATGCTGCCGGATGATCCCGACCGTGCCGCCGAGCGCGACAGGCTGGTCGAAACCGCAAGGTCCGATGGCAAGTTCCACGGGTTCGGCGAACGGCTGCTGCGCTGCTATCTCGCGCCGGAAAATCTGAAGAACGCTGCGATAGCGGACCGCGTGCGCGCCATGACGGAGCGCCTCGGCCCCGATGTGTTCGTCCGCCAGAGCCTGATCGCGCGTCCTGACAGCCGCGCTTCTCTCGGCGATATTACTTGCCCTACCTTGGTCCTGTGCGGAGAACATGACGCTTGGACACCGCCGGCCATCCACCGTGACATGGCCATCGCCATTCCAAACTCGCTGCTCGTCATCGTGCCGGGAAGCGCCCACCTCACTCCGATAGAACGGCCCGGCGCCGTGTCGCGAGCGCTGCGTGCGCTACTTGCGCGCAAGAGCGATTGAAGACTCTCTCCCCAACTCGAATGAGGACCACCGATGAAGATATTAGTGCCCGTGAAGCGGGTGATCGATTACAACGTCAAGGTTCGCGTTAAGGCGGACGAGACGGGTGTCGATCTTGCCAACGTTAAGATGTCGATGAACCCGTTCGACGAGATCGCGGTCGAAGAAGCCATCTGTCTGAAGGAAGCTGGCGTAGCCAGCGAGGTTGTCGTCGTGTCGATCGGCGTCAAGCAAGCGCAGGAAACGCTGCGCACGGCTCTGGCTATGGGCGCGGACCGCGCGATCCTTGTGACCGCAGCCGATGACGTGCACACGGATATCGAGCCGCTGGCCGTCGCCAATATCCTGAAAGCCGTTGTTGATGAAGAACAGCCCCAGATCGTTCTGGCCGGAAAACAAGCCATCGACAACGACATGAACGCCACTGGCCAGATGCTGTCGGCGCTGCTGGGCTGGTCCCAAGCGACCTTCGCCTCCGAGGTCAAAGTTGAGGGCGACGCCGCCGTTGTGACCCGTGAAGTTGATGGCGGTCTGCAGACGATCAAGGTGCAACTGCCCGCGATCATCACCGCCGATCTGCGCTTGAATGAGCCGCGCTATGCGTCGCTCCCGAACATCATGAAGGCTAAAAGAAAGCCATTGGACGAAAAGACACCCGCCGATTACGGCGTCCATGTTACGCCGCGCCTGACTGTTGTGAAAACATCGGAACCCGCCGTCCGCGAAGCCGGCGAAATTGTTGGTTCCGTGGACGAGCTAGTGGCGAAACTCAAAGAAGCGGGGGCCGTGTAATGTCTGTACTTCTTCTTGCCGAAGTAACCGATGGCGAGCTAGCGCTGGACGCCACCGCCAAGGCTGTAACCGCCGCCAAGGCAATCGGCGATGTGACCGTTCTGTGCGCGGGGGCGTCGGCCTCTGCTGCGGGTGCGGCTGCCGCCAAGGTCAACGGTGTGGCCAAAGTTCTGGTCGCCGAGGACGCGTCGCTGGGCCATCGTCTGGCCGAGCCGACGGCCAATCTGATCGTGTCGCTGGCCGGAGACTACACCCACATCGTGGCGCCCGCGACGACAGATGCGAAAAACATCCTGCCCCGCGTTGCGGCCCTGCTGGATGTGATGATCTTGTCGGATGTGACCGGTGTTGTTGACGCCGACACGTTCGAACGTCCGATCTATGCCGGTAACGCCACCCAGACCGTGAAATCGGACGATGCGACCAAGGTCATCACCTTCCGTACCTCGACGTTTGACGCGGCGCGTGAGGGTGATTCGGTCGCTGTAGAAACCGTTTCGGTCGCTGCGGTGCCGGGCCTGTCCGAATGGGTCGAAGACAAGGTCGCGACCAGTGATCGCCCCGAACTGACCTCGGCCAGTATCGTCGTGTCGGGCGGTCGTGGCGTCGGCTCGGAAGCAGACTTTGCGCTGATCGAAAAGCTGGCCGATAAACTGGGCGCAGCGGTCGGTGCCTCGCGCGCTGCCGTCGACAGCGGCTATGCCCCGAACGACTGGCAGGTCGGTCAAACCGGCAAGGTCGTCGCCCCCGAACTATATGTTGCCGTCGGCATCTCGGGCGCGATCCAGCACCTTGCAGGCATGAAAGACAGCAATATCATCGTCGCCATCAACATAGACGAAGAGGCCCCCATCTTCCAAGTCGCAGACTACGGCCTCGTCGCAGACCTGTTCGACGCTGTTCCGGAGCTTACGGAGAAGATTCGGGTCCCATAACAACCGTGCTGCATCAGAGCTTTGCGGCTGTGGGAAGCATCATTCTCCCCTGCTTCCCGCGTCCGGGCAACATTGCCCGGACGCCTCCTCCAAAGGAAAACTATTTTGTTCGACAGAATCCTGATTGCCAACCGTGGCGAGATCGCAATCCGCGTAATGCGCGCGGCTAACGAGATGGGGAAGCGCACAGTCGCGATCTATGCCGAAGAAGACAAGCTTTCACTTGATCGTTTTAAGGCGGACGAAGCCTATCGTATCGGTGAAGGGCTTGGTCCGGTTGCTGCCTATCACTCTATTCCGGAGATCATTCGGGTGGCGAGGGAATGCGTCGCCGATGCGATCCATCCTAGCTATGGCCTTTTGTCCGAAAACTCCGACTTCGTCGACGCCTGCACCGCCAACGGCATCAGGTTTATCGGTCCCAAAACCGAAACCATGTGCGCGCTTGGCGACAAGGCCTCCGCCCGCCGCATCGCGATTGAGGCTGGCGTGCCGGTCATTCCCGCCACCGAAGTTCTGGGCGACGATTTCGACGCCGTCACCGGGAAAGCCGCCGAAATCGGCTATCCCTTGATGCTGAAAGCCAGCTGGGGCGGCGGCGGTCGCGGCATGCGTCCGATCAACGGCCCCGAAGAGCTTAAAGAAAAGGTTCTGGAAGGCCGGCGTGAGGCCGAGGCCGCATTTGGCAACGGCGAGGGCTATCTGGAAAAGATGATCACCCGCGCCCGCGACGTCGAGGTGCAGATCCTCGGCGACAGCCACGGTCAGATCCATCACCTGTTCGAGCGCGACTGCTCGGTCCAGCGCCGCAACCAGAAGGTCGTCGAACGCGCCCCCGCGCCCTATCTGTCCGAGGAATAGTGCGCCGAGATTTGCGAGCTTGGCAAAAAGATCTGCCAGCACGTGAACTATGAATGCGCGGGCACTGTCGAGTTCCTGATGGAATGGAAACCGGCAAGTTCTAATTCATCGAGATAACCCCCCGCGTTCAGGTGGAACACACCGTGACCGAGGAAGTGACCGGCATCGACATCGTTCAGGACCAGATCCTAATCGCCGAAGGAAAGACCCTGGCCGACGCCACCGGCGCATCTAGCCAGGCCGACAGCACGCTGCGTGGCCACGCCCTGCAAACCCGTGTGACGACCGAGGATCCAACCAACAACTTCATCCCTGATTATGGCCACATCACGCGCTATTACTACAGCCTGCTGACCAAGGTCACCGCATGGGCGCCGACACCGGAAAAAGCAATCCACCGCATGGACCGTACCCTGCGCGAGCTCCGTATTCGCGGCGTGTCCACGAACATCGACTTTGTGATCAACCTGCTGAAGCAACCGACCTTCCTGTCGAATGAATATAGCACCAAGTTCATCGACACGACGCCAGACCTGTTCAACTTCAAGGCCCGCCGCGACCGCACAACCAAAATCCTGACCTATATCGCGGACACCAGCATGCGTGATGGCCACCAGTCCCTGCTGGCAACGCAGATGCGGTAGATCGACATGATCAAGGTCGCCCCCGCCTATGCTGCCAACCTGCCGCAGTTGTTCTCGGTCGAATGTTGGGGCGGCGCGACGTTCGATCTGGCCTATCGCTTCTCGCAGGAATACCTGTGGTAGCGCCTGCGCGACATCCGCGAGAAGTTGCCGAACCTGCGGACGCAGATGCTGCTGCGTGCCTCGAATGGGGTTGGCTATACCAACTATCCCGACAACGTGGTGCAGGCCTTTGTCAAACAGGCCGCCACCAGCGGCGTCGATGTGTTCCGCTTCTTCGACAGCCTGAACTGGGTGGAAAACATGCGCGTTGCCATGGCCGCGGTGATTGACACGAACAAGATCTGCGAAGGCACGATCTGCTATACCGGCGATCTGTTCGATCCTGAACGTTCCAAATACAACCTGAAATACTATGTCGCCATGGGCAAAGACCTGCGCGACGCCGGTGCGCATCTTCTGGGTCTGAAATACATGGCCGGTCTGTTGAAACCGGCGCAGGCCCGCGTGCTGATCAAGGCCCTGAAAGAAGAGGTCGGCCTGCTGATCCACTTCCACACCCATGACACCAGCGGCGTGTCGGCTGACACCGTTCTGGCGGCAGCGGATGCAGGCGTTGACGTGGTTGACGCGGCAATGGACGCTTTCTCGGGCGGCACCTCGCAGCCCTGCCTTGGCTCGATCGTCGAGGCGACTAAGCACACCGATCGCGACACCGTTATCGACGTCGGCGCGGGGCGCGAGATCTCGAACTACTGGGAGGCCGTGCGCCACCAGCACGCCGCGTTCGAGGCCGGTCTGGAAGCCCCCGCTACCGAAGTGTACCTGCACGAAATGCCCGGCGGCCAGTTCACCAACCTCAAGGCACAGGCCCGTTCCATGAGGCTTGAGGAACGCTGGCACGAGGTCGCACAGGCCTATGCCGACGTGAACATGATGTTCGGCGGCATCGTCAAAGTGACCCCCTCGTCCAAGGTTGTTGGCGACATGGCCCTGATGATAGTCAGCCAGAATCTGACCCGGTCCGAGGTCGATTTGCCAGCGCCTCAATTCAACACCGCGCAAATGTTTCCGTTACAACACACCCGAGGAAGTCTTCGAAGCCAACCTGATGGAAATCCAGAACTGGCTGAGCTAAAAGAACAAAGCAGAAATTGCGCTTCAGCGTGAGTTCACAGCCGCTTGGCGCTCGTCGGCTACAATCCCGGACCCGAGGCGGTCAATCGCCACGACGGCATTTTCCTTGCCGAGAACCCATGGCCCATGCGGCGAAAGTGTCCGCCGCGATGCTGCGCCTGAGAGGAGAGATTGCGTGAGAAGACCTGAGACAGTGACCGCCGTTGCGGCGGCACTGCTGAACGACGACATCCTCGGCCCAGGCGACCGCTGCGCCTCTAGCACCAACCGCAAATTCGAGGGCCGACAGGAGCCGGGCGCCCGCACCCACTTGATGAGCCCCGCCATGGTCGCCGCCGCGGCGGTCAGTGGGCGACTCGTCGACAGCCTCAGCCTCGGAAGGGCCTCCTGACATGACCGAGTTCCTGCGCGTCACCGGACCCGCCGTTGCCCTCATCGCGCCCAAGGTCGGTACCGACATGATCATGATCATGCCGAAGCAGTTCATGAATGGGATCGACCGGGCAGGGCTTCCGGATCGGGGCAGTGCAGAAGGACGCGCTGATGCGGGGGCTCTACGCCGTCCGGCTAAACGCTGGAGAACGCCGATCAAATAAGAGCCTTCGAAGCGGCGCATTTCGTAGCCAACGCCCGGCTGATTCCGTCCCGGACGTGAGCACCAACGCCGGGCACGAGTTGGTCAACCTGATGACCGCAGCCTCTCGATTCGAGGCATGGCCTCGCTCTCGGCCAGGATCATCTCGAGGAACTCGCGAACGTAGGGCCGGTCGGCGGAGATCGCGTTGACCTTGGCATAGTAGCCGCGGTCGATCTGCAGCGGGGCATCGAAGATCGGTTGCAGCCGGCCGGTGGAGACGTGGTCGCGCATTAGGTGATGCCATCCCAGCACCGCGCCCCGCCCGGCAATCGCCGCATCCACCAGCAACGGGTAGTTGTTGCTTGCGATGCTGTAGGGCCGGCTCGGTGGCGGGCATCCTTGCGCGCGGAACCAGTCGCCCCATGACAGCGGGAACCACCCGATCGCCTCCGAGTGCCAGTGCATCGGGTGCAGGTCAAGCAACTCGACGCGGTGCAGGTCTTCCGGCGCGGTGATCGGACCGAACCGCTCCAGGAACCCAGCACTGCACATCGGCTCCGTCACCTCGGCGAACATGTAGTAAAGCGTTTCGCCCACCTCGCAGCGCTCGTTGCCGCAGATGATCGACACGTCCACGTCGTCGAAGTTGCGCAGGCGGTCGTTTTCGTCGGAGGCGAGTAGGACGAAACTGACATCTGGATGCGCCGCCTGGAACCGCTCCACGAAGGGCGTGAGCCAAAGCGCCATGCTGGCCGTAGTGCCGCTGACGGTGATGGTCTCCACGCTGTCCTGCTGCCTGACTTCGGCAATCGCATCGCAGAGCCCGTCGAGCCCGGCGACCACGGCGGACAGGATGCGCTGGCCATCGCCGGTGAGCTCCAAAGCGTTGTGCAGCCGCTTGAAGAGGGCCACCCCGAGAGCCTTTTCGAGACCCCTGATCTGCTGGCTGATGGCGGCCGGCGTCACGTTCAGCTCGTTGGCGGCAAGGGTGAAGCTTAGGTGCTTCGCCGCCACCTCGAAGGTGGCGAAGGAGCCCAGGGAAGGAAGGTATCGCCGCATGTTCGCCATGCCATAACGTTAGCAATCATTGGCGGGCTACTCAAGCGCGCTACTCGCGGCGAGCCTGCCACTCCTTCCAGCGCAGCGCAACCTTGGCACCAATCGTGGAGAGTGGCGGTGGCGGCAGACGGGACGGGGCGCCTTCAGCGGCGAAGAAATCGGTAATCTCGGATGTGACCCCGCTGGCGGTTTCGGCGGCGCAGATGCCCGTCAGCGTGCCGCGCGCCGTGCCCAGACCGTTTTGGCAACAGGCGGCAAACACGTTGCGCTCGATCTCGCCGGTGACCGACACGTTATTGCGCGACAGGCAGAGATGCCCTGACCAGACATGCTCCATCTTCACGTCGGAAAGCTGCGGAAACCGCGCGTCGAACTTCTGGCGCATGATCCGGGTGGCGCGGCGCATCTGGCCTTCGGTGGTTTCCATGCCGGGGCGAAACTCGGCGCAGGTGCGGGTGACGATCCGGTTGCCGCCCTGGCCGTTGTCGATACGGCGCATGGTGGTGCCCATCGGATCGGCTGGGGTGATGCCCCAGCGGGGCGTGCCGCCGAGGCGACGCAGAGCATCGGGGCCGAGCTCTTCGGTCATGCTCGCGAAGAGGAAGACATGCATCAACCGGTTGCGGGCAAAGCCGAAGCTTTCGAGGTGGCCGTTGTTGGCCAAGATCAGCTTGCCGGCGGAGACAGCGCCACCCGGCGTGGAGACGCGCCAGCCGTCGCCTTCGCGGTGGAAGGCGGTGACCGGGCTCTCCTCGCAGATTTGAACGCTGCGCGTGAGGCCGGCGGCGAGTCCGCGCACGTATCCGGCAGGCTGCAACATCACCGTGCCGGGGGTGAACAGGCCCGAGCGGTAGTAGCGGCTGCCGGTCAGCTCGGCCATGCCCTGGGCATCAAGCATTTCGCAGGGCTCGCCCAGCGTGGCGAGATGTGCGGCGTAGCTCAGGTTCTGGTCGTGGCTTGCCTCGCACGCGGCGCCGTTGGTCTTGCCAGCCGGATCGAAATAATTGGCGTCGATCCCGTAGTCTTCGACCGCCGCGCGGGCAAAGGCGATGGCCTGGCGATTCAGCGCTGTCTGGCTGCGGTCTTGCGCGGCGCTGTCGCCGGCGTAGTCCTCAGAGGTTAGGTTGTGCGGCAGATCGATCATGAAGCCCGAGTTGCGCCCTGCCGCGGCCTCACCGATCCGCCCCGCCTCGAGCACCAGCACGCGACGCCGAGGATCGAGTTGAACCAGCCTGCGCGCCGCCGAGAGCCCGGCGAATCCCGCCCCGGCGATCACCACGTCGGCAGTGCTGTTGCCGTCGAGCTGGGGCAGGGCGGGGCTTTCGCCCAGAATAGCGTTCCAGGCTGCACGACCGGCGTGTTTCGGCAGGCGTTTGGCGGTGTAGCTGCTCTTCATTCTTGCACCCATGGCTAACTGATCTTGGGGAGCGGGGGACAAACTGACCGCTCCCGGCCCGCCCGGATAATGCCCTGCCGCACCCATGTTGTCAGGCGACTTCGCCGTCAGCCGGATCGCTGGTGTCGATCCAGATGGTCTTCAGCTGGGTGTACTGGTCGTGGGCGTGGATGGAGTTGTCGCGCCCGCCGAAGCCAGACTGCTTGTAGCCGCCGAAAGGGGTAGAGATGTCGCCCTCGCCGAAGCTGTTGACCGTCACCGTGCCGGCGCGGATCGCGCGCGCGCCCCGGATCGCGCGGCGGGCGTTGGAGGTGAAGATCGAGGCGGCGAGGCCGTATTCGGTGTCGTTCGCCACGGCGATGGCCTCGTCGAAGCTGCTGACGGTAATGACCGATAGCACGGGCCCGAAGATCTCCTCCTTCGCCAGTACTGCGTCGTTGCTGCCGACATCGACGATGGTCGGCTCGACGAAGGCACCGCCGCTGTCCTTGCCACCCATCAGGATCTGGCCCTTGTCGGCTTCCTTGAGATAGCCGCAGACCTTTTCGAAATGGGCCTTTGAGACCAGCGCGCCGACGCGAACGGAGGGATCGAGCGGATCGCCGACGTTCCACTGGCGGGAGGCGGCCTGAACACGGGCGAGCAGGTCGTCCTTGATCGCCTCGTGAACGATCAGCCGGGAGGCGGCGGAGCAGTTCTCGCCCATGTTCCAGAACGCGCCGTTGACGACGTGTTCCGCCACGCTGTCGAGATACTCGGCGTCGTCCATCACGATGCAGGGGTTCTTGCCGCCCATCTCCAACACCACTTCCTTGAGGTTGCTGTCGGCGGAGTAGTGCAGGAAGCGACGGCCTGTGACGGTGGAGCCGGTGAAGGACACCATGTCCACATCGGGGTGACGGCCGAGCGGTTCGCCCACGGCCGAACCGCTGCCAGTGACCACGTTCAGCACACCCGCGGGCACGCCGGCCTCGTGCGCCAGCTCGGCCAGGCGCAGCGCCGTGAGCGAGGTTTCGGCGGCGGGCTTCACAACCAACGAGCATCCGGCGGCCAGCGCCGGGCCGATCTTCCAGGCCATCATCAGCAGCGGAAAGTTCCACGGAAGTACGAGGCCCACGACTCCCACAGGCTCGCGCACGATCATGGCGATGTGGTTGTCGGAAGCCGGGGCAACCTGGTCGTAGATCTTGTCGATCAGCTCGGCGTGCCACTTGATGCAATGGATGGTCTCGGGCACGTCGACATTGGCGCAGTCGTAGATCGTCTTGCCACTGTCTAGGCTCTCCATCACCGCCAGCTCATGGGCGTTGCGGGTCAACACCTTGCAGAAGCGGATTAGCACGTCCTTACGCTCGGAGGGATGCAAGCGCGACCAACGGCCATCCTCGAAAGCCTCACGGGCCTTTGACACGGCAAAATCCACGTCCTCCGCCGCGCAGGCCGCCACGTCGCCCAGCTTGACGCCGGTAGCCGGGTTTACGGTCTCGAAGGTGTTGCCCGAGGTCGCGGGCCGGAAGCTGCCGTCGATGAAGGCATTGCCGGGAAGGTTGAGGGAGGCGGCGATGGCCTCGTATTCTTCGCGGGTCAGTAACTCGGTCATGATCAATTCTCCGCCTTGATGGCCGCAATGGTGGTCTTGAGGGTTCGGATGACCTGTTCCAGCTCGCGCTTGTCATCCTTGTTCAGCCCGCGCAGCGGTGGGCGCATCGGGCCGGTCCGCAACCCGGCGAATTCGGTGCCATGCTTGACGCACTGGATGAACTTGCCGCCCTGCTCGAGCACCCGCATCAGTGGCATCATGGCGCTCATGATTCGGCGGCCCTTGGCGAAATCGCCTTGCACCGCGCAGGTCTCGTAAAGGAACACGTGCTCCTCGGGCAGGAAGTTGGAGCCAGCACAGATCCAACTGCGGGCACCCCAGGCGAAGAACTCGAGCGCCTGATCGTCCATGCCGCAGGACATCTGGATGTGCGGGTAGTCGCGGGCAAGCAGGTGCACGCGGTTGATGTCGCCCGAGCTTTCCTTGATCCCGATGAAGTTGCGCGACCGGCAGACCCGGTTGAGGAATTCCTCGCCCATCTCCACGCCCATCCGGCCGGGGTAGTTGTAGAGGATGATCGGCAGGTCGGCGGCACGGTCGATGGCCAGTGCATTCAGCGCGTTCTCGTGCTCGGTCGGCACCGAATAGGGCGGCGTACCAAGCAGCAGTGCGTCGGCGCCGATCTCGCGGGCGCCCATTGCCAGTGCAATCGAATCCGGGGTGCGCATCGCGCCGGTGCCGACGATCAGCGGTAGCCGCCCCTTGAGCTGCTTGCCGATGAAGGCGGCCAGTTCGAGGCGCTCTTCGACGGTCTGGGTGTAGTTCTCGGCGGTCGAGCCGCCGGAGATCAGCCCGTGGACGCCTTTCTCGACCAGATGCTCGACGATATCTGCAAGCGCGTCATAATCGACATCGCCCCCGTCATCGAACGGTGTCACGATTGGTGTGTAGATCCCCTCGAGGGTGAACCTGAACAACATGGTATTGCCCCTTCTTGCGGTTGAAAGCGGTTTCGGTTGACGGCTGGGCCGCCGGGAGTTGAGGCCAGTCCTGCGTCGCGCCGGGCGGGAGCAGGACCGGGAATTTGCGGCTACTGGACGAACCCGAAGAGCCGCGGGAGGAACAGGGCCAGCGGTGGCCAGTAGGTTGTGACCAGCATGACAGGGAATGCGGCGAACACCATGAAATAGACCGCCGGTGTGATCACTTCCGACATGCCCACCTTGCCAACCCGGCAGGCCATGAAGAGGATGGGTGCCATCGGCGGGCTGTTGGCACCGATCACAACGCTGGTACCGATGATCGCCGCAAAGTGCACCGGGCTGACGCCGATCTCGGCCATGACCGGCACCATCAGCGGGCTGATGATCGCAATCAGGCTCACGTCATCCATGATCATGCCGAGCAGGATCAGAAAGACGTTGACCATCAGCAGGATCAGGATCGGGCTGGAGAAGGTGCCGAGCAGCAGGTCGGTCAGTTCCTGGGGAACCCGCTCGAAGGTGAATATCCGGCTTGCCACGAAGGAGAAGACTAGGATGATCATGATCAGGCCGGTGGTGGTGGCGGCCTCGATCATCGATTGCGCGATCTTTTTCAGCGTCAGTTCGCGATAGACGAAAAGCCCGACGGGGATCGCATAGCAGACCGCTACGGCAGCGGCCTCAGTCGGCGTGAAGATACCGCCATAAATGCCGCCAAGGATGATCACTGGCAGGAATAGTGCTGGCAACGCGCGCAACCCGGTGGTGCGGGAATCGGCGAGGCGCTCGCGGAAAGACGGCCTTTCATCGTTGCCGCCGAGGTTGCGGTTGACGTGGAGGATGTTGAGCACCGACAGGAAGATCATCAGCAGGATGCCCGGCCCGATGGTGGCCAGGAAGCAGGCCGCGACCGACTGGCGGGTGACCACCGCGTAGAGGATCATGGTGATTGACGGCGGGATCAGCAGGCCTAGCAGCGAGGAGATGCCCAGGAGGGCGCTGGTGTAGCCGCGGGTGTAACCGTGCTTTTCCATTGGGTCGATCATGATCGAGCCGATCGAGGCGACGGCGGCGGAGGCTGTTCCGGAGATTGCGCCGAAGATGCCACAGGCCACCACCATCGAGGTACCCATGCCGGTCTTCGAGCGGCCCACCATGGCCTCGACGAACTCGACCAGACGGCGGGCGATACCGCCCAATTGCATCAGGTAGCCGGTCATCACGAAGAGCGGCAGGGCCACGAGTACGACCGAGTTAACCGACCAGAAGCCTGTGGTCATCAGCGCCGAGACATCGACGTCGTAGGCGATGGAGAGGATCAGCGTCATCCCCGCAAAGGCAAAGACGACGGGTACGCCGATCATCATGAGGACGACGACGGCAACGATTGCAACGATGGCACCCATCTCGGATTACTCCACTTCTGCCGACGGATCGCCGGGCTTGATGGCCTTGCCGGTGATCTCGAGAACGAGGTCACGGGTCAGGTAGATAACGAAGAGAATCGAGGCGACGAAAAGGCTCGACTGCGAGACCCACCACGGGATGCCGAAGACAGGGGTGGACTGCCCGCGCGACAGGCCGAAAGACAGCAGCGACCAGGCCCACCAGACGAACATCATCGCCACGCCCAGCGAGATCGCCGTGGAGAGTAGCGCGGCGCCTCGGATGACCCTGGGGTTCGAGGTCATGACGCCGACGAAATCGGCGGTCAGGTGCGAGCGGTCACGCGAGGCCAGCGAGGCACCGAGCATGTAGAACCACATGATCGCCAGCAGCATGATTTCCTCGAGCCCGAAGATCGGGGCGCCGAGGAAGGCGCGGCTGACGATGCCCACCACCAGCAGGACAGCGACCATCAGGCCGACGACCACGAGGATCGGGTGGACGATCCGCACGACGATCCGGTCGAGCGTTTTCAGGACATTCAGCATTGGTCTCCTCCCCACTGCCGGACCGCGAGACCCGGCGGTACTAAGGGACCGCCGGGCGATGTTTTCGACTTACTTCGGAACCGAGGCGTTGGCGCGGACAGTGTCCATGATCTCGGCGCCGAGGGCGTCTTCGACCTGCGGCCAGACTTCGGCGCGGACACGCTCGACCCAAGCGGCCTTCTGCTCGGGCGTCGGGACGATGTATTCCATCCCGACCTCCTGCGCGGCGGCGATCCACTTCTCGTCCTCGGCCCGGGCCTCGGTGAACTGCTTGTCAATCACCGCCACGGCTGCGTCCTCGATGATCTTGCGATCCTCGTCCGAGAGCTGCTCCCAGGTGTCGCCGTTCATCAGTAGCGAGTAGGAAGAGAAGTTGTGGGAGGACTGCACGAAGTAGTCGAGCTGGTCGCGGAAGTACTCATAATCCCAGAAAATCACGTTGGAGCTGTCGCCATCGACGACCCCGGTCTGGATCGAGGTGTAGACCTCGGCCCAGTCGATCGGCACCGCTTGGAAGCCCATGGCTTGCACCGTCTGAGGCAGCGGGAAGATCGGCTGCGAGCGGACGCGCAGGCCCTGGGCGTCCTCAAAGCTGGTGGCGTAGCGGCCCTTGGTGGCGATGCCGCCGAAGCCCTCAGGGAAGGGGCCGAAGTATTTCAGGCCGATGTCCTGGTAGACCGGCTCGATCACATCGCGCACCCAGCCGTCCTTGCCGAAGGAGGAGATGGCATCATCCCAGTCGAGCACGAGGTAGGGGATATAGTTCACGCCAATTCGCTGGTCGTAGGAGGTTTGCGGCCAGGTGATCATCATGTGGACGTTGCCCTGCACGAGCTGGTCGAACAGTTCCTGCTGGCCGCCAAGCTCGCCTTGGTAGAACACGTTGACCTCGATGCGGTCGTTCGAGTTCTGCTGGATCATTGAGGCCCAGTCCTGCATGGCCTTGCCAAGCACGGAGTCGCGGTCGCCGGCTTCGCTGGTGAGCACCAGGGTCATGTCGGCGGCGGATAGCGGCGCAGCCAGCGCGGTCATGAGCGAGGCGACGGAAACGAGGGTCTTGTGGTACATGCGGGTCCTCCCAAGGGCAGTTTCGTGACTTGAAATCCGCGAAATTCGGATGGGTTTTGATGCTGTTTCAGACCCCGATTCTTCAAACGAGAATATCGTGGGGCTTGGTTAAAGGGATTCCTTTTGCCGCAGGTGCGAAATGGTCAAACAATTGATTAAAAATCAAAAAAATGCGCCCGCGCCGGGGGTCCGGACGAGCGCAGCAGGCGGGTGTCGTCGAAACGTGGCACCCTCAGCACTCTGGCAGGTTGACAGCGATGCCCCCCTGCGAAGTCTTTGTACTTCGCGCTCATGTCGCGCCCGGTGTCACTGGGGAGTGGAAAGAACGTGGGGTTCAGGCCGCTTCAAGTCGACCGGCTGAAAGCCTACCATCCAAGACAGCGGCTCTCACCGTCGCCACACGGTGAGCCCCGCGCGGAGACCAGCGCATCCTCTGCTTTTTGCCCATGCGGGTGTTGGCAATGTCAATCACAAGGCCCTCGGCCCGGCATGTCGATACCGCTCGCCCTTGCTGCCTAAGCCTCGCATAGTTGGCGACGGCGGGCCGGTTGTATTCGAGGTATGTCCTCAACTCCATGGCGCGAGAAACTACAGAAAATGCCGCATCGCGCCGGGCGCCGGTTGAACTCTTGCGACTATGCATTCCAATCCTGACCAAGGCCGCGAGTGCCTCCAGCGCCCGACCTGTTTATCCGTCGCAAACACGCCAACGGAGGTTATGTACAAACGGTAGAACTTCGTCGGCTTCAGAGCTTTCGTGGCATGACAACAAGGTTTGACAGGTGGTTTCGACGTGCCTGATTCGGATTGAAATGTGCCGCCAGTTGAGAATGTGATTTACACCAGCTCCAATGGCGTTCCGCACCAGACGGGGCAGCGCGGGATCCCCATCTGAAAGAACGTTCACTTGATCACTCTCCCGCCACCCGGCTGCTGCCTGGTTCGTTCGCATGCACGCCAGTGGATGATCAGTGCCGGACAGGCTCAGCCCAAACCGGCGTTTTGTGCCTGCTCCGTCCTCCATCGCACCCACGACGGCCTCGGAGTTTCTTCTTTGATACTCGGGTCTTGAACGAATGTAAGCACTATCAAGAAATACTGAAATCTCACGGCTTCCATGCGCATTCGTGTTGGCAACCAATTCATTCAAGCCGTCCTCGAGACGGTCAGCCACGGAAGCAAGGCGGTTTCGGATTGTCATGTGGTTTTGCCGCGGACAAGGTGTCAGCATGTTCAGAAGGCGCGCCGCCTCGCGAAAGCTATGCCGCGCTGCAAGTTCCGCTTGCAGCCGTTGCAGCTCGGGTGTCGCCCGGGTTCGCAGCACTCGGGTCAGCGGTGAGTACGCAGCCCTGATTTCCGGATGTCCTGGCAAGCCGCACCTGCACATCCGGACCCGTGGTACCGCAACCGTGACGCGCCCAAAGAGCGTATCGATGCGGCGCTCTCGACGATCATGGACGGGAAGATAGCTCCCTGTCCAACTTCTGAAACGCGAGCTAGTCGTTTATGTGCACCAATCGACACAGTCTCAGGTCATAACCAATCTGGAGAGCCAGCGGCGGCAATACGATCTTGCCCCCGCTCTCTCTTCGAAGCAGCTCAATTGCTAGCCGATGATGCGAGAATGCGCTTCCGGATCGGTGAGGCCGCGTCTGTCAGATCGGACTGAATAGCATGTTTCGCCGCTTCGGCGTTTCCTTCGCGAACCGCCTTGATCGCCGCAGCGTGATGAGCATACCCAGAGCTCGAAAGCACTCCGCTGCGAACGATATTCATCAGCGGTCCGTATCGCATCCACAATAGCTCGATCATGTCAATCATGTTAGCGTTCCCGCTCGCGGCGTAGAGTACGAAATGAAACTCTTGGTTCTTGCGCAAATACGATTTGAGATCGTCTGTGCGCGCCAAGGTCACCATTTCAAAGTCGATCTGCTCCATTTGGTCTGCAAGCTCGGGATCAGGTTTCAAGGCAGCCAAACTGGCGGCTTCGCCTTCGAGCAGCAAGCGAAGTGGCAACAGGGAATCGAGGCTTTCCAAGGTCGCTCGCGGGATGCAAAGCGACCGACGTGGCGGTGCTTCCATGGCCTTGGCGGCCACAAGCCGGTTGGTTGCCTCTCTGATCGGCATCTGACTGGTTCCGAATGCCTCAGAAAGTTGATGTAAAGTGATCTTCTGACCCGGCTCAAACTCACCGATCATGCAAGATTGCTTCAGAGCGTCGTAAATATACTCCAGGTCCGAGATCGGACGACGCGCATCGAACTGGGGTAGGGTGTTTCGTTTGTTCACTGTCGTGCCCTCTAACGTGCCACTGTCACCAGATGTGCAGGCCTCCAGACGACCTACTCCGAAATATTCCGCTTTTTCAACTGTCTGCACACGTTTCGCAAGCATTGTTGAAAAAAGAACTTGACCAAATATGCTTTTTGATCAGATATCATATAACTCAGTTTGTGGAGGAACGCAACTTGGACGACGCTCAGATCAGGCATTTTGAAGAGCAAAAACCCGTTGCAGTGATTGGGGCAGGACTCATTGGCTGCAGTTGGGCGTCGCTCTTTGCGGCTTCGGGGATGGAGGTCCGAGTTCACGATCCGCGGCCTGACACCTCCCAACTGCTCCCTGCATTCTGGGAAGACGTTCGCCCGACTTTGAAGCTGCTCGGCCATGATTTCGCCGAAGCGCACACACCGAACTTCGTGATCTGCGATACCGTTGCAGAGGCAGTCGAAGGCGCCTGGCTGATCAAGGAATGTATTCCAGAACGGCTGGATCTGAAGCAATCGCTCTACGCCCAGATCGAGCCAGTGCTTGCCCCCGATGCCATCGTGGCGACCAGTTCCTCTGGGTTGAAGCTATCAGATCTTCAGGCGTTTTGGACCGACCCCTCGCGGCTGATCATTGCTCATCCGTTCAATCCACCGCACCTGATACCGCTGGTCGAACTCTACGGCAACGACCTGACTGCACCGGACATCATACCCCTTGCAAAGGCCTTTTTTGAAGGCTGCGGCAAGGTCACGATCACGCTGAAACGCGAGGTGCCCGCCCATGTTGCCAATAGGCTGCAGGCGGCGCTGTGGCGCGAAGCAATTCACCTGGTTACCGACGGGGTTGCAAGCGTCGAGGATGTGGATACGGCCGTCTGGGCCGGGCCGGGGTTGCGGTGGGCCATCATGGGTCCGCACATGCTGCTGAACCTTGGTGGCGGCGAGGGCGGCTTGCGCGCTTACGTTGGCCAGTTTGCCGATCACTACGCTGAATGGTGGGATGATCTGGGCAGGCCGCAACTAACCCAAGACACCGTCGACGCGCTGGTGGAAGGCATTTCGCAGGAAGCGGGATCGCGGGATTACAGAACGCTTCGGGCTGAGCGCGACAGCCAGATTCTCGCGCTGCTCCGGTCTATCCGCCCCAATCTACGACAATCCGCTGGTGCCACACCGGTCTGAAACGATCTTTTCGAAGGACTTGCCCATGAAACGCAAAGTTGTGCTTACCTGTGCCGTGACCGGGGACGGACCAATCCATCCCAAATACCCGGACTATCCAGTGACACCGGAACAGATCGCGCGCAACTGTCTGGATGCCGCGGCGGCTGGGGCGTCCGTGGTCCATATCCATGGTCGAAATCCTGAAACGGGTGAGGGCGACCGCTCACCGGCCGTCTTTCGCGAAATCGTCGAGCGGGTGCGGGCCGAGAACCCAAACATTGTCGTCAACCTGACCACCGGCATGGGCGCCACCTTCGTGCCCGATCCCGAAGACGAAGCGCGCGCCCATCCTACGACAGACGTTGCGAGTGCCCGCGAACGCGTTCAGCATGTGGTCGAGCTGCGCCCGGAGATCTGCACGCTGGACGCTGTGACGATGAACCTCGAAGGCGGGATCGCCGGGGCGCCGGATTGCGTGTTCATGAACACGCCTGGAACACTGGATCGAATGGCCGCCCTGATTCGCAACGCGGGCGTCAAGCCGGAGGTCGAGGTCTTCAATCCCGGTGACATACTGCTCGCGAATAAGATGGTGGCGGAAGGCCTGATCGAGCGGCCGCCGCTGTTCCAGATATGTCTCGGCGTCAAATGGTCGGCCCCGGCAGATGCCAGAACCCTGCTCTACATGAAGGATCTGCTGCCCGCAAACGCAAGGTGGAGCGCCTTTGGCATTTCGCGCTGGCAGATGGACATGGTGGCGCTTTCCACCGTGTTGGGTGGCCATTGCCGGGTCGGACTCGAGGACAACATCTATCTTGAACGTGGTGTCTTCGCGACGAATGTGCAATTGGTCGAGCGTGCCTCCCGGGTTATCCGGGATCTGGGCTGCGACGTCGCCACACCCGATGAGGCACGCGAGATCTTGGGTCTGCGCTCCGCTGCCGCTGAACTGGAATCGGCACAATGAGCCGCCTGGTCCTGACCCATGTCTTTCATCCCTGGCATTGCGACCATTTCGGCCATGTCAACACGCGCCACTATGCGGCGGCGTTCGACGATGCGACCTTTGCATTCTGGGCCGGACTCGGTGTGGGGCAGGGTTCCATCGTTCCGGTCACTGCAAGGCAGATGATCACCTACCAGACGGAATCGACCTCGGGAACCGTTGTATCGATCCACGCGAAACCCGTCAGGGTTGGCGACAAATCCGTGACGCTTGAATTCGCAATGTCGGATCTCGCGGGCGGGGCACTGGCGCATTTCGAAGTAGTCGAAGTATTCTTCGACAATACTACACGCCAGAGCGCAAAGATGCCGGAAAACGTCCGTGCTGCCCTCAACGCACTTGCCGAAGCGGCTAGCTAGGCGAATTGATCCAGTCCTTGGGCCGCCATCAAAGGGAGAAAGCGCCGCAGCAGGCATAGAACAACAGCCCGCAGAGGCGCCCCCAACATCGTCAGGTGACAACAGTAGGGCAAATACCACAAACCAAAAAGACCATTCTCACAAGGGAGACGAAGATGACCAACGATATGAGATCACTTTTTTCGCGCCGTGCTTTTCTGAACCGCAGCGCGTTCGCCGCCATCGGCCTTGCCGCCCCGTCGCTGATCACAACGCGCGGCCTTGCTGCCGAACCGGACGTGATCCGCATGGGCATGGTGAACCCGCTCGAAGGCGAGTGTGCCCAGTGGGGTATTCCGATAGTCCGCGCCGGCAAGATGTGGGCCGACGAACATAATGCAGCGGGCGGCATCCTCTGCGGGGACGGCGAGCGTCACCGCATCGAATATTCGGCCTACACCAACGTTTGCTTTTACCCGAACGAAGAACTGAAGGCATTTCGCAGCGCGATTCTGCAAGATGATTGCAAGTTCATGTTTCAAACCTATACGCCGGCATCGCGTAAGGCCATCGCCCGGCTGGCAACCGAATCCGGCGTTCTAACGAACAGCTATGGCGGCGGGTTCATGTCCGCTGATTTCCCATATCTGATGGGCGGCATTACAGGATCGCCGACCGCATTCCTTGGTCTTGTATCTCACGTCCTGGAACAACACTCAGACGTGAAACGCGTGGCGTTGATGTTTACCGACAACTCGTTCGGCCATGCCGGACGGGCCTACACGGCTGCAGGCTGCGCGCCCTACGAGGCCGATGGGTCGCTGGAAGTGGTTTATAACGAGGTCTTCGATCCGGCCACCACCGACTTTTTCCCACTGCTGGAAGCCGTTCTGGCGACGAAACCGGACGCCATTTTCTATTCCGACCTGCCTCCCGGCAAGCAGGCCATCCTGCTTGAAACCTCACAGGCCCTCGGGTTCGATGGCATCTGGATGTCGCATTCCTGGGATCTGCCGCAGATCGCGCAGCGCGTCGATCTCGTCAACCTTGAAGGCCGGGTCTACAGCGGCTTTGGGGTCGATGCGTCGGAACCAACCTTTTCGGCGAAGGCGCATCAGATGTACCAGAACTATGTCGAACAATTTGGTGCTAGCGAGTGGATCGGCTTTGCCGGTCTGACCTATTCGGCCATGGCCAGCCTTGATCAGGCTTTTGCGGAGAGTCCATCGGTCGATCCCAGGGACGTGATGGAAACGGTCTACGGCATAAAGGAAATGGATCATCCGATCTATGGCAAATCGCAATGGTCCGGTGTCGATATTTTCGGTGTGGACCATCACCTGCTGACCCCGACACCGAAATATGTCGTATCTGGCGGTGATCTCGCGCTCTCCGGCGTGGCCGACGACGGGGCATGGTGGGCCGAACACAAGGCAGCGGCGCTGCCCGTTCTCAAGAAATACGGCGCGACCGAAGTCTGATCGCGTTCAATCGAAACTCGAGCGGCGGACGTTGGGGATGGCCCACCGCCGCCAACTGGAAAGGAACCTCTCAAATGGCGAGAGACGATATTCTTATACCCCCGTACAAGACTGAACTCTTCGCAGAACCCATTCATGCGGAAGAAATCCAGAACCTACCTGGTGCGCTCGACAAGGGCGATGAAAACGTTGACCCGGTGACCTTTTCCATCGTGCACGCGCGTGTCGAAGGCATCATGACCGAAATGACCGAGACAATCCTCGCAACCGCCCGGAACCCGATTTTGCACGGCGCCAAGGACTTTACCTGCTGTCTGCTGGACACCTACGGCGCCTCGATACTGTCAATGGTGGACTGTATCCCCGTTCACGTCGGAACCATGAGCCCGCCGCTGCGTTTCGTGATCCGTGCCTTCGGCGACGACATCAAGGAAGGTGACGTTTTCTTGAACAACGCCTCCTTTGCTGGTAACAGCCATGTGGGCGATTTCACGATGTTCGCCCCGATCTTCTATGAAGGCAAACTGGTGGCTTGGGCCTGCTCCAAGTGTCACCTGCTGGATATCGGCGCGCATGTGCCCACCTCGATGGATCCTTTCGCCAAGGACATCTATGAGGAAGGTTATCACTTCCCGGCAGTACGCCTTTGCCGCGATCACAAGCCGATCACCGACATCATCCGCTTCATCGCCTACAACTTCCGTTACCCGCAGCAATGGCATGGCGACTTTCTTGCCCAGCTGTCCTCGCTCTGGGTGGCCGAGAGCCGTGTGCAGGAGATGTGCAAGCGTTTTGGTTATGACACCTTCAAGGGCTGCATGACCGAAAGCCTGAAATATGGCGAGCGGGCCATGAAAGAAGCGATCGCCAAGTTGCCCAAAATTACTGTCACCGAAACGCTCAAGTCGGAATGCTTCAAGGGCTATATCGACGAACCGCTCGAGTTCAAGATGACCCTGACTATCGACCCGGACGAGGGCTATATCGACTTTGACTATTCGGAGATGCCTGACCAAATCGACTTCTCGTACAACCTTAGCTACGCGACATGTCGCTGTTCCGCAGTGCAGGGCACGCTGCCGATCCTGCCGCCGGATCTGCCGTACAACTCTGGGGCGCTGGACCGTATCCGTGTGAAACAGCGCGTCGGTTCGATCGCGGGCATCCCAAGCTGGCCAATTGGCACCGAGGTCGCAACCGTCGGCCTGAACGACGAGGTCACGAACCTCGTTTTCAAGACATGGGCCAAGGTTCTGCCCGAACGCGCACTTGCGGGCATGGGCGAGCATCCGGCGGCGAACCACACCGGTGCCGGCGTCGATCCGCGCAAGAACAACCAGCCCTACGGGCACCTTCATTATCTTGCTGCATCGGCGGCCGGTGCGACCGAGGGCTTTGACGGTCTGCCGCACATGTTCGGCCATTGCATCATGGGCAACATGGGCTACGAAAGCCTCGAGATCCATGAGCAGTCGCTGCCCCGGATCATCTGGGAAGTGAAGGCCGAGACCGACTCTGGCGGCGCGGGCAAATGGCGCGGCGGCATCGCGATGTCGCACCGGCTGCAGCCCATCGATCATGACATGCAGTTGATCTATTGCGGCACTGGCCACACCCACCCGGCCTTTGGTCTGTTCGGTGGCGAAGGCGGCACCGTGGCGGACCACTGGCTGCTGGACAGCAAGACGCTGGAGGAGGAAGCTCACCTCGAAAACATGGGCGAAACCATCTGCAAGCGTGACCAGCACTGGTACGCCAAGACCGGCGGCGGAGGTGGTTTCGGCAATCCACTGGAGCGTGATCCCGAAGCGGTGCGTGACGATGCGCGGGATGGTTTCATCTCGCTCGACGCGGCCCGAAACGTCTACGGGGTCGTACTCGACACCAAACCTGAACTCTTCGCGGTGGATGTCTCCGCGACCGAAGCACTGCGCGCCGAAATGGCCGCAGTTTCGTCCTGAACCCCAACGGAGGACCAAGAAAATGGCTTATCGTATCAGTGTCGACGTTGGTGGCACTTTCACAGACCTCACCATTGCGGAGTCTGAAACCTTCACCCAACTCGGGCGGCACAAGTCGCCCACCACACCTGAGGACCGGTCCATCGGCATCCTCAACGCCATAAACCTTGCGGCGGAAGAACTGGGCCTGACGTTGAACGAGCTGCTGTCGGAAACCTCGGTCTTCTGCCACGGCTCGACCACGGCGACGAACACCATTCTCGAAATGTCTGGCGCCAAAACCGGACTGATCTGTACCCGCGGCACAAAATACACGCTCTGGCGCGGTGAGGGCCGCCGCCAGACCATGTTCAACTACAAGATGCCGCCCAATATGCCGTTGATCCGTCCGTACCTGTGCCGCGAAGTGACCGAGCGGATCGACAGCGAGGGTAATGTGCTCCTGGCGCTGAACGAGGAAGAGGTCCGCGCCGAGGTTCGGCAACTCAAGGAATGGGGCGTCGAGGCGATCGCGGTCTGCACCATGTGGTCCATCGTCAACGATGCACATGAAAAGCGCATCGGCGAGATCATCGAAGAGGAATATCCGGGCGTCGACTACTGCCTGTCTTCCGACGTCCAGCCGATCATCCGCGAATATTTCCGCACCTCCTGTGTGGTGCTGAACGCCATGCTTCAACCCAAGGTGACGCGCTATCTGAACGGGCTTCAGGGTAAGCTGGAAGACCGCGGGTTCAAGGGGGAAACTCTCATCGTCGTTTCGAACGGTGGTGTCGTGCCGATTGCCGAAGTTGCAAAGAAGCCTGTCTTCATGCTCTTTTCCGGTCCGTCAATGGCGCCGGATGCCGGCTATTACTTCAGCGAAATCGAGGGCCAGAAGAACTGTATCACCGTGGACATGGGCGGCACAAGCTTTGACGTGTCCACCGTGCTGGATGGCCAGATTACCACGACCAAGGATGGCCGCATCCTGAACTATCCGACCGGTGTCGCCTCGATCGAGATCGCGACACTTGGTGCCGGGGGTGGGTCGATCGCGACGGTGGACAAAGGCCTGATCAAGGTCGGCCCACGCTCGGCCGAAGCGGTGCCGGGACCAGCTTGCTACATGCGTGGCGGCACCGAACCAACGGTGACCGACGCCTATGTCGTCCTTGGGTATATCCAGCCAAAATACTTTCTGAACGGCCGGATGTTGATCGACCGTGATCTTGCCGTCAAGGCAGTGAAGGAGCATGTTGCCGATCCGCTTGGGATCTCTGTCGAAGAGGCGGCCTTCGGGATCACCCAGGTGGTCAACGAGAACATGATGGGAGGTATCCTCGACATGACGATCCGCCGTGGTGTCGATCCGCGCGAATTCGCGCTGGTGACCGGCGGAGGCGCAACATCGGTCCCGGTGTCGTTCCTTGCCAGGGAACTGGGCGTCAAGAAGGTGATCATCCCGCGCGAAACATCGGTGCTTTGCGCCTTTGGTGCCAATAACGCCGCCATCGCCATGAGTGAAGTCGTCTCTAAATACTCGGACACCGCAGATTTCGATTTTGACGGGGTGAACGAAGCCCTGGCCGGGATCACCGGCAAGGGCGCCGGCTTTCTGACCCGGATGGGCGTCGCACTGGAGGACCAGAAATTCGAACTGTTCGTCTCAGCCCGATACCCGATGCAGACGACCGAGCTGGAGATCCCGATCACATTGGACGATGGCGAGATCACTCCGACCAAGCTGGACGAGATTGCCAAGGCATTCCACGATGCCTATCTCGCGCGCTACAAGACCAACGATCCCGCATCCGAGGTCGAGTTCCTGATGTGGCGCAACCTTGCCACGTTCCAGCGGCCCAAGGTGGTGCTCCCGACGCAAGAGCGCAGCAACGCGTCTCCTGATGCCATTGCATTACTGTCCACGGGCAAGGCCTATTTCGGCGGAGGCAACTTTGTCGGCACGTCGGTTTATGACGGGTCCAAAATCGAGTTCGGCATGGATATTCAGGGACCGGCCATCGTGGTGCTGCCTGACACGACCATTGTGGTGCCGCCTTTTGCCGAACTGACGACGCGCGAACACGGCTATTTTGTAATGAACGTCGATACGGAGCAAAACTCTGAAGGGGCAACCGAGTCCGCACTGGAATGCGTGTGACAAATATTCGGGCAGCCCGCAAGAACTGCCCGGTCCATCAGTTTTGTCGGAGGCCGATATGCCAGATATTAATCTCGTCCAGCTGCTCTTCAACTTCCTGGCGCTCAGCGCATCCTATAGCCTGTTCGCCGTAGGTCTCGCACTTGTCTTCGGGGTGATGAGGGTCGTTAATTTTGCACATGGCGAGTTCTTCATGCTGGGTGGTTATTCGATTTGGCTTCTGCTGGCGGCCTTTTCGGGTGCGCCGCTCTGGGCGGTGTTCCTGATGGCGGTAGTGGTCGGTCCGATCATCGTCGGGATCATCGGTGGTGGTATAGAACGGATGATCTTTTGGCCTTTGGCCGACGATGCGTTCAACGGTTTCATCGCTTCGCTTGGCCTCTCCTACGTCTTGCAGGCTACGGTCGCGATCAGTTTCGGTGTGGTGTCCAAGAGCCTGCCGGTTCTCATTCCCGGCCAGATCGAGATCGCCGGAGCGATCCTGACCTGGCAAAGGGTGATCGTCATCCTTGGAGCCGTTCTCACGATGGCGGGACTCTGGTATTTCCTGAAACATACCCGAGGCGGGCGCGCCGTCCGCGCGGCCTCGCAGAATCGGGGCGCGGCAGTGTTGCAGGGCATCAACCTGCATCGCGTCAGCTTCATGACGATGGCAATCGGTGCAGCAATGGCCGGCCTGTCCGGTGTGCTGATGGGGAGCGTGCTGAATATCGGGCCTTACATGGGTCTTGAGGCGATCTGGAAGGCGTTCATAGTCGTGATCGTTGGCGGACTCGGCAGTATCAGTGGCGCGCTTGTCGCCGCCCTGCTGTTCGGGTTTATCGACAGCGTGGCAAGCACGTCGGGCTATGGCCAGTACATTGTCATCATAGACACAGTTATCATGCTGGTGGTCCTCGCCTTTTTTCCACGTGGTCTTCTGGGTCGGGAAGCCCCTACGCTGGAGCAAGGCGCGATCAAGCGGTTTCCAACCATCCTCCCAGTAAAGACGATACAGGTCATCAGCTTTGGCGCGATTGCGTTGGCTCTGCTGGTGGCTTGGCCCTTCGTGGTTGACGGCTACTTGTTGGGTGTCGGGGTGCTGTTCCTGATCAATCTGCTACTTGTCATCAGCTACCGCACGATTACCTCAATGGGCGGCTGGTCGTTCGCGCACATCACGATGCTGGCGATCGGAGCTTATACCATGGCCATCCTTCAAACCCAGTTCGGTATTTCGTTCTGGCTGATATTGCCACTGTCGGGCATCGTCGCCGCGATCATCGCGCTTGTTATCGCGTGGCCAGTAATGCGCACACGGCAGTTCTACTTTTTTCTCAGCACCTTTGCTGCTGGAGAAGCAATCCGTCAGTGTTTTATTCAGTTTAAAGGTACCTTCGGAGGCATCGAAGGCATCCCGTTTCTGTCACCGCCGTCCAAGGTCCTTGGTCTCAGTTTCTTTGATCCGGTGAATTTCTATTTCCTGGTCCTCATTATCGTCATGATCTGCAGCGGCATCCTTTATACTTTTGACCGGGGACGAACCGGACGGACCATTGTCGCGATGGCCGAAAACGAGAACCTGTCGCTGGCGCTTGGCACCAATGTCTGGGCACTCAAGACGCTGGCGTTCTGCGTCGGATCGTTCTTTGCTGGGATCGCGGGCGCGCTTTTTGCCGGATACAACGGCTTTGTCGCGCCAACGGATTTCAGCACTGGCATGATGTTCATGGTCATCGCGGCGCTGGTCATCGGCGGCAACCGGTCATTTCTCGGACCGATCTTCGGGCTGGTTCTGCTGACGGTTCTGGACGAGTTCCTGCGTGATCTGTCGCAACTTGTGCCACTGATCTACGGAATGACGATCATCCTGACAGTGCTCTTTCTGCCGCAAGGGCTGGAAGGTCTTGTCCGGCGTCTGTTCGCCTCCCAAACCGCGCTGCAGGCCTCCGGTGACAAAGGAGTTTCCCATGCTTCACGTGCGTGACCTGACCCGCCGGTTCGGAAGCCTGACGGCACTGGACGCGGTAAGCTGCGATATCGCCAGCGGAACGATCCATGGGTTGATCGGACCGAATGGCTCTGGAAAGACGACATTCTTCAACTGTGTCACTGGGTTCCTGAAACCGACATCGGGCAGCATCAGTTGGCAGGGTCAGGACATAACCAACTTGCCGCCGCATCGTATCGCGCGGATTGGCATTGCTCGCACCTTTCAAAACACGAGCAACTACGGAAACTTCACGCTCCGCCAGAATCTCGTCCTGGCCAGCCGCAACCGGATAAAGTCGCCTGCTTTGGCAAGGATGCTGAACTTGCCGTCTGCACGGCGTGAAGAGGCGCTGCAGGAACATGAGGCCGATGCACTGCTCGAGCGGTTTGGTCTGAACGACTTGGCTGATGTCCAGGCAGCGGACCTGCCGGGTGGAACGCAGAAGGTTTTGGGGGTTGCGATCGCGCTTTCGACTGGACCGCAGCTACTGATGCTCGATGAGCCGCTTGCCGGGCTGAATTCCGGAGAGAAGGTAAAACTTATGGAATTGCTGCGTGACATCCGGATGGAGGGGCAAACCATCCTGATCATTGAACACGACATGAAGGCTATCATGCAGACTTGCGACCAGATCACTGTCCTGTGCTATGGCGAGAAACTGGCGGAAGGCACCGCGAGCGAAGTCAGCCGGGACCCCGCCACGATCCGGGCCTATCTCGGTGAGGAGGCGTGATGCTGGAAATCAGGTGTCTGCATATTGATTATTCCGGGGTCATTGCCGTCGAAAATGCTTCGCTTGATGCCGCGGCTGGACAGATCACCACGATTGTCGGGGCGAACGGTGCTGGAAAGTCCTCGACCCTCAAGGCCATATCAGGCCTTGTTCGACCGGCGCAGGGTGAAATCCGGTTCAAGGGGGAATACCTCAACGGCAAGTCGCCAGAGCAAATCGTCGACATGGGCATCTGCCATGTGCCTGAAGGCCGGGGTTTGTATCCCTACATGTCCGTGCTCGATAACCTGCTCGTCGGTGCGCACCGGCGGAAGGACAAGGCCGGAATCCGGGACGATCTCGACAAGGTGTTCGACTATTTCCCCGTCCTCAAGGAGCACCGGCATCGCATCGCCCGAAACTTCTCCGGCGGGCAGCAGCAGATGATTGCTATCGGGCGCGGCATCATGAGCCGCCCGGATTTCTACCTGTTTGACGAACCCTCCATTGGGCTTGCTCCGCTGATAACGCGTGGGGTGCTGGACACGATTTCACGCATCGCGCGAGAGGAAAATTGTGGCGTCCTTCTGGTGGAGCAGAACGCCAAGCTCGCTCTGGACGTGGCAAGCTTTGCCTACGTGATGGATCTTGGTGCGATCACACTGTCAGGCCGGAGCGCTGATCTTGCCGCCAATGAAGAAGTCCGCCGTGCCTATCTGGGGCTCTGATGTCCTGTTGGGCACCACTCTGCGAGCCGCAGAATGTGAGGTCAATGCTGAATTCAGGTAGCTTTGGCTGGTTAAATCGGGATGCCTAAATTGGGGTATGATACACAGCGGCTCTGCAGTCGATCGGCGACACGATGAGCCTGCAGAATGGAGGTACAACTGTCCAGGGGACCGGCGCAGCCGTTTTGACGGGCTGCGCGATCAATGGGTGCATGGGCGTACTTTACGTCTGGAGCCTGTTCGCCCTTCCTCTGGAAACCACGCTGGAAATATCGCGCGCCGACGTGAGTGTGGCCCCGTCTCTTGCCTTGGGGTTTTTCACCTTCGGGATGGTGGTTCACAAAGCTTTGATCGACTGGTTTGGCAGGCAAGCCATGTGTTTTATCGCGTTCGCCCTCGCTGGTGGCGGTCATTTACTATTTGGCCTCCTGCCAGGGTATTCAACCCTGTTGACAGGATACGGCGTGCTGTTCGGCCTCGGGGCTGGACTGGGCTATGGCATCGCGCTATCGCTCGCCAGTGGTAGTCCTGACCGGCTCAGAGCCGTTTCCATCGGCCTCGTCACGTCTTGTTTTGCGCTCTGCAGTGTCGTCATTTCGATCACACTCGCCCCGACAGTCCGCGATGTGCCCGCGGAGACGATTTTCACATTCATCGGTCTTGGCCAGTTGACCATTGGCGTGATTGCAAGCCTGCTCATGCCGCGCGCCGCCAATGGCCCAGGCCATTCGCATATCCCGCAACTCCGCTCTTTCCTTACCTCGATGACATTCCTTGTCATTGCACTGTGCTTCTTTGTCATATGCTTTGCCGGATTGCTGGCTGTCGCGCACATTACCAGCATCCTGCAGGAACAAAGGTTGCAGTCGACCTTGGTCGACCTCGGGCCCGGATTGCTGACGTCAGGATATATTCTCGGATGTCTCACAGGTGGGAAATGGGTGGATTTTACCACGGGCCGCCGAGCACTGATTGGGGCGCTGTTGATAAACTGTGCTGCCCTGCTGGGGCTGCTCTCACCCTCTACCGCGGTCATTCTGGTGTCGACTTTTGGCATCGGCATAGTCTTTGGGTCCACCGCATCGCTGGTGCCCGTGGCGATCGGCGAAGCCTTCGGCACTAAGAATATCGGAATGGTTTACGGTTACATGATGATTGCCTACGGACTCGCCGGAATAGCCGCGCCGTGGATTGGCGGGTTGCTGTATACCTATTCTGGCAGTTACAGACCGAGTCTTTCTTTGTGCATAGCCATGATAGGCGCTTGCATCTTCGCAGTTTGGTTTTGGCGTCTCCCGCGTCCGAAGCATTGATTCTCGCAAACAGAGTCGTCGGAAGCGTAGAGTGCCACAAAGCGTGGGGCAATAATGCAGCCATTGTGGTTTGAGAATATTAGGGGCTGTTGACGTTCAGGATTTCTATTTGGTGTGAGTTCTAATTCAAGGTTGCAAACAGAGGAGAGCAGCCTTGACCCGTCATGTCTTGACCGACGCCCAATGGGCGATCATCGAACCTTTCTGCCTTGGCAAGGCCACAGATCCCGTCCAAACCGGACGCGCTTCACGTCTGTTCATGGAGGCTGTGTTGTGGATTGTGCGAACCGATGCGCAATGGCGGGAACTGCCCGTCGAATTCGGGAAGTGGAATTCTGTCTTCAAGCGGTTCCGGCGGTGGGTGAAAGCTGATGCTTTCTACAACATGTTCAGAACCTTGGCTGCGGACGCCGACTTCGAATACGCGATGATTGACGGTTCCATCGTCAAGGCCCACTGCTCCAACCAGGGCGCAAAAGGGGGACTCAGAGCCAGGCCATAGGACCCTCGCGCGGCGGCATGACGACGAAGATCGTTGTCCTGACCGACGCGCTTGGCAACGTTGTCTACTTCCGCCTGTTGCCGGGTCAAGCGCATGACCTGCGCGGCGTGCCGGAGCTGACCGACACGCTCACCGCAGATCACCTGCTAGCAGATCGCGCCTTCGATGCCGATTGGCTCCGAACCGCGCTGTTCGAACAGAGCATTACACCAGTCATCCCGCCGAAACCCAACCGCCGCTTTCCTGCCGAGTTCGACAAGGAAACCTACAATTGGCGGCATCTGATCGAAAATTATTTCGGAAAGCCCAAGGAAAACAGAGGCATCGCCATGCGCTCATGCAAGACCGACCAGAGCTTCAAGGCGTTCATTGCACTAGCCGCATTTATCATTCAACTCAGATGAACGTCAACAGCCCCTAGTTCAGCGCTGGATAGCATTGCTCGAATTCGCCGCGCAGCGTACGCGATGTTTCAAGCGTATTCCCTTGGGTAATGTGGTCCAAAGCTCCTGGTCGCAATCAACCAATGAGTTAATCCAGAAAGAAATGGCGGCACCTTGACACGATGCCGCCATTCAAAGCTCGAGTCTTCAGACCTAGGTCACTCCATGCTGCATTCTGCAGCGAAGGAGTCTTTCATGGCCTCAACGATTACACCATCCGAGACCGCGATGAAATTGCCATTGTCGTCCTTTTGAACGGTCGCAAGATACATGTTCTGAATTGGGTGGTTGTTGTTGTTGAACTCGAAATCGCCGCGAACAGATGCAAAGTCTGCTTTGCGAATGGCTGCTCTGAAGGCGTCGGTGTCTTCGACATGCCCATCCACCTCGGCAACCGCACTGTCGATCAGACGAACGGCGTCATAGGCCATCGCGGCAAAATCCGACGGCGGCGTCCCATATTTGGTCTGGAATGCATCGACAAACTCCTGGTTGGCATCGTTGGGCAGGTCGATCGTCCACTGGGCGGCGCTTTGCAGGCCAAGGCCGGCTTCGCCGATGGCATTCAGGGCCGCTCCGTTGAAATAGGTGAATGCACTGAAGAGCGGCGTGCTTTCTTTGAGCCCGGCCTGGGAGTATTGCTTGACCCATTGAATACCGAGACCGCCGGGATAGAAGACGAACACAGCGTCGGGCGCTGCGGATTTGACCTGTGTCAACTCGGCCGAGAAATCGTTCTGTTCGAGCGGAGTATAGATTTCGCCGACAATCTCGCCGTCATAGGTTCGTTTGAAGCCGGCGAGCAGGTCGCGACCGGCTTGATAATTGGGCGCCAGAATGAATACCGATTTCACCTCCTGTTGCGACAGATGAAGACCGACGGCTTCGGCCAGTTGGTCATTCTGGAAGGGAATGGCAAAGTAGTTTGGATCGCAGTTCTCACCCGCAAGCGGGGCAGGGGCCGGATTGGGGCTGATGACAATTTTCCCAGCACGCGTGATCGGACGGTGGATGGCCATCATCACATTCGAGAACGAAGAGCCGATGACGATATCCACGTTCTCCGAACGGGTCAGACGCTCGGCTGCTTCCTTGCCGACATCCGGCTTGCGCTGATCGTCCTCGTAGACGAATTCAGCGGTTTGACCACCCAGCTTGCCGTCGAGAAGTTCCAGAGCCAGATCGGCGCCTTTTTGCATCTCTTCCCCGAGGATCGAGCCGGGGCCGGACAGGGACAGGATTAATCCGACCTTGACCTTGCCTTCTTCGGCTTGGGCCCCTGCCACGAAGCCTCCCGCGACGAGCGCAGAGAGAGCGAGAAACTTAGTTAGTGAGGTTTTCATTTTGCCGTACTCCCATGGCCATTCATTTTTATTCTCATTGTATATAATTATACTCCGTTGCTCAACATACAGTTTTTCCGGATGTGAGAGAGTTATCTTCATCGCTCGACACCGAAACCGCCGCCGCCCGGTGTCTCCATGATGAAGACATCGCCCGGACTGACTTCTGCCATGTCGTTGCCTTTCAGAGTCAGCAGTGTGCCATTGGCGCGTTCGATCGCGTTTCGTCCGATGGCGCCCGGCCCACCGCCCTCTGCGCCGCGGGGTGGCACCTTGCGGTGAGAGGTCAGCACTGTCGTGGTCATCTCCTCGAGGAAGCGCAACCTGCGACGAATGCCGTTGCCTCCACGATGGCGCCCGTTACCCCCCGAGCCGCGGCGAATCGCAAATTCCTCAACGTGAACCGGAAAGCGCCATTCCAGAACTTCGGGATCCGTCATACGGGTGTTTGTCATGTGCGAATGAACGGCGTCGGTCCCGTCGAAATCCGGGCCTGCGCCAGTACCGCCACAGATCGTTTCGTAGTTCTGGTAGGCTTCGTTGCCCCAGATGTGGTTGTTCATGGTGCCCTGGGACCCCGCGATCACACCAAGCGCGCCATAGAGGGCATCAGCGAGGGACTGGCTGACCTCTGTGTTGCCGGCGATGACGGCGGCGGGGTATCTGGGGTTGATGAATGTGCCTTCGGGCACGATCAGATGCAGTGGCTTCAGGCAGCCTTCGTTCAGCGGAATATCGCTGCCGACCAGCGTGCGGAAGACATACAGCGTGACCGCCTGGCTTATGGACACAGGCGCATTGTAATTGCCGCTGTCCTGTTTGCTCGTACCGCTGAAGTCGATCGTTGCCGTGCGATTTTCACGGTCAACGCGAATCTGCACTTCGATTCTTGCACCGCTGTCGAGTTCATAGGTGTTTTGCCCGTCGGTCAGCTTGTCGATGACCCGGCGCACGCTTTCTTCGGCATTGTCCTGAACGTGGCGCATATAGGCCTGAACGACCTTGATGCCGAATTGCGCCAGCATCTTGCGCACCTCACGAGCACCGGTTTCATTGGCGGCCATCTGTGCAAGAAGATCGGCAACATTGTTGTCGATGTTGCGGCAGGGATAGGGACCCGAAGCCAAGAGCGCGCGGGTTTCTTCTTCGAGGAAACGGCCCTGATCGACCATTTTGAAGTTGTCGATCAGAACACCCTCTTCGTCGATATGGGTGCTGTCAGGTGGTGCAGAGCCGGGAGTGCGCCCGCCGATGTCCGCATGGTGTCCGCGCGAACCGACATAGAACAATATCTCTTGCTCCGCCTCGTCGAATACGGGGGTGATGACCGTCACATCGGGTAGGTGAGTGCCGCCATTGAATGGTGCGTTCAGCATGAATACATCGCCGGACTTCATCTTGCCGGCGTTCTCCCGGATCACGGTGCGCACTGATTCGCCCATCGACCCCAGATGCACGGGCACATGCGGGGCGTTGGCGACCAACCCGCCTTCTGGGTCGAAGAGGGCGCAGGAAAAGTCGAGCCGTTCCTTGATGTTCACCGAATAAGCGGTCTTGGCCAACGTGGCCCCCATCTGTTCGGCGATCGACATGAATAGATTGTTGAACACTTCCAGCATGACTGGATCCGCTGTCTTGCCTACGGCCTCTGAGTTATGCCTTGGCAAGACGCGTTCAAGAATCAGGTTCTCATAGCCATCCATGCGTGCGCGCCAGCCCGGTTCGACGATGACCGTACCGGTCGGTTCGCTGATAATCGCGGGGCCATCGATCTGGCTGTGCTCGCCCAAGACGATCCGGTCATAAAGCGGCGCAGCATGAAGGGCACCTGCGGCAACCATATCGACCGTTTCGACAGGTTCCGGGGCGCCTTGGCGCTTGGCCGCTTCCACGTCCGGCAGATCGGGGCGTACACCGATAGCCTCAACTGTCAGCGCCTCGAAGTAGACCTGCCGGTCGGGATCGGAAAATCCATACAGTTGGCGATGCTCTGCCTCGAAGGCCGTGCGCATGAGATCGTGATCGGATAGCTCGACCTCCAGCGTCTGGTGAGATCCCGCATAGCGCAACAGGGCATGCGTAATATGGGAAATATCCGGTTCTGCGGTGCCCTGACTCACCAATTCAGCCTTTGCCTCTGCCAGCATGTCAGCGGCAAATGTCTCTGCCTTGATGCAGGCCTCGGGCGTCAGGGGCCGATCAAACTGGCTCTGACGAAGGGCGCGTACCTCGGCTAGACCCATGCCATAGGCCGACAGGACGCCAGAGAAGGGATGCAGGAACACCCTTGAGATACCGAGCGCGTCGGCCACCAGGCAAGCATGCTGCCCACCGGCACCGCCAAAGCAATTAAGGGTATAAGCCGTCACGTCATAGCCGCGCTCGACGCTGATTTTCTTGATCGCGCGGGCCATGTTCTCAACCGCGATTCGCAGGAATCCTTCTGCGATGTCCTCTACAGGCATCGGGGCGGCACCCGTGTCTCGAGCGATCTTTTGCGCCAGTGTCACGAATTTCTCTTGTACAGTTTTCAGATCCAGAGGCTCATTGGCCTTTGGCCCAAAAACCTTGGGAAAATGAGCCGGTTGCAGCTTGCCCAGAAGAACGTTGCAGTCGGTCACGGTAAGTGGACCGCCGCGACGATAACATGCCGGCCCCGGGTTCGCCCCGGCGCTCTCGGGTCCGACCTGAAAGCGGCCGTCACGGAAAGAAAGGATGGACCCGCCCCCTGCCGCGACGGTGTGAATGTTCATCATCGGGGCACGCATGCGCACCCCGGCAACCTCGGTTTCCAGGCTGCGCTCGAAGGTTCCGGCGTAGTGGCATACGTCCGTTGACGTGCCCCCCATATCAAAGCCGATCAACTTGTCAAAGCCCGCCTGTTCCGCGGTTTTGACCATGCCGACAACCCCGCCTGCGGGGCCTGACAGGATGGCATCCTTGCCCTGGAAGAGCCCGGCATCCGTGAGCCCGCCGTTTGACTGCATGAAGAGCAGCTGCTTGCGGTCGCGGCCGTCGGTCCCGGCAGCCAGAGCATCATGCACCTGCGCTACGTAGCGCCGGAGAATGGGACTTAGATAGGCATCGACCACCGTCGTATCGCCGCGGCTGACCAGTTTCATCAATGGAGAGGTGCCATGGCTGGTCGAGATCTGGGTAAAGCCAATTTCGGCGGCAATCTCGGCCGCGCGGGCTTCATGAGCGGGCGACTTGTAACCATGCATGAAGGCAATCGCCACTGCACGGATTCCATCGTCGAACACGGTCTGAAGTGCGGCGCGGGTCGCGGTTTCGTCAAGCGGTCTCAAAATTTCGCCATCTGCCGCGACGCGTTCTGAGATTTCGATGCTGCGTTCATAGAGCATTTCCGGAAGCTGGATATTAAGCTCGAAGATTCGGGGGCGGTTCTGATATCCGATGCGCAACAGATCACCAAAGCCTTTGGTGATCAAAAGCACCGTACGGTCGCCCTTGCGTTCGAGCAAGGCGTTGGTGGCCACAGTCGTACCCATTTTGACGGCCTCAATCACGCCGTCCGGGATCGGCTCGCCCGGCGCAAGGCCAAGTGCGTCGCGAATACCCTGAACAGCGGCATCCTTGTAATTTTCCGGGTTCTCTGAAAGCAACTTGCGCGTTTCCAGACTTCCATCAGGACGCTTTGCAACGATGTCCGTGAAGGTGCCGCCCCGGTCTACCCAAAATTGCCACATCTCGGAACTCTCCAGTCATTCTGTTGGCGATTAGATGGCGCGCCAGTGGTTTCCGCCCATTAGGATCACGCGGGTCTGGGCAAGGTTCGGCATGCCATGCTATATATTTATACGTCATGTATAAAATTAGTAAACGAGAATTTTATCGTCTTTCCTGAAGAGGCTTTTTCTTGACGGGTGGGTGGAGCTATGCCATCGTATTAAAATACGTATCGTATAAAAAGGATCGAGACATGCGTGGCTTTCTTATAGAGCAATACGGAGCGCCAACGACTCATCGGCTTCAGGATCTGACGGATCTGACGCCAGGCGCCGATGAAGTTCTCATAGAAAACCATGCAATCGGATTGAATTATCCCGATGCGCTGATGGTGCAGGGCAAGTACCAGAAACGCCCGGAGCCGCCCTTTCGTCCGGGTCGCGACTGTGCCGGTGTCGTTTTGGCCGTTGGCAAGAATGTCACCGAGTTCAAGCCCGGTGATACCGTGGTGGCGCAAGTCTTTACGGGCGCGTTTTCTGAGCAGGTGCTAGCCCCTGTGTCGCGTGTTTTCGATAGGGCCGAGAATGTTTCGAGCATTGATGCGGCTGGTGCTATTACCGTCTTCAATACAGCATTCGTCGCCGTGTCGATCCGGGCGGGAGTAAAGAAAAGAGATCGCGTCGTCGTGACAGGCGCCGCCGGCGGGGTAGGGCTCGCCGCGGTACAGCTTGCCTATGCGCTCGGTGCGGAAGTTCTTGGAATCGTCTCCTCAGAGGATAAAGCGCAAGTGGTGCGTCAGACGGGTGCTGATGCGTTGATTGTTGCGGACCGGGAAGAAGAGGCCGTGAAGCAGACCTTCAAGGATAAGGTGCGGACCCATTGGGGGGATGACAAAGGTGCAGACGTGGTCATCGATACCGTCGGCGGTACGATGTTCATTGCCGGGCTGCGCGCATTGGGTTTTGCAGGCAGACTCGTGATCGTCGGCTTTGCCAGTGGTGACATCCCGTCAGCCAAGGCCAACTACTTGTTGTACAATAACCTTACGGTCATGGGGGCCCCGCTGGATATCCATTTTGACTTTGCTCGGGACCAGATTCGTGGTGGTACGGAATGGTGGCTGAGCCTGCTTTCCGAGGGCAAGGTCAGTGCAAATGTCAGCAAAATCTTGCCTTTTGATCAGCTGATGCAGGGTCTCCAGGATATTCTTGATCGCAAGGTGACCGGCAAACTGGCGGTGGACGTGAGGGCGTGATGATCTCCGCGCTCGAAGGCCATGGAGAGCCGTTTCGCCAGGATGATCGCTTGCTGGCCTTCATTGCCGACATCCAGATACACAAAAGTGATACTTGCCTTACCTTTGATGTTTCGTTGAAAGATGAGGCGCTGAACCCACTCGGCATCCTCCACGGCGGCGCATTGGGGGCTCTGTTCGATGTTGCGATGTACGAAGTTGCCAAGCGCTGCGGTGAAATGGTGACAGTATCGCAAGAGACCAAGTTTCTCTCAGCCATTCGTGCCGAAAGGCCTCTTCAGATTGTGGCAGAGCCATTGCGTCTGGGGCGAACCTCAGCCTGTTGTACGGCGCGGGCTGTTCAAGGTGAAAAAATCTGTGGCTTCGCGACTGCCCAATATGCACGCATTGAGGTGCGCGCGACATAAGCGACTGACCTTTGTGCTACTAAGGAAGACCGCGGTAGCCGCGCACGACGGGGAGAAATCATCAAATGATGAGCCTAATTGCAGAGCAGCTTTTGAACGGAATCCAGCTGGGTATTCTGCTGTTCCTGATCGCCGCCGGGCTCACATTGATTTTTGGTGTGATGGACTTCATCAACTTGAGCCATGGTTCCCTGTTCATGATGGGCGCGTATTTCTCGGTTCTGTTCCAAAGCCTGACGGGAAGTTTTTTCTTGTCGATCGGGTTCGCGGCAATCGCCGTTTTCGGACTTGGGATGCTTCTTGAGATTCTGCTTGTACGAAGACTCTATGCGAGAAGTCACCTCGATCATGTCCTTGTGACCTACGGCCTGATCCTGATAGCCAATGAATCGGTTATCCTGATTTGGGGCAGTGTCCCGATCTTCTCCGGTATTCCAGACGCATTGGCCGGACAGGTGCCGCTTCCATTTGGAATTGACTATCCTGCATACAGGCTGGTGGTAATTTTAGTGGGCATGCTGGTCGGATTGTTACTCTTTGTTCTGATCCAGAAGACTCGGATCGGTATGCTCGTCCGCGCCGGAGCAACCAACCGGATTATGGTTTCAGTGTTGGGCGTCAATATTTCGCTACTTTACACGCTCGTTTTTGCTCTTGGGGCTTTGCTGGCCGGGCTGGCCGGGGCGATGGCCGGGCCAATCCTGTCTGTGCAGCCGGGAATGGGCGAAACGGTGCTGATACTGTCCTTTGTCGTCGTCGTGATTGGTGGTCTCGGGTCCATTCGCGGAGCGTTGCTAGCCGCAATGATTGTAGGATTGATTGACACGATGGGACGCGCATTTTTGCGCGACATCCTCAGCACGGTGGTTTCACCTCAGGTAGCCGGAGAGATGGGGCCGGCGCTGGCCTCGATGCTGGTTTATATCCTGATGGCTCTCATCCTGTTCTTCAGGCCGGAAGGGCTGTTGCCCCTGCAGAAAAGGAACTGAGCCATGGGCGCGTCATCTCTCAGACTGGAAACGTTTGCCGTTCTATTTGCAATGGTGGCTGTCGGACCGGCGGTGGCGATCGTCTCGGGTGATGTGTATCAGTTGGCCGTTTTCGAGCGGGCGCTGATCTATGCCGTGGCGGCGGCGAGCCTCAACATGATCCTGGGATTTGGCGGCATGGTCAGCTTTGGTCACGCCGTATATCTCGGCCTAGGCTGCTATGCGACCGGTGTGCTTGCGAACGCGGATGTCACTTCGGCATGGATTCAGTTGCCGACGGTCATTGCGGTAGCTGGCCTTGCAGCCCTGACCATAGGTTTGATCGTCCTGCGAACCTCTGGTGTCTACTTTATCATGATCACGCTGGCACTGGCGCAGATCTTTTATTTTCTCGCCGTCAGTTCCTCCTATTTCGGAGGGGATGATGGAATGGTGATTTATGAACGCACGACGCTTCTGGAGGGATACGATCCGTTCGACAGCTGGCAGTTCTATGGGTTTGTTGCGGTGGTTGCATTGTTCTGCATCCTCGCGATCAACCATATCATCCGCTCGGATTTTGGCCGTCGATTGGTCGCTTGCCGCGAGAACACTACGCGCGCGACAGCGCTCGGGTTCAATGTCTTTGCAATTCGGTTGACGGGCTTTGTACTTGCTGGGGTTTTCTGCGGTATCGCCGGCTTTCTACTGGCCAATCAGACCGAATTCGCCACTCCTGGGTATGCAAGTTGGCAGCGCTCTGGAGAACTCCTGGTGGTAGTTATCCTCGGTGGTGTCGGGACGCGCTTTGGTCCGGTCTATGGGGCTTTTGCATTCGTACTCCTCGAAAGCGTCTTGTCGAGCTTCACAAGTCACTGGCCGATCCTTTTCGGACCGTTCCTCATTCTGGTCGTGATCTTCTTTCACCAAGGGCTGGCCGGACTTGTCAATCAGCTGTTCTCAGTCAGGGTAAAAACGGAATGACCCATATTCTGAAACTCGAAGACATTTCTGTCAGCTTTGGTGGGATTCACGCGCTCCGCGGTGTGAATCTGAAGCTCGGCCATGGCAGCATTCACGCGCTGATTGGCCCGAACGGCGCGGGCAAGACGACGCTGGTCAGCGTCCTGTCCGGGGAACTGCGACCCAATTCCGGTCGCGTCTATTTCGATGGGCGCGACGTCAACCGAATGACTACGCATGTACGCGCGCGGCTCGGACTAACCCGAACCTATCAGATCACGGCGCTCTTTCAGCATATCACGGTGTGGGAAAACATTCTTCTGAGCCTGAAAGCGCGCGATGTGCCAGAAGTCTCTGCGACACAATTGCTACGTGTCCATGCCGAACACTTTTATGCCAGCGAACTGGCGGATATTCTCAAGGATTTCGGACTTGAGGAGAAAGCCAGAGTGATGCCGTCTGCCCTGTCGCATGGTGACCGGCGGCGGCTTGAATTGGCAATGGCGATCACATCGAACCCGACAATCCTGTTGCTGGACGAGCCGCTGGCCGGACTCAGCAATGCGGACGCAGCTGAACTTGTCTCCTTGATCCACAAGAGGCTCAAGGGTGATGTTCCAATCCTGTTGATCGAACACGATATGGATGCGGTTTTTGATCTCGCGGATGAGATCACCGTACTAGTGGATGGCAAGGTCCTGATGACTGGAACCCCGGAAGAAGTGCGGCGCTCTCCTGAAGTGCAGGCAGCCTACCTTTCTGAAGAGGATGACTTCTGATGCTACGCTTCCGGGATGTTTGCGCAAGTTATGAGCACAGCCAGATACTCTTTGACCTCACCTTCGAGGTCAAAGCTGGCGCGGTCACGACCCTTTTGGGCAAAAATGGAATGGGTAAAACGACAACCATCCGCACGCTTTTTGGCCTTACGGACAATATTGGCGGCGATATCTACCTTGAGGACACGCGCATCAACGGATTGCGCACCCATGAAATCGCACGACGTGGCGTGGCGCTTGTGCCCGAAGGCAGGCAAGTATTTCCGACCCTTACGGTCATGGAAAACCTTCTCGCGACGGCCCGCAGTGGACCGCGCGGATTGGAAGAAGTCTTTGACCTTTTCCCGCGCCTTGCAGAGCGTAAATCCTCTCTCGGAAGTCTTCTGTCCGGTGGCGAGCAACAGATGCTGGCAATCGGCCGCGCGCTTCTGACGCAACCGCGCTTTCTGATCCTCGACGAGGCGACCGAGGGGCTGGCGCCTGCCGTCAGGCGGGAAATCTGGGCGGCGCTCAAGCAGCTCAAAGAGCGTAATTTGACAATTCTCGTGATCGACAAGAGCCTTAAACCGCTTTGCAAGTTGGGCGACTGGCATTACGTCATCCGCAAGGGGCAGATGGCCTGGAGTGGCGCTTCGCAGGTGTTGGCTGATCCTACGTCAGCAGCACGCGAGCATCTCAGCCTGTAAGGCGCGGGGTATAGACCTCAACCCGTCCCTTCAATGCGAATTCGCCAACGAGAAAGGCAGCCATAACGCGGATGGCTGCCTTTATCAGTTTCGGGGGCGGCGAAGTGGTCGCCGCATTCTCTCGAAGATTGAAAGTAGCGGACGCCTAGCGCGTCGAGGTTATTCTGCGACCTTTCCCTCTTTTCCAAGCACCACCATTGCCGCATCGACGATCTCGCGATAGCCCGTGCAACGGCAGATATTGCCGCTTAGCGCATCGCGCACTTCATGCTCTGTATAGCGCTTTCCAGTCTGCAAAAGCTCGGACAATGTCATTAGCATCCCTGGCGTACAATAACCGCACTGAAGCGCAAAATGCTCGTGAAAGGATTGCTGCAACGCTCCGAAATCATGGTTGGGCTTTGCCAGACCTTCAATCGTGCGTATTTCACGTCCTGCGACCTGATGTGCCAGTGTCAGGCATGAGCGCACTGCCTTGCCATCCATCAGGACAGTGCAGGCGCCGCAGACGCCGTGTTCACAGCCCACATGCGTGCCGGTCGCGCCGATTTCATGGCGGAGGAAATCGCTGAGCAACATGCGCGGCTCGGCAAAGCCTTCCACGTTCTCACCGTTGAGAACAAATTCAACCGAATATTTCTGACCTTGTTGCAGTACTTTCATGCCAGGACCTCCTCGATGAGTTTCTTGCCGATGCGGCGGACCAGTTCGCGGCGATAGCGTGCGCTGGCATGGATGTCGTCATAACCGCCCATTTTCCAGGCTAGTCGGTTGAGCAGATCGGGAATGTCACCCGCCATCAGATTGCTCCATTCCTCGACGGTCGGCGCATCCGACACGCCGCTTACACCCAGTCGCACGGTACCTTGGTCGGCGACGCAGGCCATGGCGACAATCGCGAAATCCCCGTCGCGACGCGAGATTTCACGAAATCCCCATTTTGCCGTCTCAGGCAGCGAAGGGAAATGCGCAGATACGCAAAGCTCTTGCTGGGTTCTTGCCGTTTCCAAAAGACCGGTTTGAAACTCTGACGCAGAAAGCTCGCGTGAACCGGAGGTTGACGCGAGTGTTACGCGACCACCGAGCGTGGCCAGCATCAGGGGCATTTCTGCCGATGGGTCCGCATGGCAAAGCGACCCGCAAATTGTGCCGCGGTTGCGGGTCTGTATGTGGCCTACGTGACTTAGTGCCTCTCGTATGATGGGTATATAGCGAGGGAGATCCGGATGGTGGAAAACCTCTGCCTGCGTGACAGCCGCGCCGACAGTCAGGCCATCCGGGCCCAATTCGATACCCTTCAGTTCGCCAAGACGCGAGATATCGACCAGAATGCCTGGCTCGGCCAGGCGCATGTTGAGCATGGCCATCAGGGATTGCCCTCCGGCAATGACGCGCGCATCCTCGCCTTCTTTGGACAGGCAGGCCAATGCTTCTTCAACCGTGTCGGGAATGTGGATGGAAAACGGTGCCGGTTTCATCATTTGCCTCCGAATTTGGAACGAATCTTACCCAGCAGCCCCTTGCGCGGTGACGCTTCGGGAGCAGCGCGCCTGACGAGCGCGCGAAAGAACTGGTTGATCAACAGTTTGGCCGCGCCAGAGAGCAATCGCCCTCCGACCGAAGCGATTGTCCCGCTGAGGTGAATTGCATAACGATAGCGCACAAGGACGCCGCCTTCGGTCTCAACAAGTTCGACCCAGCCGGTGCCGCGCGAAACGCCGAGGGCACCATCAAGAGTACCGACAATCTCCACGCTCTTGGGTTTCTTGATGTTCTTCAATCGGATGTCAGCGTCGAATGCGCCTTTGACGGCGCCGACACCCATCTTGAGGGCCCCGGTGAAATGATCTTCTGCCTGCTTCTCGAGCGATTTGCAGCCGGGGATCAGGCGCGCCATCTCTTCTGGATCGAGCAGCGTTTCCCAGACTTTCTCCGCGCTTGCGGGCACAAAGGTTTCACCTTCACCGCGCAACGCATCACCGGAATAATCGACTGAAATCCGCTCTTCCGCGCCAGTTTGATCGGTCTCGACAGGCGGCGGGCTCTCCTCGGCGCTATTGATCCAGCCAAACACCTTGGAAGGGGTCAGCGGCAGTATCACATCTTCATATCCCAGAGCATCCGCAACAGCATTCGCCAGACAGACCGGCGTTGTATACTGGTTGCCTTCCGCGATGCCTTTGGCACCCAATCGGGTAAAGGGCGAGGGAACCGCAATGGTATCGACCAACACCGGGTCGATAGCCTCGGCCGCGGTCGGGATCAGGTAATCCGCCATTGTGCCTGACAGAAAGGTTCCATCCTCCTTGTACACAAATTCCTCGTAAAGCGCGGCCCCGATGGCATTGGCAAAGGAACCGCGGATCTGCCCCTTGGCCAATCCCGGGTTCAGGATTGTACCGCAGTCATGTGCCGTGACATAATGATCGACTGTTACCACGCCAGTATCAGGGTCGATCTCGACGCCGCAGAAGTCGAAGGCGAAACCATATGCCAGCGAGGTGTTGATTTCGTCATTCGCGGTTGTCGGCGTCAGCTCCGGCGCGTTCCAGTAGGCCACCTCGCGAATGCCAGGATCCATCCCTTCGGGGAGTGAGCTGGGTGACCAGTGCGCAAGGCCGCCGACCCTACGGAATTCCAGTGCATTGTCCGGGTTGCTTCGCGACCGTATCAGACCATTCACAAACTCGATTTCGTCTTCAGGTACGTTCAGAAACCGCCCGGCAATCTTGGTCATCTTCATGCGCACGCGTTCCGCTGCCGTCTTGGCAGCAGAGGTTGACGCCGGAGAGAAGCGGCAAGAGTAATTGCCGGCGGCGATTGACCAGTTGTCCTTCTGCGTATCGGTTTCGAGGTTGACTGTGATGTCGGCGAACTCAAGGCCGAGCTCATCGGCTACGATCTGGGCCAGCACCGTTTGGTGCCCTTGACCTTGAGGTGTCGAGTCGCCCACGACCGTCACAGCACCCAAGGCATCTACGCTGATCGTGCAGGACGCCACTGCGCCATCCTTCGGGCCTGCCTTTTCACGCTCTTCCTTGGTCTTGAGCGTAGAAATATAACCCATGTTGGACTGGCTGGGTTCAACAGCGGCCGCAAAGCCGATACCGTAAAGCTTGCCTTCGGCGCGGGCTTTGGCGCGGCGTTCGCGCAACCAATCCAGCTTGCCCTGTTCGACAGAATCTTTGACGACTTGCTGATAATCCCCCGAGTCGATCAGCGCACCCGCAGGGGCGCGGTAGGGGAAAGACCCTGCCGGAATCAGATTGCGCTCCATCAGGTCGAGTGGATCCATATTCAGGTCCTGTGCGATCTTGTTCATCATGCGCTCAATCGCAAAGTAAAGTTGTGGACCGCCAAAGCCACGCACAGCACCAGTGGGACATTTGTTGGTCAGAACGATATTGTTCGTAACCTTGACATTCGGAATGGTGTAGCAATTCGTCGAAAGCCCGTGCATCCGATAGATAGGAGCAGGCATCGGTGCGCGCAGATGTGCGCCATGGTCGTCATAATGCTCCATCCGCAGCGCATTTACCTTGCCATCATCGTCATAGGCCGCCTCAATCCGCGTCACCCGTCCGGGTGCCACGGATGCCGCAGCGTGATGTTCTAGCCGGTCCTCAATCCACTTCACCGGGCGGCCAGCCAGCCGCGATGCAATGCAGAGAACCACAATATAAGGGAACATTGTGAGCTTTGAGCCAAAGCTACCCCCAGAGTTTGGCGGGCTTTTGTGACGGAGCTTGGCAGAAGGAATCTTGAGTGCGATCGCCATCACGGTGTGGACCGAAAAGGGACCCTGGAAGTTGGACGTGACATCGTACCCGCCGGTATCAGCCTTGTATTCGGCGACAATACCATAAGTCTCCATTGGCGTGACCGAGTTGCGCGGATAGCGAATCGTGATCTCTGTCTGGTTCTTAGTCTTCTCAAAAACTTCATCTGCCTTGCCGTGATTGAAGATACGGTGCGACACCCGGTTTGAACCGGCAGCCTCATGCAGCACTGGCGCGTCCTTGGCGCAGGCCCGCACCGGATCGACGACGGCGTCGAGCACTTCATATTCGACCTTGATATACTTCAGTGCATCCTCGGCGCGGTAACGATCAACCGCACACACAATGGCTACGGGTTCGCCAACGTATCGAACCTTGTCCAGCGCAATGCCGCGGTAATCAAGCGGGTTCTTGAAACCTACGATGAGCGGTTTGGTCAGCGGGCGTACATCTTCGCCCGTGATGACGGCGTGGACACCCTTCATCGCAAGTGCTGCAGATGTATCAATCTTCTTGATTCGCGCATGCGCATGTGGCGAGCGCAGAAACGCCGCATGGAGCGTGCCTTTCGTGATCGGGATATCGTCCATGAAGGTCGCTTTGCCACGCAGCAAAGTTTGATCTTCGGTGCGCAGGATCTTTTGACCTACGAGAAGCTCGCGCGTTTCTGACACTTCGTCCTCCATACCAGATGGGTGCTTGAAATTCTTTAAATACTGACTGTATAATAAATGATTGGCATGTCAACTCGTTTGACAGATCAATCTACCGGTCACGTGCATTTGGGATATCAATGAATGATCGAAGAAACGGATTTTTCTGTAGAAAGAAAACTCGTGCATCTGAGTGATGGCGCGCGGATCACCCTGCGCCGGTGGGGAGGTGCGAAGCCGCTGCGTATAGTGATCTCGCATGGCAACGGGTTGGCTATTGACGGGTTCACGGCGTTCGGGCGCGAGTTGATGAACCATTTCGAAGTGGTGGCCTTTGACATGCGCAACCACGGGCAAAGCGGGCCGGGAGAGGTGCTCGATGATCCATGGCCCAGATACCTGACTGATATCCCGGAAATATTTGATGCAATTCAGAATTCCTTCGGTCAGAAACCCACACATGGCGCGTTTCATTCGCTGAGTTCTGCAAGCACGATCATGGCGCAAGGCTTGGACCCACGCCCTTGGAAAACTCTTACTCTTTACGAACCGCCGGTTCCGCCCGTCAACAATCCCATCCTTCTCGACGCGTTTCAGTCTTTGCATGCGACGCTGTCAGCCCGCACCCGCAGCCGTAGGCGCAGGTTTGCAGATCCCGCACGTCTCATCGCATCGCTGGAGCGGTCGCAGACGTTTGGTGGAATCCCGGCACCGCAGCTGAACCGTCTTGCGGAGGCCATGCTGATTCGCACCGATGCCGACCCAAACGCTCCATGGGATCTGGTTTGCGCCCCGGAGATGGAAGCAAACACATTTGATACACGGCGCGCTTGCGACTTCTATGAAGGGATTGCGCGGGTCCAGACACCGGTTCAGGTCGTTGTGGGCACGACACTCGGGCATGACATGCCGATCCTGATCAAGACGGCGGAACTGCTTGCCGCGACCTTCGGATTTAAGGTGACCTGTGTGGAAGGTGGAGGCCACCTGATGCAATTGCAACGACCAAATCGCAGCGCCGAACATGCCGTTCGGTTTGCGCTCAACAGATAATAAAAAATGCGCTTGCCAGGCAGGCGTCATCTACCAAAAGGGGTGTAAGGATGTCCGCAACGAAATCCGCTGAAGCGTTGGATGAAGCCCGCAAGATGGCGACAATCCTGGATTGTGTGCACTTTTGGGCCAAGGAAACGCCTGATCAACTTGCCGTGGAAACTCTGGATCAGGGAAAGCTAACCTATAGCGAATTGGCGCATAGGGCCAACAATCTGGCTGCTGCGTTTCACGCCATCGGATTGCGTGCAGGCGATCGGGTCGCCATCCAGCTTCCGTCATCACCAGAGTTTGTCACGACCTATCTCGCCTGTGCAATATCCGGCTGTGTCCTGACGACACTTCACATGCCTTATCGGCAAGAAGAGCTGAGCCCGCTTCTGGCATTCGCCGGAGCCCGCGCAGTGGTCACGGCCAAGGTCGGCAGATACGACGGGCCCGCTACGATGCAGGCAATCAAGTCAGAGATTGAAACGCTAGAGTATGTCATCAGCGTGACCGAGCCGAATGGTGACGGGCATCTTCATTTTGACAACCTCATGGCAGATCATGTGAATGCAAAGATTACTGATGGTGCGGGACCCGAGGCCGAAGTTGCACTTTGCTTCACCTCCGGCACGTCTGCCGCGCCTAAAGGCGTGATACGCAAGCAGAAGCTGATGGCGCAAAATGCTGCCAGGTTCACTAAAATGCTGAGCATTGGGCCGGAAGATCGGGTAATGATTGCACCTCCGCTCACGCATGTCTTCGGTCTTTTGTGTGCGGGCAACGCCCTGATGGCTGGTGCTACGACCATACCGATCCCGGTCTTTACGCCCGAGACCTACGGAGCCTATCTGACCAGAATGCGCCCTACCGTAGTCTATTCCGCTCCTGCGCATTTGGCGGCAACGCTCAAGAGCGGCGTGATGGACAAGATGCCGCCGGAATCAGTGCGCGATGTGATCGTCGGTGGCTCGATCTGCCCACCCGAAGTTGCCGCACAGTTCGAGGCCAAGTTACCGAATGGCCGCGTTGGTTGTCTTTTTGGCATGACTGAGGCTCTTCTGGCCACGCAAACCGATCCGAATGATCCTGCCGAAATCCGGCATGGTACGGTCGGTCAATTAGCCGATGACCTGAAGCTGCGCATCATTTCTTCCACAGGCGAGGACGTTACTGACCGGGGCGAGGGAGAATTGCAGCTTTCGGGTTATTCGATTCTTTCCGAATACCTCGATAATCCGGAGGCCAACAAAACGTCCTTCACCCAAGACGGATGGTTTCGTACCGGTGACCTTGCCTCCGTGGATGAAGCAGGCAACATCATGATTACCGGGCGCAGCAAAGACATCATCAATCGAGGCGGTATAAAGATCAATCCGGCAGATATCGAGAAGATCCTCGATGCACACGGGGATATTGTCCAATCGGCATTGGTGCCTATGCCGGATGAAGTCCTAGGCGAGCGGATCTGCGCCTATGTCGTGCTGCGTGAGGGCACCATTCTGACTCTGAACGATGTCTGTGACTACCTGGGCCAGCAGGGTGTCGCCAAGATGCGTTGGCCTGAACGTCTCGAAGTTCTTGGGGAAATGCCAATGACGCCAACCAAGAAGATCATTAAACCTGTTCTTATTGCCGATATACGCGATAAGCTTGCAGGTTAAACTTATGCACGCAATAGTTGGTTCACGTCGACCAATGCGTTTGAAAGATATATAGACGAACGCCATGACACAAAAAGAAAATCAAACTTCCGTTCTGGATAGCAATTCCGTTGGTATCGAGAAGCGGGCCAAGCGGGGACGACCACGTGGCAATGGAACCAAGACAGTCTATGACGCACTCCGCAGGGAGATTTTGACACTAATCGCCAAACCTGGAGATCATCTGGACGAGGCTCAACTTGAAAAGCGCTTTGGAGTGTCCCGCACACCGATCCGCGAAGCGCTCATCCGATTGCAGGCCGATCGTCTGGTGCGTTTTGCTGCCAATCGCGGTCATTTTGTCGAAGTCATCAATCTCAACGAAGTTCCCCGGATATTTGAGGCGTTGGATCTTTATCAGGCGGCCGTATTGCGGCTGGCCGCGAGCAGACGCACTACAGAACAATTGGGGTCACTGCGAAAGATAAATAACGCCTATAAGGCCGCCGCGCACGCCGGGGACTTTCAAGCGATGACCGAAAACAATCACAAGTTCCACAAGCAGATCGGTGAGGCCGCCGGGAACGATTTCATCAGGGAAGGCTATGAAACCGTTTTGAATTTCAGTCTTCGCCTAACCTACTTGATGTTTGAAAATGCCGATCGCATGTCGCGAGAACCGGATTCCTATTACAGACAGATTCACAATGAGCACGACGAGATGATCGACCTGATCGAAAGGGGTGAGGTTGAAGAGCTGGATAAAGTCAGTCGAGCTCACACTCGCCTGTTTTGTAGCCGTGTATCGGCATTCATGGAGCACAGGATCGCCCTGCGAACGGACCTGCAGTTCTTTGAACAATAGACTCATTGAGCTGGCCTCTGTCGATCTGCATCCGGGGAGCACCCAGATCCTGCACTGGGAGTCCGAGAACTTTCATGTCCTGCCCGGAGAATGACACCACCCTGACCCGCCAAGCGATCGTGCCGCAGGGCGCGGCGTTCTTTGCGATAGAGACGACCAGACCGGCCCGTCTTTTCGCCTTTCACCTGCTGCCGGATTTCACGCTGCTGGCGTTCAGCGCGGCACTTGATCCGCTGCGCATTGCCAATCAACTGGCGCAACGCCCGCTTTATCGCTGGACCGTCACCTCTCAGGATGGGGGGCCGGTGGTCAGCTCTTGCGCCATGTCGGTGAATGTCGATCAGTCGTTGGGGGCGTTTGCGCGTGAAACCGATCTTGTGGTTTGTGGCGGCACCGTGCGCACCGGCACGGGCAGCAAGGATTTGCTGGCGCTGCTGCGTCAGCATGCGCGCTTTGGTGGGCGCGTGGGGGGCATTTGCACCGGGGCCATTTCGCTCGCGCAGGCGGGGCTGCTCGAGGGGCGGCGTGCAACGCTGCATTGGGAAAACCAACCTGCGTTTCGCGAGAAATTCCCCGAGGTCGAGGTGACGGGCAATACCTTTGAGGTGGATGGCGGGATTTTCACCTGCGGTGGCGGGGTGGGTGCCACTGATATGATGCTGGAAATGATCGAGGCCGATTATGGCCGGCCCTTTGCCGATGTGGTGGCCGATATGTGCCTCTATAGCCAACGCCGGGCCGAGCGCAGCCCGCAGCGCGCCTCGATCAGCAATGCGCTGGATAGCCGCAATCCGCTGTTGGTGCGGGCGATCAAGGTGATGCAGACCAATATCGAAACCCCGATCAGCATGGACGAGTTGGCCGATGCGGCGGGCTGTTCGCGCCGCCAGATGGAGCGGCTTTTCGTGAAATATCTGCGCAAGACGCCCTATCGCTTTTTCCGCGATCTGCGGCTGGATCATGGCCGCAGCCTGTTGCGCGAGACGGACCTGAGCGTGACCGAGATTGCCATGGCGTCGGGTTTTACATCGCCGATGGTGTTCATCAAGGGATTCCGCGCGCGGTTTGGTCACTCGCCGGGAGCGCGCCGCAATGGCGTGTAGTGACAATGTGCGAGGTGAGCTTCAGGATTTCGTCTTAATTTCCTAAGTCGTAATAGTCATTCCCTTTTGGGCATGCTACCTTTCTCACGTGAGTACCATATCCAACTTACGGATCGAAAGAATGGTCGAATTTGCGCAGGTATGGTGGCATCTTGCTGAACATCGGTGGCTGGCCAAAAGTTGGCGACATAACACAGAAGTCGTCGAAAATCGTTACCCGTCTGCAACAGCTGTCAACTGAACTAGAGGGCCTATTTGCCGAGAAGGATTGCAACACGATCAAATGCCTGACGAACTTCGGTCACTCGCCATGGGAGGCGCTCTAATCTAATGAAAAGTTGCTGGCCTGCTGCGCGACTTTCGCGATTTCCGTGAATAGCGGTGAACTGAATATCTTTCGATAGACTACGAAGAACTTGAGAGCCGGGATCTTCGGCTCGACCGCCAACTCTACGAGAGCGTCTTTTGTAGCTTCCCTGAGCATCTGCGAGGGCAGCAGGCTTACACCGAGCCCCGCAGCCGTCAGAGAGGATACTACGTTGAGGCTGCTGCAATGATTAACCCAGTTCACGCGGTAATTGCTCTCGGCGAACCAGCGTTCGACAAGCTGGTAGATGATTGAGGCCCCAGATAGCGAGATCATCGGATACTGAGCCAGTTGCTGCTTTTTCAAGGGACCCTCGGGCAGTGGGAGTTTGCGGCTCGCTACCCACGTCAATGGAACATTGCCGAGCGGTTCGCAGTGGACATTCGATTCCTTGATGGGTCCCGGCACGAGGATCATGTCGACCATGCCATCGTGAAACTTCGTCCACACGTCGGCCGTCAGCGCGATATCCAGTTCGAGGATGACCTTTGGAAATTTCTCGTTCGCGAGTTGAATGAAATCTGCAAGCCATGTCACCGCGACTGTTTCGACTGCCCCGAGACGAATGCGACCCGCTGGGTCGTGTTCTCCCTCCATATCTTCCTTGATTGAACGGGCCATCGCGAGCAGATCTTGCGCGCGATTCACGAAGTACTCGCCCTTGATCGTAAGGGTAGGACGCCGATTGGAGGTTTCGAATAGTTTTACCCCGAGCTCGCTTTCGAGTTCCCGTATGCGAAGCGAAATCGCAGGTTGCGTCGTGAAGAGAGCTTTGGCTGCCGCACTGAAGGTGCCAAACTCGATTATCGCGCAAAACGTTTCGACGTGACGAAGATTTATCATATGATAACTTCTTATCATTAAGTAGCAATAATTACAATTAGCATTAATGATAAAGGGATGCAAGTATGACCAGGAATTGAATCAAACCATCATCCCGGGAGGATACCTCGTGGCACGCAGAACCCCAGGACGGAAAGTGGTCTCGATCCCGAGTGCCGAGCTAAAACCCTATGATCGCTACGGTCCCGTGCAGGAAAAGATGTATTGGCAACCGCTTAACTACGACTTCGAGTCGGGAGCCGGAAATTATATCCTGCGTCTTGAGCCGGGTGCCAAATCGACACCGCATACGCATACTGATATTGAGCAGATACTGGTGCTCGACGGCTCGTTGAAGGAAGATGACGGTCAGGTCTTCGGGCCCGGTGACCACATCACCTATTTTCCCGGATCGACCCATTCCTCCAGTACCGACGACGGTTGCCTGCTCGTAGCGCAAGTCGTCAAGCACTACGAATTCACTGAACCGTGCGACGAAGAAGCGGGCACTAAATAACAACAATCACAACGTTCCCATCCCAACAGGAAAGGCAGACACGATGAAAATGTCTCACAAACTGCTCACCATCGTTTCGGCAGTGGCCATGAGCTTAACCGTGACCGCCGCTTCGGCGCAGATCACGCTCAACCTAAACAGTCAAATGCCGGAATCGGCTCCGGCTTCGGAGATTGACGGGTGGTTCGCCGACGAAGTTGCTCGCCGCACAGATGGAGCAGTTGAGATCAAGATCTTCTACAGCGGCACCTTGGGACGACCGCTTGAAAGCCTCAGCCTCATGCGGGAAGGTGCGATCGACATGGCGGTCGCCTCGCCCGGCTATTTCTCAAGCGATATACCATTCACCGCCATTCCGAACTCCTTTCCGATGTCGCTTTTTTCGGTCAATCAGGCCCGTGTTGTGATGGAGCGTCTGATGGAGGAAGAACCAGAGCTGGCGGCTGAGCAGGAGCGAAACGGCGTACGGGCATTGTTCTTCCATAACCTCAATCCATATTTTCTTCTGTCAAAGGAGCCCATCCTGACCGCAGAGGATCTGAAAGGGCAGCGTACTCGGTCATGGGGTAGCGATTTTCCCCGGTTCGTGAGCGGTGCGGGGGCGGTGCCCGTCACGCTAGGCCTGTCGGAAGTCTACGAGGCGCTGTCCAACGGTGCGGTCGACGTAGTGCCATTCTCCTACGACTACATCCAGACCTATCGTCTCCACGAAGTGGCCGGGCACGTCACCACGGCACCAGTCCATATCGCAGTCACCGCGCCCATCTGGATAAGCACTGCCGCCTGGGACAGGCTGTCACCGGAACAACAGAAGATCATGCTCGAAGTCGCTGACGAAGCGGCCGAGAAGGACTATGAGCTTACACTCAAGGCCGGCGAAGAAGCGCGGCAGTTTCTGGCAGATAACGGCGTTGAATTCCATGAATTTCCTGAAGAAGAAATGGATAAGCTGCGCGCCGTAGTGCCGGACTATTTCGGCGAGTGGATTGCCAAGATGGAAGAGCAGGGTAAAGGTGACGCCGCGCGCAATGCCATTGCGATTTGGAAAGACGTGGTAGCCAACGTCGAATAATGTTGGAAGCCGTCTACCTGGCCGCAGAGGCCAGGCGGACGGACTAGCCCTCAAGGGGTAGCAAAGCACCATGAGTATTCTCTCACTGCCAAATCGTTCCGTATCTTTCGTAGCTGCGGCCGCAATGTTTATCATGGCGGTCACTGGCGCTGCCGATGTCTTGGCACGTTTGATGAACCGGCCGCTGGCCGGATCCTACGAACTGATAGAAACACTCATGGTCTTCGTGGTGTTTCTCGGCATCGCCAAAGCGGAAGAGCAGAATCGACATGTGTCGGTGACCTTACTGGTGAACGTACTGCCCTCCTCAGGCCGGATCCTGCTGAGCAGCTTTGGTTCAGTGCTTTCGGCAATACTTTTCTGCATGATCGCCTATTTCGGTTGGGCGGAAGGACTGCGCAGCTTTGCCACAGGCGAGGTTCAACCGGGCGAGATCGGCCTGCCGTTGTGGCCAGCACGGTTCATTCTTGCAATAGGTTCAACCATGATGCTGCTGCAATGCCTGGTAAAGATACTCGACGACTTGCGCTGCTTGACTGGACAGTCATCGTGAGCCGCGCTTGGATAAGGAAGGGGTGCCAACGGAGTGCTCATTCTTCCAAACCTGAGATATAAAGGTCAAGCGGCGATATGGATCCCCTTTTTATTGGTTACGCTTGTGTCTTCGCACTCTTCTTGTGTCTCGCCTTGGGTGTGCCGGTTGGGGTGGCCCTAGGCCTGACTGGCGTTGGTGGGATGTATTTCGGCCTTAGCGAAGCATTCGCATTTGGTCAGATCCGAACGCTGCCGTTTTCTGTAGCGCACAATTATGGATTCGCTGTCCTGCCGCTCTTCGTTCTGATGGGCATTGTAGCGCAGCGATCCGGCATGACCGAAAAGCTTTTCCAGGCCACTGACTTATGGCTGCGTTCTGTCAAGGGGGGCATGTATCAGGTGGTAATCGTCGGTTCGGCCATCTTTGCCGCCATCTCCGGTTCGACTGTGGTAAATTCGTTGGTCTTTACCCGGATAGCCTTTCCAGAAATGCTTAAGGCGGGTTACTCGCGCAGTCTTTCGATCGGGGCCATTGCGGCCTCGGGCGGCTTCGCCGCGATGATTCCACCTTCAATTACCATGGTGATCTACGGCATCATGACCGAGCAGTCGATCGGGCGTCTGTTCATCGCAGGTATGATTCCCGGGCTTCTGAGTGCCCTGTCCTACATGGTTGTCATCGCGGTGTTGGTTCGGGTCAAACCGGATCTGTCCCCCAAGATCCGTTCCCTTCCACCCTTATCGCAAAAGCTTCGTTCGCTGGTCTGGGTCTGGCCATTCGCGCTGATCTTCGTGGTGGTGATCGGCGGCCTCTATTCCGGGATGTTTCCACCCTCCGGTGCTGGCGCCGTGGGTGCGGCTGCGGCCTTAGCGGTGGCGTTTGTTTATCGTAAAGGCAAGCTCACAGGCTGGTTTTCAGAATCGCTGCGAGATGCAGCAGCGATCAGTTGTGTGTTGTTTGTCATCCTGATCGGCGGGATGTTCTTTTCGAGAATGCTAATCGTGTTGGGGGTAATTCCTAATATGATAGGCCTCATTAATCAGTTTGATCTCAGCCAGACTCAGTTCTTGATCTGGATAGCACTGGTCATGATCCTGCTTGGGTGCGTGCTTGATACCACCTCAATGCTCGTGGTTACTCTGCCCTTTCTCTACCCGATTGCGCAGCAGGCAGATGTAAACCCGATCTGGTTCGGCATCTTCATCGTCAAACTGATTGAGATTTCGGTAATCACTCCGCCCGTCGGTCTCAACTTGTTCGCGGTGATGAGCGCGGTCGACAAGGACACCAATTTTGGCCACATCGTAAGGGGTGTTCTGCCCTTCCTTTGTATCGACGTCGTCCTGCTGATCATGCTCATCGCGGTTCCTGGTGTCGTGACCTGGTTACCGGACCAAATGCTTAGATGAGGCGCGAGCGCGGCGTGGTCAAAGAGCGTTGGCATGTAACGGATAGCGCCAGCATTATTGACTTCGGCACCTCTCAAGTTTTTACCTACCGCACAAACCTTTCGAGTTGATCACTGGATAAGTCCCAATGCCTCATGGTCAACTCGACCGTTGCTTCTTCATCGCCGCTCTCGATTGCCTCGATCATCTGATCGTGTTGTTCGGCCGCCAAATTGATGCGCCTCTGCATCTCGGGAGACTTCGGGCGCCAGAATGTCTGACCGATGCGGGCCTGGTCGATCAACAACCTTTCGAGGCTTGGCATAAGATATTGATTTGCGGCTATTTCGCCGATTAGGTGGTGGAAGCGCACATTCCAGAAAATCATTTCCTCGGCCGAGTTTCTTTCCAACGCACTGCGAAAATTGCCCTGTGTCTTGGCAAGCTGAGCGACTTGCGCCGGTCGGGCGTTTCTCGCAGCCATGCGTCCGGTCGACGCGTAGACCATCGGTGCTGTCGCAAAGAAATCCCGCATGCTCTGATGGCTCATGGGCGAAACAAAAGTTCCGCGATTGCTGAGAATCTGGATATATCCCTCGCCTGCCAGTTGCCGAAAAATTTCACGCAGCGGCGTTCGGGAGATTCCATACTCTAAACTCAAAGAGGTTTCGTCCAAGGTGGCACTTGGTTCAAGTTCCATTGTTAGGATCTTTCGCCTAAGATCCTCGTATAGCCGTTGCTTGTTGGATCGTGTTGCTGTCACTTTTGCGCTATCCTTTCTGCGCCACCTTTGCCGTCGGCTGTGTATCTGCTGGTGTATTTTCGTCAAGGCCGCTGGTTTCCGTGGGTGGTACCATCATTCGCTCTCGCACAATCTTGCGGCTTGAACCAACCAACTAGAATCGAAAACCAGTATGTTATTTTCGATGTCCAAAGATTGGAGCTTGCTTTATGTGCTCATATTGTACACAATTAGTATGCAATGCAAGCGAAACCGAGTCGAAGTGCATGCGTCGCGAAAGCGGTACCTTGCGTCAACGGCATGTCTTGCTTTGAAAATGGATGGTGTGAGCCGAGATCGAGAACCCTCAAGAACAATCCACAGAGAGGAAGTAAGGAAATGAAAAGAATAGTAAAAATTATTATTTCGGCCATCGCTGCGTTGCAGCTGGCCACGGTCGCCCCCGCGCAGGAACAAACAATCCAGATGGGAACGATGACCTGGGGCGATCTGACCCCAATTACAGGAATTAGCAAGAAAGCACTGGAGAATGCCGGGTATGCAGTTGATGTGACCCAGTTCACCGAATGGGGGATCGCCTACGCGGCGCTCGCCAAGGGTGACATCGAAATTTTGGTATCTCAGGTGAACTACACGGCACAGGATTATTGGGACAAGAACAAGAACCGGCTGGAGAAGCTATCGCCTGTCTCGCACGGGCTAAATTACGGGATCGTCGTGCCTGATTACGTCACTATCGATACAATCGACGAACTGGCGGCCAATGCAGACAAGTTCAAAGGCCAGATCGTGGGTATCGAACCGGGGGCGGGACTTATGCGCCATACCCGCAACGCGATCGAGGCCTATGGGTTGGACATGCGCCTGATCGAGGGCAGCACTCCGGCGATGACAGCTGCGCTGCAGTCCGCGGTCGAGCGCAATGAATGGATCGCAGCGACTCTGTGGGAGCCGTCCTGGATGAAGCAGAAATACCCTGTGAAATACCTGAAAGACACAAAAGGGGTCTACCCGCCCACGCAGACCTACTACTGGATCGCTACCAAGGGCTGGGCCGCCGAAAATCCAAAAGCTCGCGAGGTACTGGCCAGCGTCTACGTGCCGCTGGAGGACATCAACGCATTGAACGGTGCGGTGAAAGACGGTCAGACCATGGATGAGGCGGTCGCTGACTGGGTGGTCGCACATCAAGAGTTGATGACGATCTGGCTGAACAACGCCGAATAAAAAATCGTTCGGGTGCCGACTTGGGATCGGTACCCGAACGCGATGTCCAAACGGCGTAAGGAAAGGGAGTGACATTCGTGCAAGATGCAAGCCGCGCAAACACCAGTTCAGACGGGTCGCCAATGATCGCCTGTGACGGTGTGTGGAAGGTATTTGGCCAAAACTCGGATGTCGCATTACGTGACATGCGGGACAATGGCCTGACCCGCGCCGAGATACTTGAGAAGCACAACTGCGTGGTGGCCGTGGCCGACGCAACCTTCAAGGTCGCAAGGGGTGAAACCTTTTGCATAATGGGGCTATCGGGCAGCGGTAAATCGACCTTGATCCGACTGATCAACCGACTGATCGACCCGAGCCTCGGCCAGATCGTGGTTGATGGGACCGACTTGGGGCCACTGAGTGAAGTCCGCCTGCGTCGGGTCAGGTCCGATAAGATCGGGATGGTGTTTCAGAATGTGGCCCTTCTGCCGTTCAGGACGGTGACCGAGAATGTGGCGTTCGGCCTGGAGGTCAGAAAGGTCGCAAAGTCGGAGCGCCTGGCGACGGCAGAGCGAGTGCTAAAGACCGTGGGGCTCGCCGAATGGGGTGATCGCTACCCATCGGAGTTGTCAGGTGGCATGCAGCAGCGCGTCGGCATTGCCCGCGCTCTTGCCGCCGAACCTGAGATTATTCTCATGGACGAACCTTTCAGCGCACTCGATCCGCTTATTCGACGCCAGCTGCAGGACGAATTCATCGACCTCGCCACGCGTCTAGGTAAAACCACCGTCTTCATCACCCACGATCCCGATGAGGCGGTCCGGGTCGGTAACCGGATCGCGATCATGCGCGACGGCCGGATCATCCAAATCGGAACGCCCGAAGATATCGTGCTGCGTCCTGTGGACGACTACGTCTCGAATTTCGTGGCGGGCATCTCGCACCTGCACCTGGTCAAGGCGCATTCCGTCATGTTCCCAGCCTCAGAATTTGCGGCGGCCCATCCCCGGATCGACCTGTCGCGGCTCCCTAGTGTTGCGCCCGACGCAGATGTCAGAGAACTCATGAGCCTGTCCGTCGATAGAAACGAGGACTTCATTGCGGTTAAAGAGGGTTCAGTTGTGGGTGTTGTGACCCGCCGCTCTCTCTTGAACGGAATCCTGGGGCGCGAGGTGTCCGACATGACGTCGAATTCCGGCGATCCGATGACTGGAACGGGGGGGCAAGCATGGATAGGGTGAGCTTCGTGGCGAAGCTGGACGACGCGGTCCAGTTCGGGCTTGACTGGCTCTATACCAACGGAGCCTGGTTCTTCGACGCCATCGACGATGGCTTGGGCGAAGTTTATTCGGGCATCGAATGGATGCTCCTGTCGCCGCCCTACTGGGTGATGGTGGTGCTCTTCGGCCTCCTTGGCTGGAAGACGGTGGGCGTGACATTCGCGCTGCTGGCCGGAGCAGGACTGCTCGGTTGCGCTGTTATGGGCCTCTGGGACGAGACCATGAGCACTCTGGCGCTGGTGCTTTCATCGGTTGTGATCGCCTTGATCATCGCGATCCCAATTGGCATCGTCGCCGGGCTAAAGGCGGGCGTGAACCGTTACGTGCAGGTGGCCGTGGACGTGATCCAGACAATCCCTCCCTACATCTATCTCCTGCCGGGCGTTGCGCTGATAGGCTACGGACCTGCCACCGCCATGACGGCGACCATCATCGTAGCTATCTCGCCAGCGCTGCGCCTGACTGCACTCGGTATTCAGCTCACGCCTTTAGAGCTGGTGGAACTGGGTCGAGCCAACGGTGCTTCTTCAATGCAGATGCTCTTCAAGATACGTCTGCCCTTAGCCCGCCCCAGCATTATGACCGGAATAAATCAAAGCCTGATGGTAAGTGTCGGCATGGTTGTCATCGCCGGGATTGTCGGCGCTGAGGGACTGGGCTTTGTGATCTACGAGGCGATCCGAACTCTCGACATCGGCAAGGCGATCGACGGAGGCATTTCCATCGTGATCGTCACGATGGTCCTTGATCGCATTAGTCAAGGACTGGGGGCAGAGGGGGCGATGGCAGCGCAATGACAATCGAGAACAGCTTTTCCCCCGGTCAGGCTATCGCTCCGGTCTTCCGGTGGCTAAATATCAATTTCCATGCAGCTTTCGAGGCGTTTTCCGACGCTATCAATGCTGCACTCGTGTTGGTCGAGACGCCGCTCATCTCCGGCCCTCCGATCATAGTGATCACCATCCTGTCCGTCGCAGCATGCCTGCTCACCTCCTGGAGGACTGCAGTCCTCGTCGCCGTTGGCTTCACGACTTGCTTTCTCGCGGGCCTCTGGAAGGAGACGATGGAGACCACGGCGCTCGTCGCTGTGGCTGTACTCGTGGCGCTGGCCATCGGGATACCGCTGGGAATCCTCGCCTCCCGCCAACGCAGGATCGAGCTGGGGCTCCGTCCGATCCTCGACGTGATGCAGACTCTGCCGCCCTGGGTCTACCTCGTGCCCGCGGTGATCTTGTTCGGCCTCGGTCGTGTACCCGCCGTAATCGCTACGGTGATCTACGGCACCCCACCCATTCTGCGGATCACGACACTCGCCATCAAAGGCGTCCCGAGGGATCGCATAGAACTGGGCCGCGCATTTGGCGCCTCGGACCGAATGATCCTGTGGAAGATCGAGCTGCCGTCGGCATTGCCGACCATCCTCGTCGGGATCAACCAATGCATCATCCTGTCGCTGGCGATGGTGGTGCTGGCGGGGCTGGTGGGCGCGGGCGGACTGGGGGCAGAAGTGACCCGCGGCCTGACGCGGATGGAAATGGGGCTAGGCCTCCGGGCCGGATTGGCCGTGGTGATCCTGGCCCTGATCCTAGACCGCTTCTCACGTGCCACGCTGACCGCCCGCCGAACTCGCCCGTTGACCGGAATTGCCAATGCCCTGCGGGGCCGGAGAAAGAACAAATGAGCGCACATACATTCTTCTGCATCGATGCCCACGCCTGCGGAAATCCGGTCCGCCTGGTGGTCGGCGGCGCACCGCTTTTGCCCAATGTACCGATGAACGAGAAGCGGCATATCTTCATGCAGAGCCATGATTGGGTGCGACAGGCGCTCATGTTCGAGCCACGCGGGCACGACATCATGTCTGGTGCGATGATTTATCCCTCGTCGAGAGAGGACTGCGATTTCGGCGTGCTCTTCATCGAAGTCAGCGGATGCCGTCCAATGTGCGGCGCTGGCACCATGGGTCTGGTCACCGCCGCGCTCGAAGCGGGGATCGTGACGTCGCGTGTGCCGGGGCGTCTGGCGATCGAGACGCCCGCAGGGCGCGTGGATGTTGAATACACGATGAACGGTCGTTACGTGGACGAGGTAAGGCTCTTCAACGTGGCAAGCTATCTTCACGAAGCCGATGTCAAGGTAGAGGTGCCGGGTATCGGACGGCTGACGGTGGATATTTCCTACGGCGGAAATTATTACGCCATCGTGGAACCGCAGGCCGACTGGCGCGGCTTTGGCGATGTCGGCGTCGATGACCTGATCGCCGCCAGCCGTGCGCTCCGCGACGCCTTGGCCCGTGCGATCGAGCCTGTTCATCCCGACGACGAGCGCATTCGCGGGGTGCATCATGTGCTCTGGTGCGACAAGTCCGAAACCAAAGGGGCTCACGGGCGTGCGGCGGTGTTCTACGGCGAGAAGGCGATCGACCGCTCACCCGGTGGTACAGGAACCTCCGCGCGATTGGCGCAACTCTATAGCCTTGGTCAGCTCGAAGTCGGTGGGAGCTACGTGAGTGAAAGCCTGATTGGCACCACATTCAACGGACGGATCGAAGGGCTGGTCGATGTGGGCAAATACGCTGGCATCCTGCCGAGCATTGGTGGCTGGGCTAGGGTGACGGGGCATAACACGATCTTCGTCGACGACCGTGACCCACTCTGCCACGGCTTCCAACTGGCCTAGTATGCACAATAGCATTTGGCACCTCGGGAAAGGATATGCCGAGTTTGGATGCGGCCGTGGTCTTTCTTCAGGCCATGGCTATTACAAGTAAGGCATTCGAAAGGCAGTATGAAACCGCGTGACACATCTAGAAGGTGTATCAGCAGAACAGCCAGTCAATTTTATCACCTATTGAGAAATATCTTGAGGCTGTGACGCTCCAGGCAAGTTCAGTGCATTATTGTACAATGGCATCTGATCGAATGGGGTAGTAATAATAGATTGAAGGGCTGTTAGATACCAAAGCTGAGCGAGGTTGAATTATGGACTTTTCCGGGCGAATTGTTGTGGTGACAGGTGGAGCCGGCGGGATCGGCGAAGCCAGTGCGAAAGCCTTTTTGAAAGCCGGTGCCTCGGTTGAGATAATGGACTGGTCGCAGGAAGCGCTAGACTCAGCGGTGGAGCGCCTTTCTCCTCACGGTGACATTTCTGCCTTCAAGGTGGACGTCACGGACCGTGCTGCTTTGGATGAAGCTTTTGGAAAGATTGATTGGATGGGGGGAACGGACGTTCTCGTGACATCGGCCGCTATCGTGAAGACCGGGCCTATTCTAGATTTCGACCCCGACACCTGGAGCAGGATTCTTGAGGTGAACTTGACCGGAACATTTCACTGTTGCCAACTTGCAGGCCGGCAGATGGTGAAAAAGGGTAGAGGTCGGATTATCACCGTCAGCTCAGTGAATGGGCAAATCGCCAACACCGGACGTGGTGCCTATTCCTGCACAAAGGGAGGGGTTGATATGCTGACCCGTCTGTTGGCTGCCGAGCTTGGCGACAAAGGGATCACAGCCAACGCAGTCGCGCCGGTACCTGTGGACACACCGATGGCGCTTCAGGTCCATGGCCCGAAAGACAGGGCGGCCTGGGAAGCGCAGATTCCAGCCAAGCGCTACGCAAAGCCTGAGGAAGTTGCGGCGGCGATACAATTTCTTGCGTCGGACGATGCAAGCTACATCAATGGCCATATTCTCAACATTGACGGCGGCTTCATGGCTTCAGGCGTTCTAATTCGCTGACGAATGCGGAGGGTGCGCAGTTTCCATTAGGTCTGTCAACCTGCGAAGTCGGCGAGCATGTCAGCAACCTGTGGATCCTGATCGGCCCATGTGGGTAGGGCGGAAATGGCCGCGTAAATTGTGGTGTTGCAACTAAGTAAAATGTCCTGCTACGCGCAAAGGAGAAATGTCTCACCTGGGCGCGAGTATAGCAAAGCCTGACAGGGCGGAGACCTCAGCTATCGCTGCCCTGGCTGGCTTTGCTGTTGGCGACGCGTTTGCGGTCAGCCAGCGAGTTCCAGCCATCATTTCGGCGACCGGTTGGCTTATATAGAGAACGCTGCTTTCCCGCCCGGCGTTTCTTCGGCGGCGCCTTGTCCTGTTCCGCTTTGATGTTGTTAAATAAGTGATAAATACTTACATATGTGTTCGAAGTGCGGGTAGAATTATCCGCGAGCCACGCTTCATTGTGCAACGACGCTCTGGAAACAACAGCACGCACCTGTCGGGCCGCGTTCTTTCGTCTTCACTCGACTAATCTATGAGCTTCGCCCGCAGTGCAGCCGCGACGGCCCAACTGTTTGTCTTTCTGCCGCTCCGATCACGCGCGGCTTTCAATCGGACCTTTGCGGCTGAACTTGATATCCCGATACTCTCGGCCGCCTGATCGATGGTCATATCATTGGCGAGACATTGCAGGACTTCCAGCTCCTTCGGGGAGAACATCTGCTTGGCGTTGCAGGCGTCGATGAACTGGTCAAACCAGGTGGCCAGGCGCACCAGCTCATCATCGGTCAGTTCGCGATCATCTCTGGCGACACTCAGAACCGATTTTCTGGTAGGATATCCGCGGCTGAACATCGCTCCGAAAATCAGACCATGACGTCGCGCTTTTTTGAAGACTCCTGCAAGATCCGGAATCCGCACTTCCGACCAGCGCTTGTTCCCGTTCTTCGCAAGCGCCCAAAGAAAAGCTGGGTCTTTCAGATGATAAGAGTTTCCGTCGTACTCGTCCCTCCAAGCCGCAGGATAGGTACTGTCAATGAACTCCGGGCCTCTCCTGGTATGATTCAGCATAATGAAAAATCCTTCGGTCCCGATGGAGAGGACCGGCTCTGCGTTCTCTTTGAACAGCTGATCTGCCGCAAGAATAGGCAAAAGCTCGTCTGACATAGTTGTTTACCGACACAATTTTAACGTGTGTGGAGAAACAATGTATTCGCCAATAATGTCAATGTCCGCATTCGAGCACCTGACCTGTGGTCAGGTACCAAGACCTGAGGATGCTAAACCTGACCTAAGGCCAATTTTAGGACCGACTTATCGCCAAACCTAACGTCAGGTTTGATCTTCTAGCATGACCGGTAGAATCTTTGGACACTCTACCTAAGATTGTGTTTCCAAGGGGCCAAAGCGAGCAAGAAGCGGGACCCAATGTTGACTTGTCAAACTCCCTCCAGGCCCAAACTTAGAGTAAACACAATCATGCAAGCGGTGCGCGCGCGCGTGAACAAATGTGAAGTCTCAGTCCTGCGCGCAACGGATGACCGAGCTGGGTTAATACCTGCATTTCTCAGATTGCGTAAACAGATTTTTGTCGATCATCTGGGCTGGAACATTCCACATGATGCTATTTTTGAGGCAGAACAGTATGACCGTCCGGACAGTGTCTATGTCGTTGTCCATGACGGTTCAAGCGTCCTCGCAGGGGCACGATTACTGAACACCACCAGCGCCGATCCAGATGGCAGCTTTTCGTACATGATACGGGACGCCTACCTTCAGCGGCTGCCCGGGCTACCCTCAAAGATCTGCGACACTGACCCATCGGTCGACCCAAAGGTCTGGGAGCTGACCCGGCTTGTCACCTACCCGGGCATCCAACTCAGCGAACGCATCCTGCAGGCGACCGATCAGTTTCTGGCAAGCGTCGGTGCAGAGAAATGCCTGTTCCTAGGCTCTCCCGGGTTCATGCGGATGGCAAGCCGCATGGGCTACGCGACACGTCAACTTGGTACGATTCAGCACAATCAAGACGGCAGATTCCTCGCATTCTCAACGAATGTTCTGACCCCTCACTCACAAACAGGACCTCAATGATGCATATATCAAATACTCGCCCGTCTGCGCCTCAATCCATCACCGCATCTGAAGCGCTGCTGGCAACAATCGGACTTGAACCCTGTGATCTGCTGAGAATTGCTTCGGGCGCTGATGCATCAGACCCTGGGCAAGCCAGATTCGGGACTGAGCTTTCACTGGACGTTGAGCACAAGATCATCATGTCCATCAAACTCTGGTCTAAGTTCTGTGGTAACATGGCGCAACGATATGTGGAGGATTTCGCGGACGCGCCGCTCATTCTGATCAGCAACCCGTCCCCCGAGATGTGCCGGAAACATAACATCCCCGATAGCCGCGATTTTTTGTCCAGAACGCTTGGCCGGATCATCGAGAATATTGGGCCTGACTACGTGGTGGATGTCGTGGATTGCCACCATGATCCGTTGACAGACCCGCTTCTCGCGGCGCAAGCCGGACATTGGATCGAATCCTTTTTCAAGCTGTCCCACGAAATCGCCCGCCGCTGTGGCCACCAGATCGCCCTGAATCCTCCGAAGAACTGATGTCTCACCATGCGGTCTGACACCAGTTGCACTCCCAGCTGAGGCAACCACAAGTTCCGACCGGCCATACATGGGGCCGTGTTGTCCCTTTGCGCAAACTCTCAGTCCCTTGCCTCAAGGTGCTCTCGCTACGGTTCGCAACACATCGCAGAAAACAGGGCCTCGCGGGATGCTCGATATGTGCATGAAACGACTATTCGCAGTGCCTGTCCGGGAAGGTCTCGTCGAGATTTCCGGCGACACACATGTTGTCTGGCGCGATTATCGGTGGAACACGGGTCAAGTTGTCAGGTGGTGGTTCATGGAAGCCGAAGAGGTCATCGCCTCTGAGATCCTGATCCGACCGGTCAGGATGTAATTCAAAGGCCGTCAGGATCAGTAAGAGATCCATTCCGAATGCTCGATATCGCCCTCGTAGTTTCCAAATTCGATCATGACGGCGCGATGAGCAAAGTTACCCGGTTTGTGAGGGTCCGGATAGGGCACGACCTGATCATTGTCCGAGAGAAACGCATTCGGCCAAGGTGTCGCTGAGCGGTTCTCGAAGATGATGTTTCGGCAGCCACTGTTTTCTGGGTCACAGGAACGGAATGACCAACTCCAGCGTCGGTCTCCGTTGCGATCCTCGAAAGCGCGGCCCTCAAACCAGTGAATCTGTATCCGGTGGAGCCAGGCATACTCAGGCAAGGAAGTATCCAGTTCCGATTCCAGTCCCGGCGTGCCGGGACTGGTCGGGGCAGCAGCGAAAGTACACACCCCGAACGGCGGCAAGACAGGGATCGGCGTGATGCGCTGGATCATCGTCTGATAGGCATGGGAACAGACCGGACTTGGCGGAAATCCCCCCGCCATACACAGAATGATCGCGCAATCGATGTCATAAGCCAATGCCTGGCCTGAGGAGCCAAATGCCGCCACAGATCCGATTGCCACTGTCATCATGAGTTTCTTCACAGCACGCTCCCTATCCGTTTCGGCGATTATTTCTCAATATGTCATTTTCTGCAATATGTCGTATTGACTCATTGTGTCTTTATGCCATTAATGACTCGCACTAGAAGGGCTTTCACTGGGAGAGTCCAAACATGCCGATAGCGCGCAATCAGATCCTGATCACCATCGACGGTGTCAAAGATCTTCAGGAAAGGGGCATTGCGTTCCGCTGCCGGTACGAACTCGTGGGGTTCACGGACGATGGCAAGCCGCGCTACCAGTGCATCTACCTGCGCAAGGGCGAGCCGGAAGCCATCCTTGTATCGACTCGGATCACCCCACATGGGCCAGAGCCGCGGTATTTCAACATATGGCCGGGGCTCTTCAAACATCATCTCGAATTCGGTGACGGGCGCGATCTGCGCTTTGGTCCTGACTATGAGCTCACCCTCGAGGAGCACAGCTGACGTCATCGTCTTCGGCCGCGACGGAACCGCCCGGACCTCTGGCTGGACGTTTCATGGTGAGCGGCCTGGCTGGGCAGGGCTAGATGATGACGCTGAGGACAATGTTGTGCTGGCCTCGCTGGATGCCACGCCGCCTTCCGATCGCAACGACATTCTCGCGCTGATCCGCGCCACCGCCGAGCGCCATGCAGGCAATCGCGCCCTGGATCGCGTCGGTCTCGACGCGCACCATTGGCAAGTCCTGTTCCGCGCCCTGGTCGAGGCAGAAAGCAGCTACAATCCGACCGCCGTCAGCCCCAAGGGCGCCTATGGCCTGGGCCAACTGATGCCAGGCACAGCCCGCGCCCTCGGAGTCGATCCGCGCGTCCCAGCCCAGAACCTCGATGGCGCGGCGCGTTATCTGCTCGCGCAGCTTGCGACCTTCAAGAACATCGACCTCGCGCTCGCGGCCTACAATGCCGGGCCGCACAGGGTCGTCGAATATTCCGGCATTCCACCCTTCGCCGAGACCCGCGACTACATCGCGCGCATCCACCGGATCCGGTCCCGGCTGGCAGGCACACCCGTTTCCGCGCCGGACACCCGCGTCGCAGACCCGGTTCCAGCCCGCGCGCCCGTCCTGATCAATCTTCAGTAAAACAAGGGAACACCGCATGCTCAGACATGGCCTCAGCCGCCTCTTGCCCATCGCCACAACCCTGACGTATCTTGCAACACCTGCCGTCGCGCAGGACCTGTCTCCTATACAGACCATGTTGGAAACCGTTGAGGCGGCGCTGACCGGTCCCATCGGGATCGCGGTCGCCACGCTTGCCGTCATCGGCACCGGTTTCATGTGCATGATGGGACGGCTCAACTGGGGCTGGTTCGCCTCCGTCATCATTGGGATCGTGCTGATTTTCTCGGCCGGCACCATCGTCGACGGCTTCTCCTGAGAACCGAGTAGATCAGTGGCAGAACGATCCCCCCTTTTTCTGGGCCTCGCCCGTCCGCCCAAGTATCTGGGCTTGCCCGTAGGATACCTCGTGGTTCTGGCGAGTGGGATCGTTCTGCCGTTCATCTGGACGAAATCGATGATCTTCTTCCTGATCGGGATCGTCGCCTATCCGATCCTCTGGTTCGTCGCCGACCGCGAGCCGCATTTCTTCGAGGTGCTGCGCGTCTCCTATGGCACCGTCCGTCCGACAAAAAACCGAGCCCTGCACGGAGGCGACAGCTTTGGCGCGTGATGCAGGCACCCTTTCCACTCACGGAACGGCTCTGCTCCAAGTGGGCGGCGGGGAGTTCGCCCGTGAGAGCTATCTAGCGGAGCACCTGCCGTATTTCGCGCTCGCGGATGATGATGTCATGGTGCTGCGCGAGGGCGATCTGATGGCGACCCTGCGCCTTGATGGTCTGAACCCGATGACCAGCGAAGACGCCCGGCTCGATGCGCTCAAACGCGCGGTCGCCGCCATCGTCGCCCAGACCGGCAACGCTTTCGGCTTCTACATCCACCGCATCTCCGTGCCGCAGGATCTCGGGATGCGCGCCATCGAGGGGGACAGCTTCGCCGCAGCAATCGACGCCCGCTGGCAGGCCCATGTCAAAGACCTGCGCCCCGCCAAACGCCAACTCTATCTCAGCGTCATCCGGCGTCCCGATATCTCGGCGCATATTCCGCTCCTGCGTGCCCTCGCCCGCAAGGCCTGGGTCAAGGACCGCGCCACACGCATGCAGGAGCTGAACGAGGTCATGGGCTTCTTCGAGGTGGCGCTTGCGGCGGCCAACCCCTTGAGGCTCACGAAGTCAAACGGTGAATGGCTGGGCTATCTCAACACGCTGAACGCAGGAACCTTCTCCCCCATCGCCTTTGGCCAAAGCGCTCTGCCCCTCTCGCACACCTTGAACAATTGCCGCGCCACCTTTGACGGCGACGTCGTCACCCTGACCGACGCCGTGACCGGCCAAGTCAAATACGGCGCGCTCTTCTCATTAAAGACCTATCCGGCACTGACGGATGTCACGCTGCTCGACGCGCTCGACATGCCCCTCGACATCGTGCTGACGAACTCCTTCAGCCCGATCCCGAACAACATCATGGCCGAGCGCATCCAGCGGATCATCCGGCAGATGCAGGCCTCCGAGGATGCCGCCGTGTCCTTGCGCGAACAACTCGGCCATGCGGCCGACGATCAGGAGGCAGGACGCATCGCCTTTGGTGATCATCACCTCTCGATCGCGGTTTACGCGTCGGAGCGCGACACGGTTGAGCGCGCTGCGGCGCAAATCAAGCGCGTCGGCCAGGAGATGATGGCCGTGATCGTGCGCGAGAGCATGGCGCTGAAGGCGACGTATTTCGCGCAAAGTCCCGGCAATTTCGGCTACCGCGCCCGCAAGACCCCGATCTCCTCAATCAACTTCGCCGATTTTGCGGCCCTGCATGGTAGCGTCGAAGGACGGGGTCCGGACCAGTCGCCCTGGGGCCAGACCATCGCCGTGCTGCCCACGGTCGGCACCTCGGGCTATCGGTTCAATTTCCACGAGGCGGGAAGCCCCAGCAAGGAACCGACCGTCGGTCACACCCTCGTTCTAGGGCGCACCGGCACAGGCAAGACGCTCACCACCGCCTTCCTTGCGGCGCAATCGCAGCGGGTCGGGGCGCGGCTCGTCTTCTTCGATAAGGACCGTGGCCTCGAGATGGCCGTCCGTGCCCTCGGCGGGCGCTACAATGAAATCCGTGCCGGCTTTCCCACGGGCCTCAACCCGCTCGCCACCGAGACCGACGAGCGCGGCCGCGCTTGGCTTTCGGACTGGCTTGCGACCCTTCTCTCCCGTAGCAGCACGCTCACCGGCGAACAGTCGCGCCACATCCAAAGCGCGGTCACGCAAAATGCCCATGCGGAGGGCTCACTTCGGCGCTTTGCGAGCTTTGAGACGCTGTTTCAGTCGCTTGATGACGATGGCGAGCTGCAGTCCCGTGTCGCCGAATGGGCCCCGGGCGGGCGCTATGGCTGGGTCTTCGACGAGCCGGAATATGGTGCGGGGCTCGAACTGGCCTCCGACATCATCGGATTCGACATGACCGAGATCCTCGACATGACGACCGAGCGCATGGCGGTGCTGTCCTACATCTTCCGCCAGATCGAACGCGTGGTCGAGGATCGCCGTCCGACCATCATCGTGCTCGACGAGGCCTGGAAGCTGCTTGACGATCCTTACTTTGGGGCGCGGTTGGAAAACTGGCTGGTCACGCTGCGCAAGATGAACTGCGTCGTCATCATGATGACGCAGTATCCGAGCCAGCTAAGGGAGTCTCGCGTCGGCAAGACCATCGTCGAAACGGTGCCAACCCAGATCCTTTTCCCCAACGATCGCGCCACCGTCTCAGATTACGACTTCCTGCGCGTCAACGCCAAGGAGGCGGCCCTTCTCGTTCAGCCCACAATCGGCCAGCGTATCGCCCTTGTCCGCTCGGCCGGCGACAGCGTCTTCGTTGATGCGGACCTTTCCCCGCTTGGAGACCTCCTTCCCATCCTAGGCGGCGGCGCCACCGGCGAGGCCCGCCTGCCCGCCGACTGGCGCGCCGATCCCTATTTCTGGAGACATGTGATATGAGCCTGAAACCCCTCCTCGCGCTTTGCGCCGCCGCAGGCCTTCTCACAGCCTGCGAGACATATACCGAGAAAACCTCACCGTGCCTCAAGCGGAGCGGCGAAACACAGGTCAGCCGCGCGGCTCTCTCGTTCTCGACCAATGGCGGCGTGGACCCGTCCGGCACCAAGTCGGATTGCAGTTTCACGCCCCTGCCGCGCCCAAGATGAGACGCGCCACGCTCATATCTGCCGGGCTTTGCATTGGCTTCGGCGCGCTGCCAGCACAGTCTCAAGGCGTGCCGACGCAGGACAATTCCGCGGTCGGCCGCGCCATCGCACGCGTGACGGCGCTCGCCGAAGATTTGGGCGTCCAGCAAGACAAGGACAGGACCGAGACTTCGCTGGCGGACGTGCAGGCCGACCAGCTGCGCGTCCTCAAGAAGATGACCGCTGCGATCACCGGTCCCGGCTTCGATATCCGCGCGCTCGAGGGCAATGCCGATTTCGGGGCAGCGGCGGTCTATCCCAACGCCGATCCGAGTCCGATGAACAGCCGGCTTTTCGGCGAGGGCCGCGAGACGGTCGAGATGATGATCGTCGAGGTCGCGGGCGAGTTCGCAGGTGCCCCCGGCGTGGCTCGCGCCGGGCTGTCGGCCACACAGTGGCGGTGCCTCTTCCAGGCCCTGATCAAGCAGGAGAGCCGCTTCAACCTCACCGCCGAAAGCCCCGTCGGCGCCTATGGGCTCACCCAACTCATGCCCGGCACGGCTACCGACATGGGCGTCGATCGCTTTCAGCCGATGGACAATCTCCGCGGTGGTGCGCGCTACATCACCACCCAGCTCAATCACTTCGGCAACATCCCGCATGCGCTCGCGGCCTACAATGCAGGTCCGGGCCGGGTCATGGACTATGGCGGCGTGCCGCCCTTTGCTGAGACCCAGGGCTATGTCCGCAACATCTCGAAGTTCTACAATGAATACCTCGCCGTGGTGGGCGGAGCCGACGCGCTCGGCACGCTTTCTCCTTCCGACTTTGCGCTGGCCGAGTATGCGAGCATCTCGGAGGCAGGTGTCTATTATGCCGCGAGCAGCCATGCCACCACGGAACAGGTCATCAACCGGCTGCGCGCGATCATCCTGCAGATCGACGCGCAGCAGGGTGCCAAGGCGGCCTGGGAGCTCAACACCTACGCCAAGGCCGAGATCGGCCGCATTCTCAATCTTCGCGTCCTGCTGATGGCGGCAAACCAGCAGCGCGAGGCGGCCTATGCGCAGCACCTCGTCGCCGACCGGCTGGCCGAGCGCGACTTCATGCAGATGGGAGTTCCAGAATGAGACAGCTTCTCCTGACCGTGGCTGCGGTCACAACACTTGGGCTCGCCTCGCCCGCTGCAGCTCAAGGTGTGCCGACCTTCGACGGCACGGCGCTACAGCAGTTCGTGGCGCAGCTCGAGCACATGGCCGAGGACCTGAACGTCCAGATGCAGCAACTCGCCACCATGCGGCTGGAGTTGGAAACTCAGCTGTCGCAGCTGACGAACCTCGAGGCGCAACTGACCTCGTTGATTGAAGGCAGCGGGATCGGTGAACTTTTCGCCACGGTCGAAGAGTTCCGCGCGCTCCGCGGCAAGCTGGTCGCCCCCCTCAATACCGCGCAGTCCTTGGCCAGCGGCGATTTCCTGAGCGGCTTCAATCCCGGGGCGGAACTCTCGGCCTCGGTCGAGCGCGTGCTTTCGGGCAGCGGCTTCACCTCGGAACGACTGGGGACACTCTCAGGCTCCGACCAGCCCGCCGACAATCGCATCGCCGCTTCGGCCGGGGCCAGTGCCATGCTCTCGGTTGCCGCACAGGAAAGCCATGAAGAGGCAGGGCAAAGCCTCGAGCGGCTCGAGACCATGGTCGGGCTCATCGACGATCAGGACGGGCTGAAGGCCGCGGTCGATCTCAACACCCGCGTCACCGCCGAGCTGGGCATCATCCTGACCCAGATCTGGCGGCTGGAAGCTGCCCAGGGCGTCAGCGCTGGCCAGCTTGGCGTTGTCGATGCCGCGACCCTCGCGGATGAGCGCAAGTTCCGCTCGATGGCGGTGGATCCATGAGAATATCCAAGCGTACCCCGAGCCGCTTCACTATGATGGAAGCCGGACTTCTCAGCCTTTCGCTTGCCCTGCCCGTCGGTCTTCTTGTCTTGCCGGACCCGGCATCGGGTCAGGATCGGCCCTTCACCTCTATGGAGATCGAACGGGATGAAGAGGATGCGTGCCGCGTCCCGAAACCGCCCGCCGATCTGGCCGAGACCGCTTACTTGGGCAACGGGTACCGCGCGATCCTGCGCATCCTGATTGCCGAAGAGGCGCTGGCCTCAGAGAACTGCACCTGCCTGCTCGACCAGTTCACCTGGGATCAAGCGCTTGACGCCCTGCCCCGGTTCCAGACCTCGGACAATCCGCGTCTGCCTTTCAAGGTGCTCGATCTCTACGCGCAGGCTGATGCCCTTGAGGCCGAAGTTGTCGCAGGCTGTGCCAAGTAGATGGGGATCATTCGCGACATTCTGAGCGAAGTCGACGCCGCGGTGAACACCGTGGCGCAGGACGGCTTTGTCTCTTCCGCAGCCTCGGTCGGCAATGTCATCTCGGCAGGCGCAACCCTCCTCCTCGTGCTTCTCGGGATCAACGCGGTGATGCAACTCCGTCCCCTGCCCTTCGGCACCGGCTTTGCCTTCGGGATCAAGGTGGCACTGGTCGGGATATTCGCGCAGAGCTGGGACAATTTCAGCGTCATCTATGGCGTGGTCACGGAGGTCCCCGACTCCGTCGGCGCCTCGATCCTCGCGCTCACCGGGTCGGGCGACGAGGCCGGGGTTTACGCAAGCCTCGACAATATGGTCGCCCGCATCACCGCCTATGGCGACACGATCGGCGATCGAGCGGGCTGGGTTTTTGGGGCGGTGCTGGGTGCCATTTTTTTCGTCCTTTCCGCCGTCTTCGCTGCTGTCACCGCCGGGATCATCGCTTTCGCCCGCATTGTTTTCGCACTGATGATCGTGATCGCCCCCTTCATGATCGTGACCTCGCTTTTCAAGCCGACCCAATCGCTCTTCGAGGCCTGGACCCGAGCCACCATCGGCTATGCGCTCATGCCTGTCGCCGCCGCCGGGGCCGCGGGCATCATCGTCGCCATCGCCGAGGCCATTGGCGACGCCTCTGCTGATCCCGGCGATGTCGAGACCGTCAGCCTGATCCTGCCCTTCCTCGTGATCCTCATCCTCAGCGCCGGGATCATGGCCTCGGTCCCCTATATCGCCTCCAACCTCACCGGCGTCGTGGGCATTGCGTCCAATGCCGTGGGCCTGACAGGGCTCGCGCGGCAGGGATTCGTGAACACGCGGGAGTATGGCACTGGCGCGACCTCGCGCCTCGTCACCGGCAAATCCCCGCATGAGCTGAACCAGATGACCAATGCGGGCGTGGTCAAGACCGGCGAGATGATCCGGCAAAGCCCCGGCGCGCTTCTCTCCGCCGCCAAATCCTTCCGCAAACCCTGATGTGAAAGACGACGACTTTGAAAAAGCTTGCGACCAGTTTCTACGTGCCTGACCGCGACGCGTTTGAAGCGGATTTCATCTACGGGCCAAGACGGCGCGAGCGTTTCGCCTGGTTCGTCGCGGCCGCAGGCGTGCTGGTTGGTGTCGCCGGGATGGTCGCGGGCGCCAGCCTCTTTCCGCTCAAGACGACCGAGACCTTCGTGGTCGTGGTCGACAAGGAAACCGGCGAGATGGACCGGGTTACCGCCGTGCAAGCCCTGACGCTCTCGGAAAGTGACGCCATTATCCAGGCCAATCTTGTGGCCTATGTCGATGACCGTGAAACCTATGACCTGACCGATGGCGAGCAACGGATCAACTCGGTGCTCGAGCGATCCGACGGCGATGCCGCCCGCACGCTGCGCGATCTCTGGTCCTCCACCAACGAGGATTACCCGATCACCGTCTATGGCCGAGACGCCAAGATCGAGGTGGTGATCAAGTCGGTGAACCAGATCGAGCGCGGCGTAGCCCAAGTGCGCTTCACCCGCACGCTGCGCCGTCCCCGCGACACCCGCACCGTGACCCGGTCTTACGTCGCGACCGTCGGCTACGACTTCCAACCCGAAACCCGCCAGCGCCTTCAGGACGTCTGGGCCAACCCCTTGGGCTTCGTGGTGACCTCCTACCGCGTCGACGCCGAGACCCTGGAGAACTGATCAAGATGAAACCCTTCCCCGCGCTCCTCACCAAGATTCTTGTAGCGCTTGCCCTGCCTGTTGCCGCCAATGCCGAAGCCACGCCGCAAGGCGGCCCGCTCGACATCCGCATCCGCACCGCCGTCTATAATGAAAACCAAGTCTACCGGATCGAGACGGATCTTCGGCATTCGACGACGATCCATTTTGGGGCGGGGGAACGACTCATAGCGGTAATCGTCGGGGATACCGAAAGCTTCCAGGTCGATCCGATCCCCGAGCTTGGCAACGTGCTGACGATCAAGCCGCATGTGGCGCAGGCCTCGACCAACATGACCGTCATCACCAACCGCCGCACCTATTCGTTCCATTTGCGCGAAGGCTCGATCCCGAACCGGTCGGCCAAGTTCTTCGAGGTCCGCTTCCGATACCCCGACGAGGAGCGCCGCGGGGCAGGTGCCACTCAGCCAAAGGGCGTCATAGCTCCACGCAATTACAACTACCGCGTTTCGGGGATCGGCGATTTCCGCCCCAGCCATATCTATGACGACGGGCGCTATACGTATTTCGTCTTTCCGGAAAACGCCCGCCAGCCCGCCCTCTTCAAGGCCGACGATCAGGGCCGTGAGCGCACCGTGAACTGGACGCAGGCAGGCAATACCGTCCGCGTGCTCGGGGTGAACACCTACTGGACGCTGCGCATCGGCGACGAGGCGATCTGTGCGGCGCGCGACGAGAGCGCGATCTACGTGAGCAACTGACCATGGCCGATCAAACCCCTCCTGACCTTCAAAACCGCCTCGATCAATTCAGCCAGCGCGGCAAATCCAAACGCCGGGGCAACAGCCTCGGGGTCGGCGCGTTCGCCGCCGCCCTCGCCCTTGGCGGGGCCGGCGTGGCGTATTTTCTGGCGACCGGCCTTCAGACAAGTGACAGCGCGCTCGAGACCTCCGATGTCGAAACCTTCCAGGACCGTCGCCCCGGCACCGGCGAGCGGTTGGAGTTTCCACCCGACGAGACCTACAACCAAGTCAATGACGCGCTGATCGCTGTCGAGGAGGCGCTTGACGTGCCTGCCGCCCCTGCTCCGGAGGCAAGCGCCGAAGTGCTGGCCGAGATCGCCAAGCTTCGCGAGGCGCTGGCCGCCAGCCAGGCCGCGCGCAACTCGGAGATCCAGTCCGCCGTCGCGGACCTGCGCGACGCCTTCGACGAGCAGAAGGCAGCACTCGAGGCGACGCTCGCGGCAAAGGAGGTCGAGCTGGCCAACCTGCAGCGCCAGACCGAGACCCGCATCCAGGGTCTGCAGGCCATGCTCGACGCCGAACGGGCGCAGCGCGAGGGTCTCGAGGCCGAACTGGACCGCGAAGGGCTGATCGCCGATCAACGCCTGCTCGAAGAGCGCCGCCGCCAGGAAGAGGAACAGCGCCAGCGCGAGGCCGAGCGCATCGCTGAGGAGCTTCTGACCGCGCAGATCAAATCCCCCGCAGTGGTCTATGCCGATGGTCCACGTGGTGGCCAAAGTGGCGCGGCGGTGGCCGATCCTGCTGCCGCCGGCGCAAGTGGACCGGTCCTCTCGGGCAATGAGCAGTTCTTGCAAAGCGCGCGACCGCTCGAAGTGCAGGAGGCCGCTCGTCTCGCTTACCCCGAGCGCACACTGACCCAAGGCTCGGTTATCCAGGCTGCGCTGCAGACCGCCATCAACAGCGACCTGCCCGGGTCGGTGGTTGCCGTGGTCTCCGAGCCGGTCCCGGCCTTCTCCGGGGACCGAATCCTGATCCCCCGGGGCTCCCGCCTTTTTGGCCAATACCGCTCCGGCATCGACATGCACCAGAAACGCATCCTGATCCTCTGGACCCGCGTCCTGACCCCGGACGGCACCTCCATGGAAATCGCCGCCGTAGGCGGGGATCACCTCGGCCGCTCGGGCCTTACCGGCCTCGTCAACACCAGGTTCGCAGAGCGCTTCGGCGGAGCGGCGTTGATTTCCGTGATCGGAGCAGCGCCCACGGTCGCGGCCGAGAGCACCAACAACGAGACGACCAGCATCGTCCTGGGCGATGTCGGCAACGATCTTCAGGACGCCGTCGGCTCGGTCATCGCCGATCAGGTCTCGATCGCGCCGACGATCTATGTCGATCAGGGGGCCTCGGTCACCGTGCTCGTGGACCGGGACGTGGTGATCTATTGACCCGCACTGAAAGCCCCGCGTCCTACCTCGAGCGTTATCTCGATCCGTTTCGTGACCTCCTTAGGCGCGACGATGTGGTCGAGATCGCAATCAATCCGGACGGCAAGGTCTGGCTCGAGGTCGCGGGCGGCGCCACCATGCGCCACGAAGGCCAGACCGTGGACCGGACAACCGCCCTCAACATGGCCCAGTCCATCGTCGGCGATGCCCAAGCTCGTGTCTCTGAAAAGAACCCGCTTGTCTCCGGCAAGGTGGAATATGCAGGCCGCCCCCTTCGGGTCCAGGTCGCCGTGCCGCCCGCCATCGATCGTGGGGCCTCGATCACCATTCGCCTCTTCGCCTCGGGCAATGTCCGTGACTACGCCCCAGCTTATCTCTTCGGCAAGGCCGTCTCGCTAGATGCACTTCGCGCCGAGAAGATGAAAAACATTGCCAGCCTCGCCGAAGAGAACCTAGAGGCCGCGCTGCAGACCCTGGTTGAGGCGCGACTCAACGTTCTGATCAGCGGCGGCACCTCGACCGGCAAGACCACCTTCGCCCGCCACCTTCTGACCAATGTGGGCGAGCACGAACGGCTGATCACCATCGAAGACGCCTTCGAGCTCTTCCCCGGCCAGCCGAACACCGTCGCCCTCCTGGCCGACCGCGGTGCTGGCTCACAACGCAGCGCCAACGCTCTCCTGCAGGCCTCCCTCCGCATGCGCCCCGACCGGATCATCGTTGGCGAGCTGCGCGCGGCCGAGGCACTGACCTATCTCGAAGCGATCAACACCGGGCACGGCGGGTCGGTCTCCACGATCCACGCCGAAACCGCAGAACTCGCCATCGACCGGTTGGCAATCATGGTGCTGCAGGCGGGGACTCCGCTGACCTTCGCCGAGGTGCGGGAATACATCCGGAAGTCCATCGATGTGATCGTCCAGCTCGGGCGGGCCGAGGGGAAGCGGGGGATCACGGAATTTTATCTGCCGGGATCTTGAAAGCCCCAGCACGGAGGCGCGGAGCCGGTTTGCGACAGCGCGACGCTGGCCTTGCCTTGCAATACCCGAAGCGGACTTCTTGGACGGTGAGCTAAGTAGAGAAGTTTCCCGTCCCTACGCACCCGCCATGCCGGAACATCCTCAACGCTGGCCTGCATCCTGCGTGCCTCGTCGAGAGCACGACTTCTGAACGCCTGGCCCATCCGATCGCGAAACCAGAGCGCATAGCCTTTGGGATTGCTGCGCGGCCAGCGGCCGCCAGCCTGCCGGAAGCCGTCGTGTTCCTTGTCTGTGATCGCGAGCGCCGTTGCCCCCAGTCGGGCAAGCGCGGGGCCCGCTTCACTCAGATAGCGCCGCTTCTCAAAATCGGGCACCGCAGGCAGGATATCCATATGAAACTGTGCACCGTCAGCGTAGACTAGGGTCCAGCAGCGGCGCCCGTCTTCGGGTTTGCTCATGCCATAACGCCGGGCATAGGCTTTGACTTCGACGCCAACGCAACGTTTCAGCTCTGCCTGGGTCAGTGCCGACTTCTCGTAATCGAGGCGGCAGACCATATCGATGTCATAGTCTTCTTCGTCTGACGCGGGCCGTATTGCAGTCCCCAACCGAAATGAACCCTGCACATACACGTCGGGACTGTCATCCCGAACAGTCGAGTCCGGCCGGTGCAACCACTCGCCGAGCGACTTGTAACTGCGCTCAGCCTGTTCATACCGACCGGGCGGGACCTGAAGCTCCTCAACTAGGTCTTCCAATAATTGATCAACAGGCCTGGCATTCGCCAAAGGGAATTCCATTGTATGAAACCTCCATAGGGTGCTGGTGCCCGTCGTCTACTGATCTGGCGAAGGTAGGGCTGGGTAGAAGAGAGGCGGCCAATCCCGCGAAGGTATGACAAGTTTGCGCTCGGTGATTTACAATGGCCTAAGCGCTAATCTTGATCGTTGGCTCGAATCCTTTCCCCGGTTTTTGATCGTAGATCACCAAAGGCAGATCGGCTTTGGGCATTCGTGAGCGACCCGTTTCGACAGCCGCGGAAGACGGAAGAACAGGAAATACGTTGATAGTCGCATCCTCGCCGTGGTGGGCCTTGATCCGATCAAAGAGCCTGCGAAGGTGAGTCTTATAGATTGCAAGATCGTCCTGTCTTCGCATGATGTCGTTATGAGGATCATCTGCCGTGATCGACCAGATTGCCACGTTATCGCCCAGAACCGAGCGAATTCTCTGATCATCGACGGTCGCGCTGAGCGCCAGCTTAAGGGCGACTGGTACGTTCATTGGCCCAGAGTACTCGCCAATTTTGAAATTTATCGACGGCTGATGGAGTTGCCATTTCCACGTAGATGGCTCGCGATATTTTTGGTGAACAGATACAGGCATAATATCACCTAGCAATGTACCGAGCTCGATGAGAAGAGGCTGCGGAGCAAGCGCAAACACACTCAGCTGACGGATTTCCTTCTGCTCTATCCTCTCCTTCACCTTGCGTTGAAACTGACGATGCAGATGCGCGCTTTGTATGCCCCAAAACTCCGGTTCATCATCCTTGATTTCGGAATTCAGCTCGATATCGATGGTTCGTCGCTCTGCCGGATGTCTGTCGGGTGGCATGGCGGCAAAGATGGCTTTGGTGGAAACCAGCGAGTCCATCTGGCCGATAGTTGCCGCGAAACGGAGCACATGAGCTGCGCGGTCAGCGTCCATATCTGTAACAGTCTCGATCCGCTCTTCGTGCTCGCGCTTCATTGCCACGAGCGTTTCTTCCGGATAGTCGTCCACGTGATCTACGTCGATTTCCTTGTGATGGATGGGACACATCAGCATCAGGTTGCTGATATCACGGGCGAGAAGTGGCGAGCGGACTTTATCACCCCTCGGGCCATTCTCGCTATCTGCTACAATATGCGCGATGAAACCGAACTTTCCGTCTTCCTTGCCAGCGATCAGGTCGCCGACAAGGAGCTTGTTGCATCCTGCAAACTCACATCGGCCCGCCGCCAAAGCCCATAACTGGGTCTGTATCTTTGCTGGGATATATGAACTAGACAATTTTCTGCTCCATTTTGAATAGTGCCGCCACAGCGAGTTTCGATTGGCTGGTCAGACAAGGAGCCGACCGATTTCAGGCTATCGAATGACGCTAATGCTCCGGCAATTGCCAACCCTCGCCAAATCCAGCTGCCGAAACTTCATCCGCAATTACCAACTGGCCGGCCTCGGGCAATTGGCCACGTTGAAATGTGGTGATAGTAGCCTGAATCGAGGCCTTGGCCATTAGACGGACGATGACCAACGCCGCAAACGAAGGTCCGCTGTTCTCGACCATATCCGTCATCGACGCCACGTCGATCTCGCTAGGTATTGGTGGGAATGTCGGGTGCGAGTGCCACTCGCCAAGATAGTCAACCCGTCCAGCACGACCACTATTCTCCAGCAAGATCCGATCCATCTGTTGTGAGTGCGGCTCAGGTACACTATCGAAACGATCTCGTGTCCCCGCCTCAAGATCGACTGTCAAACCGACGAGTTCAAATTTTCCCGGAGCTGTCTGTTCTGCAACCAACCACCCGCCGATCTCGCGGTTGCCGCCTTGCTTAAGGTGGATCTGCAGTTTCGCAAGCTGCGAGCGCGGGACTGTGAGGCTAAGCGTCATCTTGTACTCCCAGGTGAGTCATGACGCGCTCAACGCCCTCTTCTGCACAACTTTTGCTGCCCTTTTCCCATCCTTCGTGAGGAGCGAAAATGACTGGGTGGGTGTCGAAGGGATGATCAAATATCCAACCTTTGCGCAGCCCGATAAAATAGGCAGGTTCCGGATGAACTCTCATCTCTGTGGTTGCGAGAGCGTCCAGGGCGTGACGTGCCAGCCTGTTGGCAATGACACCCACATCGCCGTCAGAAGCTAAAAGAGGCTCATCGTCGTCATCACCTTGCACCCCGTAATTGTGCTCGCGGCCCTCTGGCGGTGCCATGCCTTTCTCGTCGCACCATGCTCGTAATTGAGTTGCAGCGGTCAGTGGCGGCGAATCTTCAGATGGGATACTTCGTGCTATCAGTCCTCCGAGTCCTCCCGCGTAGACTCGTCCCCAAACGAGAGGTTTACGCTTCTGCGTGCAAATGGCCGCTGCCATTCGAAACACTCCGCTATCAGCCGTCGTATCTATGACGAGATCACAAGTGCTGATGATCTCGCTCAACTGAGCAATATGCTGGACAGCGGATTGAGACGTCAGACTCATACCCAAGGCACCGACTTTCACTACCGGATTTATTCTCAACAATCTGTGCCTTAGAGAAACTGCCTTGTGATGCCCCACATCCATTTCATCGAGTTCGTTCCGAACTAAGTTGTCAGACCAAAGGACATCATTATCCAGCAACATGAAATGACCGACGCCTTCGCGCGCAAGACTGGCGGCCACTTTTGATCCCAGCGAACCTGCGCCAATGATGCAGATGCTAGATTCTCGAAACATCTTCCCGTGGAGTCGGCGTTCTCTAACCTTCGGCGGTTCAAAGGTATGAAACAGGTCAATCTTTCGTTTCGCTCCGTTGTGCCGAACGCGCAGCAATACCTCTCGCCTACCATTTGACATGACAACCAGCATGTCGCCGGCGTCTTCTACCCATTTACGGAGCCAAGAAGGCAGGTACTGGTACAAGAGCCCCTTGAGCTCTTCGGGATGCAGATCTGGAAATTGTCGAATATCGGGCAATCGATATAGGACCCCTGGGACCACCCTTCCCCCAAATCCCGCACCATCAATCGGCACCCGTAAGCCAGAATCCAGCCCGATGCTCGCGATGCGAGCAACAAGAACTTCGGAACCCCCAACCCGGCGCTCCAAAGTCATATGAATATCGGTTGCGTGTCCGGCAAGGCGCAACCTTAAAAGGCGTGCGGTGTCAGGCGGTAGCATGAAGCGCCGGGAGCACCCCGAGAGCAGCGAAGGTAAGTCGGCTGGATGAGCGCTTTCCACGTCTGAGAAAGCATCGTCCTTTGGGGTTGCCTCAAGAAGTGCTTTGGCACTCCTTACTACATCCACACTCTTGCAGTCGGGATGCCAGTTATCCGGTCTATACTGAAGGCATAGTTCGCCTCCCTCGCCATACTGGTGCTGGGATAGCCGGACCGAGCTGTCGGCTGGAAGTACAAATGGTGGCAGATCTGGAAAAAGTGCTGGGAAAACCAGCCGCAATGGAATGCGACGCTCCCCGGCGAGCAGAACAAACGACCAGGTCAGCAGGCCATCGGCGTTTTTGCCGAATTGGTGTTCTTCCAGCCAATCTGATGCCGCTGCTATGACAGCGAGCTCTTCACACTCACGGATTAGCCGCGCTTCGCCGGCTGTGAAGTCCATCAACCAAAACCTTTTGGCTCCGTCGGCCTCCGATCCTCACCACCAAAAACGAGACCGGGCGCAGAAGCCCCGGCTGCAGCGGCAGGAGCAACGGATGCCGCACGTGACCCCGCAGATGCCGCTACCCTCGAGCGCGCACCTTCAACGAGGGTGCTTCCAAGATTTCGTGAGAGCTCGTTTAGAACCATATTTGTGTCGCTGAACCTTTGAACGGCACCAAAATCCGTTCGAGCAGCCTCCAGCCACTTGAAGAATGATTCCCGGCGCTTGGGAAATTTTTCCCACCTATCCGCAAAATTCTCTGAAGGGTCAGTCGGGTTGGCGATCCATGACACCCCATTCCGTTCTTTGATCGCGAGATGCATGTCCCTCAGAATCTTGGCAATTGCATCCGATACCCTTGCTTCGCCTGCATAAGCATGGGTTGAGAGCGTCGTAAGGATCACACTAATAACCTTCAGGTCCGAATCCTGCTCCGCGAACCACTCATCCCTGTGACGCTTCAAGATCATGATGGATGACTGAAGAGGCGTTCGCACCCGAAATACCGGAACGTCTTCCACACTCGCTGTCACTTTGCCTTGGGCGTCGAGGAATGCCCTGCGACGTTCATTCAGTTGTTCGATCTGCCTCGACTTGAACCATGCGGCAAAGCCTCTGGGATTGCTCGTGCGCCACTCATCCGTGATCACATGGTAAGTTTCAGCCTTGTCGCTGTCGGTGATGGCGATCGCACCTTCCGCGAGCGATTGATCCGCGAGGTAGGTAGAAAGGACTGCACGCATTTTTGCCTCGTCTGGAACTGCCGGCAATACGTCCATGTGGAATTGCGCACCATCGGCGTAAATCAAGGTACAGCACCTTCTAGACTCACCGACCTCGTTCTTGATCCCTCGTGCATCGCGATACGCCTGGAGCTCTGCCAGCAGAAGAGCGCGAAGATCTGCTTGGGAAATTTGTGCTTTCGTCAGCGACCGGAACGAGACAACGATGTCGAGATCGTAATCTTCGTCCTTGGATGTCGGCTTGATCGGTGTGCCGAGCGCGAAAGAGCCTTGGATATAGACATCGGGATCATAAGCACGAACCTTGGACTCATCGCGATGCAAAAACTCGCCAAGGTCCTTGTAGCGTCTTTCGGCTTGATCAAAGCGATCTTGTGGCACTGCCAATTCTTCAGCAAGTTTTTCAATCGCTACGTTATAGCCAAAACCTATGTTCGAACTCGTGTTCATCATCAAATTCCTAACTCAAATGACTTCAGCTTAAAGATGTTCTTTTGGGCGCGACTTTTCAACCTTTTTGCGGAACCGTATTTGCAGATTTTCTATAACCCCTCAGTCCATATGTTCTTGATTTTACGTTCGTCTTGTTTAGCGGCAATGGCGGCACACCCGAGACCAACTGCTCACGTTGATCCACAGCAGCTCGATACCCTCGCCGCGTCTTGGTCGCCATAAGCTTCATGAGCGCGGAGACAGCTCTACCCTCGTCCGCGTGCTGTTCGATCAGCATCTGCCCTCGAAACCCGATACGGCCCCACTCCCGCACGAGGCATGCTCCGCCAAACAGGTCTGGCTGAACGCTCATTCGATAGAAGCGCCGCATGTTGAGAGACGGGTCGATCCGCTTGAGATCGACTGTCGTCGGGAACACTTCCATTTGCTGCACAGCATCCAACATATTGGGCTCTTCTTTCTTAAGTTCCACAATATCAGGTGGACATCTGTGTTTCCACTATGTTCTAATTTTTCCAGACTCAGATGAAACCTCTTCACTGAACTCTCCCCCAACTTGGCAGAACTGCTGCGGGTTCGGGACTTTGACTGTGCTTCGTGTTCTTCGATAGGGCGACAAATGGTAAAAAGCATCTGCATCTTCTCGGACGGAACCGGCCAGATGGGCGGCGCCAGGCCGGACCAACGGCTCTCAAACATTTACAAGATGTATCGAGCCATGCGTCCCGGCCCAGATTCGCCAATTAGCCCGAAGGACCAAGTGGCCTTTTACGACCCTGGCTTGGGAACGGGAGAAAGTGGCGGTTTTTTCGGTCGGATCAAGCCGATCCTTGAAAGCGCCGTCGGCACCGGCATCGACCACAACATCATCGATTGCTACGAGCAGATCATCGCCCATTACGAGCCCGGCGATCGCGTGCTGCTGTTTGGGTTTTCTCGCGGAGCCTATACGGTCAGAGCACTCGCCAATGTCATGAACCTTTGCGGTGTCCCAACGCAGATGCCCGATGGTTCTCCGGTGCCGCGTCACGGGCCCGGCCTGCGCAAGATCGCCAAGGACGCTGTGAAGTTCGTCTATAACCACGGGGCCGGGAAACCACGGACACAGAACCCATATTTTGTGAACCGCGAAGAGCTCGGCAAACGATTCCGCAAGAAGTATTCGAGCTCTCCCCTTGAAGGTGACGACAACCAAGGCAATGTTCAGCCTACCTTCATCGGGGTCTTCGACACGGTGGCATCACTGCGAACGGCAGTTGTCCGCACCTTGGTCTGGGGCGTCACTTTCGGGGTCGGAGCGGCTTTTGCCGCAAGCGTTGCTTTCGGGTGGTCTTGGCTTTTGGCTGTTCCACTCGGCGTCCTACTAGTTGCGCTTCTTTGGCAGCTTGGTTCCCTGTTGCTCGACAACTTCAAATATTTCTCGGACGATCCCGAGCGCAAACTGAAGCTCTGGCGCCCAACGGATTGGCCGCAGATCCTCAAAACGGGTCACTTCGCGGCGTGGAACAAGCGCAACTACGACAAGTGGTTGGATCCCGATGTCCAACACGCCCGTCACGCCATGGCGATCGACGAGGACCGTACTGACTTTCCAAGGGTCGGATGGGCATCCAAGGCGGCCGCGATTGAGACCAAAGATCGAGAGCCGAAGTGGCTGAAGCAGGTCTGGTTCCCGGGCTGCCATAGCGACATTGGCGGAAGCTATCCCGAGGCAGAGTCCCGCCTAAGCGATATCGCCCTCGATTGGATGGTCGACGAATTGAAAGACTGCGTGCCGTCAATCCAGATCAACGAGAACGTCTTGAACCGCGCCCCTGACCCTCTGGGTTTGCAGCACCGCGAAGACGCGATGGTAGCATTTGGACCCCTCCGCATCCGCTGGAAGAAGGGAATTCGAGCAGTTGGCGACGACTTCCCACTCCATCTTTCAGTCGAAGAGCGCATGCGAGCCAAGGCCGTCGCCCAGTGTGGCGAGGTCAAGCCCTACCGACCTGCCCAGTTGAAAGAGCGACGCGACTTGAAATTCTACTACGACGAATAGGGGACTAATCGACGGCGCTCACCCGCCCAACAACTCCTCGATGAAATCCTCCTGCCGGTCGAGCGCCACCTCCCATTCCTTCGGCACCGCTGCCTCCCGCTCGAGCGTCTCTGGTTCAGGTTGCCCGCGCCCAGCCTCCATCGCCATGACGCTCATCGCGCGTGCTTCCCGGCGTTGCGAACGATCCCGGACAGGCGCGCGTTCGGCTGGATTCGCCGGCTCCTCTGCGCCGATCTCGTTACCAGCATCGCCACCCCAAGGCCCTACACCCTGCACGCTCGGCGGATAGGGGAACGGCTTGCCCTCCTGGCGGGCCAACATGTCCTTGAAAAAGGGATCATCATAATACTTGATCCGGCTCGCCTTGATCGGGTGCTGGGGCGAGGCGAGGATAATCACCTCGTCGGGATCCATCAGACGCGCTTCGGTCTCGGAAAGCAGCGGGCGCTCTTCCAGACGCGCCGAAGTCGAGGTAGCGCCAAGGAAGCCCTTGTTGCGGCCATACATCCGGGTCACCGCCTCGCGGGTAGTACTGCCGACGGCGGCGGAGACCTCCTTCACCGTGCGCTGGTCCCGTGGGGTGATGTAGAGCTTGAGCCCTGCCCCGTTCTCGAGGCTCTCCCGGCCTTCGGGCCCGTAGATCCGGTCGAGCGAAGCCAGCGACTGCGCGATCATCGCGACGCGGCCGCCATAGCTTGCCAGCGAGTGGATCGCGCGTTCGAGATAGGGCATCGCCCCCATCTGCTGGAATTCGTCGATCATCATCATGACCGGCCAGGGCTCATCCGGGCCAGGTTCGTTCAGGCGGATTGAGGCGATGAGATCGGCGAACATCAGGCGCAGGAGCGGCGCCAGGGTCGCGATGTGATCCTCGGAGACCGCGATGTAGAGCGACTGCGGGGTTTTCCGGAAGGTCGAGAAATCGAAGTCGCTGTCTTTCGTGGCCGAGCGCACTGCGGGGTTGTCCCATTGCTTGAGACCGGCCGTCATCAGCGCCTGAATATTCGAGGTCAGGAGCCGCGACGAGGCTGAGGCCGCGTTGGTCCAGAGCTCGCGCAGGATGTCTTCCTCGGCCTCGTCGGCATAGGTCTTGTATTGAGCATTCTTGTACTCACCCCCGGCGACGATCTGGTTGACCGCGCCAAGGTTCGGGGTGCCGCGCTGGATCGCCAGCAGACAGGCCGCGACGAAAATCGACTTGCCGGCCTCGGAGAAGGTGTCGAGCGTCTTGTTGTCCTTGTCGAGAAAGAGGTCGGCAAGGATCGAGACCTCGGTGAAGCGCTGCGCGAAGCTCGGGGCCTTGGCGATCCGGGCAAGCGGGTTGTAGCGATGCGTGGCATTGGCCCAGTCAAAGGGACTGAAGCGATAGACCTCGTCACCGTTGAGCGCTCGGAGCCGCGCGGTCTTCTCGAAGTTCTCGCCTTTCACGTCGAGCACCACGACCGAGCCCGCGAAGCTCAGGAGGTTCGGGATGACGAAGCCAACGCCTTTCCCGGCGCGGGTGGGTGCCACCATCATCACATGCGGGATGGTGGTCGAGGATATAAACTCGGCTTTCGTCTGCGGCGCGCCAAGCTTGCCGCAGACGAAACCCTTGCCGGGGGCCTGCAGCATGTCGTTCTTTTTCAGCTCCACCTTGGTCTGCCAGTGGGCTGAGCCGTAATCATCGCGCTCCTTCTTCCAGGTCCAGGCCAGAGCCAGAGCGCCGAGGCCGATCGCCCCGAAGCCGGCAGCGCCAAACCCGACCTTGAAGGCCTCGGGGTGCGCTGCGCGTGTCGCCGCACTCGCCTTCCAGAGCGCGAGCATATCGAAACTGCCAAAGCCGGTTTTCAAGGCCAGGGTCAGGTAGAAGGCGGCAACGATGGTGCCGATGACGGAACCGCAGATCACACCGAAGAGAAGTGCGGCCCAGAGGGGAAGTGTCTTGGTCATGGTGGTCATCTCCCCTTTAGAATTCCATCTCGTCATCGAGACCGCGGTCGCGACCCAGCTCCTGCGCCTCTTGCTGACCGCGCAGCCGCGCCACCTCGGTCGCCTTGTCCTGCTGCAACCCGGCGGCGCGATCTGTGAACACCTGGTCGCCCGTTTCCTCAAACGTCATTTCGAGGAACTCCTGCGTGACGGTGATCTGGTCGAGCTTGCTCGGCAGTGCCGCGTCCAGCACCTCGTAGTTGCCGCGCCGGAGTTCAGCCAAGCCCTCCTCACCCAATTCCTTGAAGAGCTCGGAGTGCAGGGTCCGCTCGACCGTCTCTTCCTGTTCCTCGGTGAGCTTGCCATCGCGCAACATGTCGGCGAGGTCCTGCAGGTAGGGATTGGGCGTCCGGTCATCCTCGTCGATGAGCGGCAATGTCGCCTCCTCCTCATCCGCGAGGGTCCGGCCGATCTCGACGCCCAGTTCCTTGGCCCGTTCCATCAGCGCGTCCATCACGCCGTCGACCTTTTCCAGCGCGGCATCGAGCTGCTCGTCATTGGCGGTCCCGATGCTCAGGCCATCCTTCGCCAGTACCGCGTTCATGTCCCGCTCAACCCAGTCCTGCGCCATACCGTAGTTCCGCGTGCCACCCGACGCGATCCGGGCCACCAGTTCCTCCCTGTCCATGCCGGCTTCCTCGGCGCTTTCGAGGACGTCGCGCAACCCCTCGTCATTGCCGGACTGCAGCGCAGCGATCAGAACCTCGCTGCCCGCCCCCGGCGGATAAGGTTTCTCGAGCTGCTTGCTAAAGCGCGCGCGCAGGTCCGGGTCCGGCACCATCTGCGAGAGGTCCGCGATGATCGGCGCGGCCTTGGCTTCAAAAGCGGCGCGCTCGGCCGGGTCCAGTTCCTCAGCCTTGATCCTGAGCGCCTCAATCGTACGCTCGGAATAGTCGATCGCGTCACCGACGGTCTTGATGTCCTTCATGTCTATCGTCCTTTCGGTGAAATTCCACGGTGTGCCCGAGCCAAGGCCATCCGCCATGCCGCGCACGGCACGAGCCAGGTGCCGCTGGTCCATCCGGTCCAGCAGGTCGGCGAGGTTCTTGTAGTCCTTGGCGAAGCCCACCACCTGGGCCTGCGCGATGGCCGATTCCTGGGCCGTCATGACGATCTCGCGCGGCAGGCGGGCCTCTTCCTTGGCGCGGTAGATCTCCTCGATCCCGGCGGGCTTTTCGAAGATGCCACGCTCGAGCCGGGTCGTGGCGTCAAGCATCACGCCGTAGCCTTCCGCGATCTCGGCCTGCTTCTCGCGCATGAGCTGCGGCGACATCACGCCCTTGGCCCAGCAGGAGAACCAGGTGCCGTTTTCCATGCCTCGGTTGTTCAGGATGATGTGGGCGTGCTTGTGTGCGCGGTCGTCATGGACGGCGAGCACATAGTCCCACTGATCGCCGTATTCGCCGCTCTCGAAGAAATGCTCCGTCCAGTCCATGGCGATGTCGCGCACCTGGTCGACCGTCACATCGGTTGGGAACGAGAGCAGCATGTGCGAGGTGAAACCGAGCTTGGTCGAGCCGCGCCAGGTCCCGGCCCAGTCCTCGATGATGTTTTCTTTCTGCTCCTCAGAGAGCACCGCCGCATCGGTCAGCGTATTGGTCATCGTCGAGTAGGTGTAGACCGCCTTGTCGTTGATGTAAGAGATCTGCGCCCCGAGCGAGGCACGCGTCTTGCAGCCACCTGCTCGGATCCGTTTGAACACCGCCGCGCGGCTCTGGCCCGAGGCCGCCTTCAGCGCGTTGCGCGCCGACATGGATCCGACGCGCGCGAAACTCCGCCCCTGTCGACGCCCCGCCAGCCGCGCGTCGATCCGCGCCGCGGCCTGGCCGCGGATGCGCTCATCCTCCCAGAGCCGCCCCATGACGGAAGCGTAGAGGGCGAGCGGATCAGCCATTGCGCACCAGCCTCAGGCCGACCGCAATCGCGCGCGGGTCATCCTCCAGAACCGCGCCATCCGCCCCCTGCCCTTCTTCCTTTTTCGGCCACTCCTGAGCGCGCAAGACCTTCGCCGCATCCTTCATCCGGCCCATCTCACGGCTCATGGACTGGGCCAGATCGAGCAGTTTGATAAGCACCGCGCGGTCCGCTTCCGAGACCTCCAACCGACCGCGATGCACCGCCTTGGCAAGCACCAGTCCGGCGTCGCTCACATCCTTCGCCTGACGCCATGCGGCGCAGAATTCAGCCACCAAATCGCGGGGCACATCAAGGAACCCACACCGTCCGCGCAGCACCGCATTGAGTGCCTGGGATCGGTTGGCATAGCCCCGCGCGCGCCACTCCGCATCGAAGGCTTCCAGCTCCGATCGGCTGGCTCGAAAGGCCACCGTCTCGCTTGGATCGCGCACCGCGATGCCCTCGCCCGCCTCTTCTTTCGCGAGCCGGTTCACGTGGCGCGAGGATATGCCGAACGCCGCCGAAAGCTCCTTTGCGCTTTCACCCGCCGCAAATCGCCGCGCCACTTCGATGCGCTCTTCAAGCTTCAGGTTTTTTGCTGGCCTCGGCACGGGTCAGACCCCTCGGACAAAATGTGCAAACATTGGCTATATCCTGCCAACATCTTCCTTCTCTCCTTCGCTTATACTTCAATACATCACATTGCGCAATATTACGTTTTGCATGATGTGTGTTTTTGCGAGTCCTGGCAGCGCTATGAAAGCCCCTTCGCAGCCCGGCGTGGAACAGCTCAGTCCGCATCGATGCGCGACAACTAGGTAGATAAAGCTGCCTAAACTTGCACCCAGGCAGCACGTGATGACAGGCAAATCGAGCGCCCGAGCCGGCCACGGATCGGGCGCCAGGAACACGAAAACGGCCCGCGCGGGATGGCGCGGGCCACACCCGTTTAGGGCGTCACGAAGCTTCTGAGAGACGGTGTCAGACCCCTGCGGATCCGAAGACCCGCAGGGGTGTCTGGGTCAGTGACCCAGTCCCTGATTGCGCAGGTCGTCGTAGCGGCTGCGGGCGATCAGCGCCTCAGTCTCGAGGCTGTCGAGGGTCTCTGGATGGGCGTCTTCATCGAAGGCGGCGAGGTAGGCATCGAAGGCCATGTCGGCTTGCAGTTCAGCGAGGTCGATGGATTGTTCGAGTATCATGATGTGATCCGGCCCAACAATCGTCGTTGGACGGATCGTGGAAAAGACCGGGGGCATGAGAGCGGGCTGCACTCGGCACGGGGCGGAATGGAGCACGCCGGGGGCAGGTTTGTTGTGAGCGATGCCCCGCAGCGCTCAAGGCGCCAGCCGTCCAGAAACCTGCCCCCGGCGTTGCCGACCGCTCGACCCCGGGCTAGCGATCTGAGAGGCCAACAGGTCGACGGAAAGGCGCGAGACGGTGACACGGGCGCGAGACAGTGCCCTCCAGACGCATGACGTTCATCTGCGACTTCGACCCTCGCGGCGCAGGGTGAGTTCGGTGCCCTGGTAGCTTCGCCAACACGACCCAGGCGCGTGTTGCTCGACTGAGAAAAGGGATGCGCTTGGCCTCGGTCGGCGGACTGCCATTTCTCCCTGCGGACAGTCGGTTCCCACTCGGGTTCGCGCGATGCACGTTGTCACTGAACAGAAAGATCAGAGCCGCACCTGCGACAATATCCCGTCTGACAACCCGCCTCTGCGTCCGCGTCCGAACTATGCCGCATGCTTCGGACACGGGTTTCGGACCCGAACCTCTGTCGCTTCTCGAAACGAGAAAAAGCCAGACCGCCGGAGCGGTCTGGCCTTTGGTTTAGGCGGCGTCTTTCGGACCCCAGGGGATAACGGCCTGCAGGGACAGATCGTCCTGGTTCGCGGCCTTGCCAAGGTTGGCGTTGAAGCTGTGATCGCGGATGGTCAGTGTGTAGTAGTCGGCGCCGGTCTCCTTGTTCTGCTTCTTCCAGATGCCGCCGCACTCGACCAGCTTGCCGCGCGGGGAGCGGCCGAGGACGCGGTGCGTGGGGGCCATCGGGTTGGTGCTCGCGACGGGTTCGACCGTGATGTCGAGGTCGAAGGTCAGGGTCGAGATGGAGCCGACGCCCTTGGCAGTTTCGATGTCGGCGCTGGTGAATTTGATGCAGTTCGTGGTCATTGCTCTTCTCCTTGTTTGCGTTGCAATGATGGTCACCTTGCAGCTGGCCAAGGCCCGGCCACACCGAAGGCGAAGCGGAGCGGAGAGGGGCAGGCGCCGGTCTTTTTGGCGCGCGAGGAATGACCCGCAGGGTCAGGGGAAAAAGATCGGCGACAACCTTTGTGGACGGGACGACAGCTGCGACCAGCATGTCATGCAAAGCAACACATCGGGAGAAGTGCGATGGCCGCAACTGGGAACTGGGTGAACTGCCGATGGAACGACCGGGGGCGATGTCTTTTCAGCCCTCTCACCCCAAGCCGCAGCCGGACGGGTTCGCGCTTTGCCGAGCCTTGCCTAACGTTTCGCGACCTCTCTCATACGTAGCAAGCTGGTTGAGTGCGGTGCCATCTGGCAGAGCGATTTCAAGCAGACCACCGGGGCATCTGCACCGGGCGCGGGTCATCCCGATTTCGAACGACCGCTCTTCGGCAGCCGAATCCTTTGCGATTTCTTGCATCGCGTCGATCACCGGCCCTCTGCCGGCTTTGGCCAGAGCGATCCGGCGGTCGTCGAAACTCCTTTGCGGTCAATGATGGCAGAACAGCATGTCCGGCAAAGCGAGGACTAACACCGGCTGAGGCGCGGTGGACGAGACCATTGAGGCCACCCGCCCGTCCCAGCGACCGTTACCGAATGGCCGAGATGCAGCGTTGCCACGACCATGCGGCGGCTGGTCGGGATGGCTCCGGAGGAGACTGCCCGGCCAGCAGCACGTCGCAGGGAGAGGCAGCGTTTCAACTCGGGGAGGTCGGCTGCGCGCAGCCGACCGAGTAGGGCGCGGTCCTGACCAAAGGGCAGGAGGGGCCATGATCATCAAAACCTAACCATCGCCTGAAACGCTCGGTTTGCCGCGAAGAAAACTGAGTGAACTGATGATGGAGATTCAGCCGACCTCCGTGCTTCGAGGTAGGCCTTTGCCGTTGTATGTCCGACATGCGGCAAAAGACTGAGCCGGTCCTATCCGCAGTTGCGCAACCTCTTCCACTCTAAGGACAACGCAAGTGCATAAGGCATCAAAGACGGATCAGTAGGGGCAGTCTGGCCCCGGCCGCAGCACGCCCTCCGCAGTAGCGCGACCCAACGCAACATCTTGGCCGCGCTCAGTCAGCTCGAGCACCCGGTTTTTGTCGTGTTGCTCCAGCCGCACCAAGCCGGAGGCCTCCAGCAAGCAGGCGGTCGAAGTGAGTTCGTCACGTGTGGCAGCAAGTGCGATTACTCGGAGCCAATCCAGAAGGACGAGTTCATGCATTCGGTAGCACGGTGCCCGTTCGAGCGCCCGCAAAACAGCCAAAGCTCGATGCGCCTCTTTGATGACTTCAATCGGCGCGACATTGTTAGTCGTCATGAAGGATTCCCGCCCATCACCAAACCCGCCTCGTTCATTCAGATCGCGTGTTGGCCTGAACTTGAAGATCCCCCAGACGAGCCATTAGGGCATCAAATGCGATGGCGTCTGACTGAAGCAGCCCCGCTTCCTGCATTTTCCGGTAGTCTTGGGCCAGCGCCTCCAAGGCCTCACCTTCTGGGATCAGACAAAGCGATCCTGAGATGGCGTCGGCATAGTTTATCGTCGCGCCCGCACGGTCGGTTTCGCGAAAAAAGTGCTGTTTGTGCTTCGCAACATCTTGCGCAAGCGTCTTATCCTCCAGCGCCCGTGCAGCAATACCCACTGCCTGCAGTCGATCAAGATCGTACCAATGACGCGCATAGCGGTCGCCGCCTCGAAACTCGCCTCGCAAGCAATAGGCATGGATAGCCGTCGCTTTCTCCCAAAACGTCCGTTCGGCCATCATCACACGAGGCGTAGCGACGGGCGTAAACACTTCAGGTAGCGCCCCTGAGAGGTCACAAACCACTTCGTGACGCTGCGCCGGTTCGCCTGTCGACCTAGCACCAAATTCCAACAAGACCGAGGATCGAACATATCCGCTGCCGCTGCGCACCGCGTCGTAGTCCAGATAGATCTTGTCACCTTCCACACGGATTTCTGCGGGGAGCGCCACTGCCTTGACCTTGTCCGAAAACATGGGGGCAACTTTTGACCCCACCCATTCGCCCAAGCGACCTCGAACAGCTTCGGTCCATTTCTGAGCTTGTGAGCGGCTTGGCGGATACGGATCGTCCGGATCCTTGATAAGATCGGGAATGATCTGCCGGATGTCATATGTCAGGTCGACATCTTCCGAGAACCGGTCGATAGCCTTGTAGACCTTCGAAAGCGAGGTTCCGCCCTTGAAAACCAGGTGTTCGCCGAGATCACTGTCGAACAAGGCGTTAAGAGCCCAGACGACCCAGACGTCCTTTTCCAACAGGTCTGCAGGCCGCCCCAATTTCGAGGCGGCCACTTCCAGCGCGTCGATCTTGTCTTCACGCGACAGCGAAAAGTAAGTTTGGCTTCCTGTCATTGTGATGGCGCAAGCGCGCTAAGTTCCTTGGCCATCCAAGTAGGCGCAGAGGCTCGAAGGCTCAGAAGCTCGCGCTTCTCCTCTTCGTTCAACGTCGCCTTGATACGCCTCAAAGCCCGGGCAGCTTCAGACTTGCCGAAATAGGCGAGCGCCCGAAAGGCGTGCCCGGCACGGCTGTTGGGCGCACGAAGCTGCCAGCTCGGCACATGTTTAAGCTCGACGCTTTGCGCGCCGAGCTTCAGATGACGGCTCGGCCCGGAAGTCCAAAAAACTTGACGGGATGGGTTCTGCGTCGAGATGCCGAGCAAGTTCGCTGCCGACGCTCCGCTTTGCGACACGCGCTCACCGGTTGATTTCGCAATGTGCTCAACCACGGCCTCAACCGAGGGCGCCCGGCTCCCGAAGCGGGTTTTCATGGGCAAGGCGAACAATCCTCTCCTCACACGCAGAAGCTCCCCACGCCGCACCAACCGAGACAGCGCCTGATCGACCGCAGCACGCTCTCCGAGGTGCAACAACTCCCGCGCCGACAGGGTCGCACCCTCCGGCAGCGCTTCAGCATAGGCCTTGATCGCTTGAGATATGGTTCGCATGTTCGCCTCCAAGTGTCAGATATGTAGCTTAGTTTCTGACAGTTTTCAAGCTGAAGCTTCCTTGGGTCAGATCGAACCATTAGGACACATTCTCCGAAGCTCTGAGGCAAAACGAGGAGATCAATGGCGAGGGGAAATCATGACCAATTGGGTTCTCGCGGCACGGCCGAAACTGGCATTTTTGACATATAATTTCACTTAATAAGTTCGAACGATCCGGACGCCGGAGCCATCGTTTACCAGTTCATAGTCCCGTCTCGACAAGTCTATGTCAGATTCGCCAGGCACCGAGGCGCTCCGAGCGATCTGAAAGCCTGCGGGATCCAGCCAGATAATGCCATCAGGAGTAGGCAATGGTCGAACCGCATACCGACTTAGTTTCCCTTCCACTTCGGTAAAGCTTGCACCCACTGTCCTAGGCGCTACCACGACTCGATCCGGCTTAGGCAATGACCTGTACCATTCGAGAAAGAGCTGCGGGTCGATCAAGTCCTCATCGGATATCGGCTTACCTCGTTGAACTAGCCATAAGTCATAATCCACACGTCGTGCTGCACCTTCGTCCCGTGTTCCGACAATCCCCTGGGCGAGCGAAAAGGCGACAAACGGATCCAATGTTCCCCAACGCAAAAGTTCGCGGAACCAGAAACCGATCCACGGCAAACCGCTAGTCGCCCGCCAAGTGTCTAGACTCGGCACCTCAAGTTCGTCCGCACCCGCATTCCACGCTTCTGCGACGGCAGCACCCACCGCCACACCGAGACGAAATTCCAGATTGTTCGCGACGAACCCCTGCCATCGTCTCAACTCCACCGGCGGTGGCGGCGGAGCACCTTCGCGTTGCAACCACCAGCCAGCGATTTCGTGCCATCGTGCGATTAGCGCGGCTTCAGTCGCGCCACGTGAAGTAAACCCGAACCCTCGACCGGTTCGCACCAACTCCCCGATCTGCCAGAAAATCGCAAAGCGCGCCTCCGGAGTTCGCCGACCATAATCGGCTGCTTCCTTGAGGACAGCGTTGATCTGAGGCGACACCTGCTGGAACTGGCGACCGACATAGGGTGTGAAGCCGATTTGATAGAGGGTTCGCCGCTGAAACGGGTCCGGATAAAGACGTTCGACCACCGCCTGACCGCGCTTGATGAAGGCTGCCTCCATCCAACCCTCCACGGCACTTGAGTATCGTGTGAAGGTCCGCTTCCACACACGGCTCAAGGCGGCTTCAAGCAAAGCTGGGGGCAAGCCTTCCAGCTTCTCGATTTCGTCGACGGCAGCGATGATCACGCCATCGAGTTCGTCAAGACTGTCACCTAACATGTCGAGCAGTGCTGGCGAACCGACGCCAAGATCAGTCCCGACCTCCTCCGGCATCGTCTGCTCAAGGAAGTTGTGTAGGTCGGCCACGGTTCGCAGTCCGAGGTGATCCCGCAATTTTGTCCAAATAGACGCCAGCAATGTCTGCAGCGGTGCATAGACCACGAGATCGGCCGACTCCTCGAGCGCCAGTAGATGGAGCATCCGGTTGAGGTTTGCGACATAAGCGTCACGTTGCCTACGCTGTTCGTCTTGTTTACTGGCCGCCGTCGCGCTGTTCGCCATTCGCACGCAGACCAGAGTAAGGCCTTCCATCGCTTCCGCCGCCCCGGGCCGTCCTGCGCGCCCAGCGAGGTTGCGGAATTCGGAGGTAGGAATGATGTCGGTTACTGGCGCGCCATTAGTGCCGAATTCAACGATACGCTCTAGGCTCGGAAGAATGATAAGATCGAAAGGTAGGTTGACCCCTTCGGTCAATGTCGCGGTGGCGACCGTGATCGGACACACCTGCTTATCAATCAGTTCAACCATTAAGCGCCGAAGCCGTTGCGGCATTTGACCATGGCTAGAGGCGATGCCGCGATCAAGTAGGCGGACTTCGCTTGACCCCTCGCCACAATAGTCGACACAGGCCGCGCGCGCCTCATCGAAGAGCCGCCGCGCGTTTTCAGTTTTCGGCGTAAAGGGGGCGATTGCAGACCAACCTGGCAGATCAAATGCCTCGGCATAGCGACGCATTATGCGATCTGGACCCTGAGTAACTGACACCAGTATGCGCCGGCCGCTCGGGGCGAGATGCAGCGCCGTCCACAGCGTGTGGATCTGCACATAATGATGCAGGCTGTTCTTAACGCCCGCTGGCGGGTCAGGCATCGGCGGCATGCCGAGCGCAAGGAACACGGGCGCATCGCGACCTCGAACATAGAGTGGCTGCCCGTTATTCAGTTCCAAAGTGATGAAAGGGGACTGTTTGGGGCGGCATTCCAGCACCCCGACCAGCTGACGACTGCTTCGATAGCCGAGACCAACTGGTACAGCGGCATCATCGCCCTCAATCCATCGCGATACTGGCGGTGCCGCGCCGCCGGCAACCGCAGTCAGCGCGATCCGCGCAATGTTTGGCTTGAGCACTAGGATACGAGATACCAAGCTTTCAAGTCGAATGGATCGATCGCCGTGTGCCGCCAGGTCGCGCATTGTCTTGGGCGTCCCCGCCACGACCACCTGATGCGCCTCGTCAATGATGAGCAAAGCTAGACGATCAATTAGCAGCCTGCCAACATAGCGCATCAGCGCCTCGGCTTTTTCGACGGTGGCGATGAGAACCGTGGGCGTTTCCGTCGTTAGCCAGTTATCGGTGATACCCCAGTCCGTCCCTCCGTAGAGACCAGTGATCACGACGTTCTCGCCTCGGAATTCGGAGCTGAGTTTCGCTTCGACCTCGCCTGCCAAGGCGCGCGACGGTACGAGGTAGAGGGCGAGCCGACCTGGCGCTCCGGGTTCGGGAGGCGCAAGTAGCAGCTCTTTGACGAGTGCGAGATTGGCAACCATGGTCTTACCTGAGCCCGTTGGGGTGCAGAGAGCGAAGGCATTTCCATCCGTTAGTCGCTCCAGCCCCTTGATCTGCGAGGCCCACAAGACGCCGCGCCCACGTCCAAATTGCTCGCGCGCAAAGCGGCGTAGATGATTGGTCGCCGCGGGTGTCACTGTGCCCTAATTAATCAGATTCTGCGGATTCAGGGCATTTGGGGACACTTTTGTACCCTTAATTACAATATATCCACAGGCACCACGCCTCAGGATTTGACGCTACTTGAGAGCCTCCAGATTGCATCGGCGCGCATCAGCAGCGCTTGGCGATTTGCGTCCGGTCCGAGTTCGGAAATGGCCTGACGAGCTGCCTGCAGAGCGCGCTCGGATCCGCCTTGGCGGCTCGTTTCACGTGTTTCCTGCTTAGGCACATGAACTGCTTCAGGTTGGTCCGGAAGCCGTCGATCAAGGTTCTCCGACAATCTACGGATCCGCTCGATCACCCGCCGATGCCGAGGAAAGGCGCGGCGCAATTCCCGGACCGCCCGATCGTTTCCTCGCAGGATGATGGCCGCCCCCAACAAGGGACGGGCCATGCCGACACCGACTGCGGCGAGCGCCATCAACCTTTCGCGCTCGTTGGCGGAGATGACGGACGCTGAGCGGCCAAAGTCCTGCATCGATACGACATGCAGGGTCAAATCCATCCGGCGCAGCCGCCTGAGATCGTTCGTCGCGACAGCCGTTTTCAAAGCTTGCGCGCCGCGAGCAGCGCGCGCAAGAAGCCGGTCTGATACGGCTTCGGTTAGCCGCTTCGTTGCGAGGGTCTGTCCACAGACCTCGCAGGTCATCGACCACGCAAAGCGCCAATGCCGAAGTACCAAATCGGGCGTTTTCTCCACGCAGGCCGAACAATACTGGAAGTCATGCGGCGACACGCATCGGGCGGATTGATGCATCTTGGCCATAAGGGTCATGGCGGTGATCTCATCCCGGGTCCGCTGAAGCACAGCTGTCACTGTGCCCTAATTAATCAGATTCTGCGGATTCAGGGCATTTGGGGACACTTTTGTACCCTTAATTACAATATATCCACAGGCACCACGCCTCAGGATTTGACGCTACTTGAGAGCCTCCAGATTGCATCGGCGCGCATCAGCAGCGCTTGGCGATTTGCGTCCGGTCCGAGTTCGGAAATGGCCTGACGAGCTGCCTGCAGAGCGCGCTCGGATCCGCCTTGGCGGCTCGTTTCAC